>DATKNA010000421.1:0-6843 GCA_035541595.1 Kineosporiaceae bacterium | reverse complement strand
CGCGACCATGAGGATGCGGTGCCGCCGGGCCAGCTGCAGAGCCGTCCTGACCGCATCCCCCGGCTGCTGCGTCACGGCCTCCAGCAGCGCCGGGTCGAATCCGGGCCCGAGGGCCGCGGCGGCGCCGAGCACCTCGTGCAGGGCCTGGACGCCGGCCGCGACGGTGTCGCCGTCGGATCGGAGGGGGGTGGAGCGCCGGGCGTCGTCGTCCATCGCGGCGAACCGGAGTTCGAGCGCGCCGCGCACCCCCGGCGGCACCTCGCCGGCCGTGCCGCCCGCGGCGATCACCCAGCACAGCTGGTGGACGAAGAACGGGTTCCCGCCGGTGCGCCGGACCACGTCGGCGGCCACGTCCTCGGCCTGGTCGGGCCCGAGCACGTCGGCGACGATCCGGCGCACGGCGGCCGCGGCGAGGCCGCCGAGCGGGACGACCGTACTACGGGCGGCGAGAGCGGCCAGTGCCGCGACCGGCGCGTCTCCGACGTCCCGGTAGGCGCCGACGACGGCGAGCGGGGCCGCCGTCAGGCGGGGGGCGAGGAACGCCAGGAACGAGACCGAGGCCTCGTCGGCCCAGTGGAGGTCGTCGAGCAGGACGACGAGCGGGCGCTCGCGGGCGAGCTCGATCAGGCGGGACGCCGCGGCGTCGAAGCGGCGGAACCGGGCCGAGGCGGGGGGCTCGCCATCACCGAGGTCCCCCTCCCGGGAACCGGGGACAGGATCGGCGGCCGCAGCCGTGACGCCCGAGCGCCGCACGCCTCGCAGCGCCTGCCGCCACGGCCAGTACGCCGGCGCACCCTCCCCCGGCCAGCCGGCGCCCTGCCCACAGGCGGCGCCGAGGACGGTGGCGTGCTCGGCGGTCGCCGTCAGCACCGCGGACTTGCCCGCGCCCGGCTCCCCGGTGAGCAGGATGAGCGATCCGCGGCCCGCGACGGCATCCGCCACGACGCGGTACAGCCTGCCGATCACCTCGTCCCGACCGACGAGGCCGCCGGCCGCGACCGACTCCGCCGCCATGGCTCGACCGTAGTTCGCCCAGACGCTCACCGGGAGAGGGCGTGATCGTGGCCGGGCGTCACCGGGTGCGGCGCAGCCACCACAGGCCGATCATCGGCAGGACGAGCGGCACGAACCCGTACCCCGAGCCGTACCCCGACCAGACCGTGGCCCGGGGGAAGTCCTGCGGTGCCAGGAGGCTGACGGTCCCGACGACGAGGACGCCGACCAGCTCCACCGAACAGGCGAGGAAGGCCACCCGGCGGGCTCGGCTCCCCCGGCTCGCCAGGGCGACGGTCGCGACGATGTACACCACGGCCGAGAACGCGGACAGCAGGTAGGCCAGAGGCGCCCGGTAGTAGTCGGTGGCGATCTGCACCGCCGCCCGCGACGTCGCCGCCAGGGCGAAGACGGCGTAGACGGCCACGAGCACCCGGCCCGGGCCGGTCGCGGTCGGCCGCGGGCCCCGCTCGGGCGGGGCCGGCGAGACGGCGGACGTCGGGTCAGGCACCGGTGCCCCGGAACAGCATCACCAGGCGCGCCGTCATCACCGCGACCGTGACCCCGCCGACCGCGACGACCACCCCGCTCCACCGGGTGCGCTCGGCGACCGCCCAGGCGATCGCGAGCGGCAGGACGACGACGATGCCCACGAGGTACCCGATGGACGTCGCCAGCTCGGCCGGCCGGTGCCCCCGGACGAGGTCGACGGCCGCGGCCGCGGACTGGATCAGGGTGAGCACGGCGGCCACGGCCGCCAGGGCCAGGGTGATGAGTCCCGGCGGCCGGTTCCGGACGGCGGCGACGAGGCCCGAGGCCGCCGCGAGCAGTGACGCCGTCACGACTGCGGCGACGAGACCCGTGTGCACGCGAGCACCATCCCACGCTGCTACGACCCGACGCGCGCCAGGCACCGCGCGGCCCCCGGCCGACGCGCCGCCCGAACGCGCGCTGGCGCCGCGGCCCCGGCACGCGCGACCCTCGGTGGGAACAACGCGGGCGGCGTGCCCTGTTGTCCGACCATCGGTACCGGATCGCACCGGTGTGGCACGCGAGGGCGAGGAGTGCACATGGACGCCGTGGAGCGCTACCGGCAGGCGGAGCGTCTGCTCGCGAGCCGGAACCCCCATGCCGCCCTCACCGTCGTCGAGCCGCTGGTCGAGGCCGAGCCCGACACGGTCGCCGTCCTGGTGTTGGCCGCTCGCGCCAGCTTCGACTGCGCTCGGCTCGAGCAGGCCGAGACCCTGTTCCGACGGGTCGTCGAACTCGACCCCACGCACCACTACGCGCACGCCGGCCTCGGGCGGACCCTGCAGCGACGCAGCCGGCACCGGGAGGCCCTGGTCCACCTGCGCCTGGCGACCGCGCTCGACGCCGAGCCGTGGTACGCCCAGGCCCTCGCCCGGGCGGAGGCGAGCCTGGCGGAGCCGCGGACCGCCTGACCCCCTGCTGAGCCCCGTCCACCTCGCACACGTCCCCCGGTGAAGGTCTCGACCCCACTGGATCTCCTCCAGTGCCCTTCAGCGCGGGGCCTTCCTCCACCCGGACCAGCGACTGGGGCGGGCCTCGGGAAGCCGGCCAAGCGCTCTACAAGATCGCGATCAGGTGTACGCACCAGGCTCGAGCACGAGAGGGAGGCCGATCAGGCGACGACCAGCACGAGGTCCCCACCCTCGACCTGCTGTACCGGGCCGATCGCCACCCGCTGAACAACTCCGGCGACCGGCGTCGTGATCGAGGCCTCCATCTTCATCGCCTCGATGCTGGCGACCGTCTGCCCGGCCTCGACCTGGTCACCCTCCCCCACGGCCAGTGACACCACACCGGCGAACGGGGCCGCGACGTGTCCCGGACGGGTCGGGTCCGCCTTCTCGGCGGCCTTGACCTGGACGGCGACGGACCTGTCCCGCACCTGGATGGGGCGGAGCTGGCCGTTGAGCGTACACATGACGGTCCGCATCCCGCGGTCGTCGACGTCGCCGATGGCCTCGAGCCCGACGATCAGCCGGACGCCCCGATCCAGCTCCACGACGTGCTCCTCGCCGCGCCGGAGGCCGTAGAGGTAGTCGACCGTGTCCAGGACGGACACGTCGCCGAACGTCTCCCGGACGGCGGTGAACTCCTTGGTCGGCCCGGGGAACAGCAGCCGGTTGAGCGTGCCGCGACGGTCGGTGGCCAGCGCGGCGTGGTCGGCGTCCGACAGCTCGACCTGCCGTCGGGGCAGCTGGCGACCCTCCAGCGCGCGCGTCCGGAAGGGCTCCGGCCAGCCGCCTGGCGGGTCGCCGAGTTCCCCCGCGAGAAAGCCGACCACGGAGTCGGGGATGTCGAACTTCTGCGGGTGCTCGGCGAACTCCGCCGGATCGGCCCCGACGGCCACGAGGTGCAGCGCGAGGTCCCCCACGACCTTCGACGATGGCGTGACTTTGACGAGCCGGCCGAGGATCCTGTCGGCCACCGCGTACATGGCCTCGATCTGCTCGAACTTCTCCCCCAGGCCCAGCGCGATGGCTTGCTGGCGCAGGTTGGACAGCTGCCCGCCGGGGATCTCGTGGTCGTAGACGCGCCCGGTCGGCGAGGGCAGACCGGACTCGAAGGGCGCGTAGACCCGGCGCACCGCCTCCCAGTAGGGCTCGAGGTCCATCACGGCGCGCAGGTCCAGCCCAGGGTCGCGCGCGGTGTGGGCGAGCGCGGCGACGAGCGCGGACATCGGGGGCTGACTCGTGGTCCCGGCCATGGCCGCCGACGCCGCGTCGACCGCGTCCACGCCGGCGTCGACGGCGGCGAGCAGCGTGGCGAGCTGGCCGCCCGCGGTGTCGTGCGTGTGCAGCTGGACGGGCAGGTCGAACCGCTCCCGAAGGGCGGTCACGAGGCGGCGCGCGGCCTCCGGTCGGAGCAGGCCGGCCATGTCCTTGATGGCGAGGACGTGCGCCCCGGCGTCGACGATCTGTTCGGCCAGGCGCAGGTAGTAGTCGAGGGTGTACAGCCGCTCGGCAGGGTCCGCCAGATCGGCGGTGTAGCACAGCGCCACCTCGGCCACGGCCGAGCCGGTGGCACGGACGGCGTCGACAGCGGGGCGCATCTGCTCGACGTCGTTGAGCGCGTCGAAGATCCGGAAGATGTCGACGCCGGTCGCGGCGGCCTCCTCGACGAAGGCGTCCGTGACGGCTGTCGGGTACGGGGTGTAGCCGACGGTGTTGCGCCCGCGCAGGAGCATCTGCAAGCACAGGTCCGGCATCGCCTCGCGCATCGCCGCCAACCGCTCCCAAGGGTCCTCCCCGAGGAAGCGCAGCGCGACGTCGTACGTCGCGCCGCCCCAGCACTCGATGCTCAGCAGCTGTGGGATGGCCCGCTGCACGGCAGGTGCGGGGAGCACGAGGTCCCGGGTCCGCACCCGGGTGGCCAACAGGGACTGGTGGGCGTCCCGGAACGTCGTGTCCGTGACGGCCACCGCCCTGGCCCGGCGCAGGGCCCGAGCGAAGCCCTCGGGTCCGAGGTCGCGCAACGTCCGACGCCAGCGGACCTGGTCGCCGGTGGCCCCCTGGCCCACGGCGGTCTCCCGCCCGGCCGGGCCCGGCAGCTTCGTCTGCGGCGAGACGGTGACCTCAGCCTCGCCGTACGGGCGGTTGACCGTGACGTCGGCGAGCCAGCTCAGCAGCTTCGTCCCGCGGTCGCCGCTCGGGGGGCGCTGCGTGAGGTAGGGACGCTCGTCGATGAACGACGTGGGGACACCGCCGGCCAGGAAGTCCGGCTCGGCGAGCACCGCCTGCAGGAACGGGATGTTCGTGCTCACTCCGCGGACCCGGAACTCCGCCAGCGCGCGGCGCGCCCGCCGGACGGCGGTCGGGAAGTCCCCGCCCCGGGCGATGAGCTTGACCAGCATCGAGTCGAAGTGCGGGCTGATCGACGCGCCTGCGTGGGCCGTGCCGCCGTCCAGCCGGATGCCCGCTCCCCCCGGCGAACGGTAGGTGTTGATGACGCCGGTGTCGGGCCGGAAGCCGTTCGCCGGGTCCTCGGTCGTGATCCGGCACTGCAGAGCCGTCCCGTGCAGGTGGATCCGGTCCTGGGTCAGCCCGAGATCGGCGAGCGTCTCGCCGGCCGCGATCCTGATCTGGGACTGGACCAGATCGACGTCCGTGACCTCCTCGGTCACCGTGTGCTCGACCTGGATCCGGGGGTTCATCTCGATGAAGACGTGCTTGCCGGCGTTCTCACCGGCGGTGTCGAGGAGGAACTCGACGGTGCCGGCGTTGACATAGCCGACCTGACGCGCGAAGGCCACGGCATCCCGGCAGAGCGCGTCGCGGATCGCGGGGTCGAGAGCGGGCGCCGGCGCGATCTCGACGACCTTCTGGTGCCGGCGCTGGACCGAGCAGTCGCGCTCGAACAGGTGTACCGTCTCGCCGGTCACGTCGGCGAGCACCTGGACCTCGATGTGGCGGGGCCGCAGCACTGCCTGCTCGAGGAAGAGCGTCGGGTCGCCGAAGGCCCCCTCGGCCTCCCGCATCGCGGTTTGCAAGGCGGGCCGCAGCGACCCGGCGTCCTCGACCCGACGCATGCCCCGGCCGCCGCCGCCGGCGACGGCCTTCGCGAACAGCGGGAACCCGATCTCGCGGGCGGCGGCGACGAGCTCGTCGACGTCCGCTGAAGGTTGCGACGAGCGCAGCACCGGAACGCCCGCCGCGCGAGCGGCGCCCACGGCACGGACCTTGTTGCCGGCCGTCGACAGAACAGCCGGTGGCGGCCCGATGAAGGTGATCCCGGCGGTCTCGCAGGCCTCGGCGAGCTGAGGGTTCTCGGAGAGGAACCCGTACCCCGGATAGACGGCGTCGGCGCCGGACCCGCGCGCCACCCGGATGATCTCGTCGATGTCGAGGTAGGCCCGCACAGGGTGACCACGCTCGCCGATCAGGTAGGCCTCGTCCGCCTTGATCCGGTGCACCGCGTTGCGGTCCTCCCAGGGGAAGACGGCGACGGTCCTGACCCCGAGCTCGTAGGCCGCGCGGAAGGCTCGCACCGCGATCTCACCGCGGTTGGCGACGAGAATGGTGGAGAACACGGGCGCTCCCGGCGGGCGGCGGGTTGGCGGACGGCGCGACCCTGCGCGGTCCGATGACGGGATGCACGTCACCTGCTGCTGAGGTCACCGTAGCGGCCACGTCGCGGCGAGGCCTCGGCGACGTCGGCCCGCTCGCGCGTCCGACCCGGGCCTGCCGACCGAGTGGCAGCTCGTGCGGTCACGTGCCGGCAGGCACCACCGGCAACTCCTGGAGGGCAGCGGCGAGCCGGGCGTCGGTGACCTCCTCATCGACCATCCGCCCGGAGAGGAAGGCGTCGTACGCCGCGAGGTCGAAGTGCCCGTGCCCGCACAACGCCGTCAAGATGACCTTCTCCTCGCCCGACTCCCTGGCCGCGAGTGCCTCACGGATGCACGCGGCGATCGCGTGCGTGGGCTCGGGCGCGGGCACGATCCCCTCCGTCCGGGCGAACTGGACCGCGGCCCGGAAGCACTCTGTCTGCGGCAGCGCGATCGCCTCGATGAGCCCGAGCTCGTAGATGTGCGAGAGCAGCGGGGACATGCCGTGATAGCGCAAGCCGCCGGCGTGGATCGGGTCGGGCACGAACGAGTGGCCCAGCGTGTGCATCTTGAACAGCGGCGTCATGCCGGCCGTGTCGCCGAAGTCGTACGCGTAGACGCCACGGGTCAGGGACGGGCAGGACGCCGGCTCCACGGCGCGGATGATCGGGCTCATCCGGCCCGCCAGCTTCTCCCGGAGGAAGGGGAACGCCAGACCGCCGAAGTTCGAGCCGCCGCCGGTACAGCCGACGATCACATCCGGCGCCTCGTCGACC
>DATKNA010000420.1:0-11451 GCA_035541595.1 Kineosporiaceae bacterium | reverse complement strand
ACGCCGTCGCGCGGGCTCTCCAGCGGATGCAGCTCGCGTTCCGACGCCTGGTCGGCCTCGGGCTCGAGCGCGTCGGTGGACATGGGGACACGGTAGGTCAGGTCCGGGCCGGACACCCGGCGGGACGGGACACGCGGACAGGCCGCCGCCGGGGTCGGTCGGTCAGGCGGTCGGTCAGGCAGTCGGTCAGGCAGTCGGTCAGGCAGTCGGTCAGGCCACGGCGCCGGCCCGCATCGCCGTGACCACCATCTCGGCCCGGTCACCCGTGCCGAGCTTGCGGGCGATCCGGGCGAGGTGGCTCTTGACGGTGAGCGCGGACAGGCCGAGCTCCTGGCCGATGTCCTTGTTGGACTTCCCGTCGGCGACCAGCTGCAGGACCTGGATCTCCCGGGCGGAGAGGCTGTCGACGCCCTCTCCGCGCCCCTCGCCCAGCCGTGCCGGCGCCGACGAGGACGCCGTCGACACGATGTACGACCGCACCCCGGCGCTGATCGCCGCCCGCACGCTGTACGGGTCGTCGGTGGTCGTCAGGACCATCCCGCGCAGCCAGCCGGCGGTCCGCAGCTCGCGGACCAGCGAGATCCCGGATCCGTCGGGGAGGCCGGCCTCCGCGATGACGATGTCGGCCACGCCGGCCGCGGCCCGCACCCGGGCCTCCGCCACCGTCGCCACCTCGAGGACCTGCCGGGCCCCGAGCGCCCGCAGGGTGTGCGCGACGGCTTCGCGCAGGGCGGGGGTGGCCACGACGACGAGAGCCGCGAATCGGCCGGGACGGGGGGCGGGGACACCGGTTCGCTCGACCACCGTGGTCACTCAGGCCTCCATGCTGGGGCGCGCCCTCGGACGACGGCGCTGTACAGGGAGGATCGGCACACCCGGCAGGGCCTTGAGCCGTTCGGTGGGCGCCCGCGGGGGTGAGGGCCGGTCACGGACGGGCAGGGAGGTGCCCGCCACCGGTCACGGACGGCGTCAGGGGGACGGCAGGGCCGTGGTCAACGCCGCCGGGCGAGCGGCGCGACGCCGTCCGGCAGCGGGGGGAGGCCGCCGACCGTGCACAGCAGCATCGACCAGGCCACGAGGTGGTCGCCCATCGCGCCGACCGGGGTCCAGGAGGCCCGCACCTCCAGCTCGACGGCGGGCGCCTTGGCCGCCAGACTGCCGTAGCTCTCGGACACCACCCGGGTCACCGTCCCACCGGCGGCCCGGACGACGACGCCGGCGGCGTCCAGCGACTCCTCCAGCCACGACCAGCCCACCTGGCCGAGCAGCGGGTCGGCGCCGAGCTCGGGCTCGAGGACGGCGCGGGCGAACGTGACGACCCGGAAGGTCCCTTCCCACGCGTCGGGGCCGGCGGGGTCGTGCAACAGGACGAAGCGGCCCGTGGAGAGCTCCTCGCCGCCCACGACGACGTCGGCGCTCAGGGCGACGGCGAACGGGGCGATGCGCTGCGGCGCCGGCACGTCCTCGAGCTGAACCTCGGGGCGGAGCCGGACGGCACGCAGCCCGCTGACCGCCACGAGGAACTCCTCCGGGGCGTCGTCGGGCATCCTCCGAACGGCCACGTGCCGAAGCGTACGAGGCCAGGCCGGCACGGGCCGTCACGACGCGCTGCCGAGGGCCATGTAAGGATCGATCTCCATGACGCAGTCCGAGCGCCACGCCGCGGCCCTGGCCGACTCCGACTTCCTGCGCGCCTGCCGCGGCGATCGCCCTGCGTGCACTCCCGTCTGGTTCATGCGGCAGGCGGGCCGGTCGCTGCCCGAGTACCGCACGGTGCGCGAGGGCATCGGCATGCTCGAGTCGTGCCGCCGGCCGGAGCTCGTCACGGAGATCACGCTGCAGCCGGTGCGCCGCTACGGCGTCGATGCGGCCATCTTCTACTCGGACATCGTGGTGCCGCTGGCCGCGGCCGGCGTGGGCCTCGACATCGTGCCCGGCGTGGGGCCGGTGGTCGCCGAGCCGATCCGCCGCCGCGCCGATCTCGACCGGTTGCGCCCGCTCGCCCCCGAGCAGGTCCCGTACGTCACGGCCGCCGTCCGCTGCCTCGTCGCCGAGCTCGGGGCGACCCCCTTGATCGGCTTCGCGGGGGCGCCGTTCACCCTCGCCAGCTACCTCGTCGAGGGCGGCCCCAGCCGGGACCTGCTGCGCACCAAGGCGCTGATGCTCGGCGACCCGCCGCTGTGGCGCGAGCTGCTCGACCGGCTCGCGCAGATCGCCCGGACGTTCCTGGAGGTCCAGGTCGCGGCCGGGGCGACCGCCGTACAGCTGTTCGACTCCTGGGTGGGCGCGCTGAGCCGGGAGGACTACCTGCGCAGCGTCCGGCCGGCGTCCGCCGCCGTGCTGGAGCCGCTGGCGGCGCTCGGGGTCCCGAGGATCCACTTCGGCGTCGGCTCGGGGGAGCTGCTGGCGGCGATGGCCGGGGCGGGCGCGGACGTCGTCGGCGTGGACTTCCGCCTCCCGCTGGACGAGGCCGCCGGGCGGGTCGGGCCGCGGTACGCGCTGCAGGGCAACCTCGACCCCGCCGCTCTCTTCGCCCCCCGGCCGGTGCTGCGCGAGCGGGTGCTGGCGACCCTGGAGGCCGGTCGCGCGGCACCAGGGCACGTCTTCAACCTCGGTCACGGCGTGCCTCCGGACGCCGACCCCGACGTCCTGGCCTGGGTGGTCGACGTCGTCCACGGGTCGCGGGTGAGCGGGCCGGCCTGAGCCGTGACGGGCGTCGTCGTGTCCGAACAGGCGATCCGGAGCCGGCCGACCGTCGCCGTGGTCGGCGGCGGCATCTCCGGGCTGGTCGCGGCCTGGCGGCTCGCCACCGCTGCGGAGGCGCCCGCCGTCGTCCTCCTGGAGCAGTCCGGCCGGATCGGGGGCAAGCTCCTCGCCGGCGCCCTCGGCGACCTCGAGATCGACCTCGGGGCGGAGTCCGTCCTCGCCCGGAGAGCGGAGGCCGTGGGGCTCCTCGCCGAGCTCGGCCTGGCCGCCGACGTCGTGCATCCGGTCACGACCTCGGTGGGCGTCCTGCGGGACGGCCGCCTCCACCCGCTCCCGCCCGGCACGCTGATGGGGGTGCCCGGCCGCCCCGAGACCTTGGCCGGACTACTGACCCCCGAGGAGATCGCCCGGGTCGCCGCCGAGCCCACGCTCCCTCCGACGCCGGTGGGCGCGGACGTCGACGTCGCCTCGTGGGTCGCCGCCCGGGTCGGTCCGGCCGTCGTCGACCGGCTCGTCGAGCCCCTGCTCGGCGGCGTCTACGCGGGCCACGCCGACCGACTGTCGTTGCGCGTCACCGTCCCGCAGCTGTGGCAGCAGGCGCGTGCGGGTGGGTCCCTGCTGGCCGGCGTCCGGGCCGCCGTGGAGGCGACCCGGCGGGACGGCGAGCCCGCACCCGTCTTCGCGGGTCTGCGCGGCGGCCTGGGGCGGGTGCCGTCGCGGCTGGCCGAGGAACTGACCGGCCGCGGCGTCGAGATCAGGACCAAGGTCACGGTGCGGTCGCTGGAGCGGACCGCGGGCGGGTGGCGCCTGGTGACCGGTCAGGTGCCCGCACCCGTGACGGTCGAGGCGGACGCCGTCGTGCTCGCCGTTCCCCCCACCCCCGCCGCGCGGCTGCTCCGGGCAGTGGCGCCGGCCGCTTCAGCCGAGCTGGGCCGGATCGAGACCGCGAGCGTGGCCGTGGTCGCCGCGCTCCTCCCGCGGGCGGCCCTGTCGGGGCTGACCGGATCTGGGCTGCTCGTCCCGCCCGTGGAGGGTCACCCGGTCAAGGCTGCGACGTTCGCCTCCGCGAAGTGGGCCTGGGTCGACGAGCTCGACCCGGCGCACGTCGTGGTCCGGGCCTCGCTCGGCAGGGCCGGGGAGGAGGCCGTGCTCCAGCGGGACGACGGTGAGCTGGCCGCCCTCGCGCTGACCGACCTCGGCGCCGTGCTCGGGCGCGAGCTGCGGCCCGTGGCGACCAGGGTGGTGCGCTGGGGCGGCGCCCTGCCGCAGCCCGCCGTGGGGCATGCCGAGGCGATGGAGCGGGTGCAGGCCGCAGTCGCGGCCGTGCCTGGACTCGCGGTCTGCGGGGCAGTCATCGACGGGGTCGGCATCCCGGCGTGCGTCGCGGCCGCCGGCCGGTCGGCGGCGCAGGTGCTCCGGTCGCTGCCCGGGCGCCCGGCGGATCCGGCGGACCCGGGGCGCCCGGACCCGGGGCGACCCGTGACGGCGGGGGGCCGCAAGGGAGAATGACCGCATGAGCGACGCCGTGAAGCCTCCCGCGACAGCGGACGCCGGCAGCCCGGGATCCCAGCGGACGCGCCCGTCGGCGCGCCGAATCAACGAGACCATCCGGTACACGATGTGGTCCGTCTTCTCGGCCGACCGGGCGGCGGGCCCGCTGCCCGAGGACCGCACCCGGCTGGCGGGTGAGGTCGAGCAGACGCTGGCAGGGCTGACCGCGAAGGGCCTGGAGGTGCGGGGCTGGTACGACGTCGCAGGCCTGCGGGCGGACGCCGACGTCATGGTCTGGTGGCACGCGCCGCAGGTGGAGACGCTCCAGCAGGCCTACCACGAGGTGCGGCGCACGACGCTCGGCCGGCACCTCCGGCCGGTGTGGTCGGTGGTCGGGCTGCACCGGCCGGCGGAGTTCAACAAGGGTCACGTACCGGCGTTCATGGCCGGTGAGGAGCCGCACGCGTACGTGTGCGTGTACCCGTTCGTCCGCTCGTACGACTGGTACCTGCTCCCGGACGGCGACCGGCGGCGGATGCTGCACGAGCACGGCCTGGCCGCGCGGACGTTCCCCGACGTCCGGACCAATACGGTGAGCGCCTTCGCGCTCGGGGACTACGAGTGGATCCTCGCGTTCGAGGCCGACGACCTGCACCGCATCCTCGACCTCATGCGAGAGCTGCGCGCCGTCGAGGCCCGCCGGCACGTGCGCGAGGAGATCCCGTTCTTCACCGGCCCGCGGCTGCCGTTGGCCGACCTGGTGACGACCCTCCCCTGACGCCCGGGCGCACTTGTGTGCTCTTGTGGGGGTCATTCCGACGAGGTGACCCCCCCTGAGCGCACACACGTGCGCCCCTTCGTCAGGTCAGGGCTTGGGAACCCGGCGCAGGCTGATCGAGTTGATGCAGTACCGCTGGTCCGTCGGCGTGTCGTAGCCCTCGCCCTCGAAGAGGTGCCCCAGGTGCGAGCCGCAGTTCGCGCAGCGCACCTCGGTCCGGACCATGCCGAGCGAGCGGTCCTCGACGTACTCGACCCGGTCCTGGGCGAGAGGCGCGAAGAACGACGGCCAGCCGCAGTGGCTGTCGAACTTCTGGTCGCTGCGGAACAGCTCGGCGCCGCAGGCGCGGCACGCGTAGACGCCCTCGGTGTGGTCATCCCAGTACTCGCCGGTGAAGGCGCGCTCGGTGGCGGCCTGGCGCAGCACGGCGTACTCCTGGGGGCTCAACCGGCGACGCCACTCGGCGTCGCCGAGCGTGACGCGATAACGGGTGGGCGGGGTGGTCATGTCCACGTCAACCACGTGGCGGGACGTCCCGTTCCCACGACCCGCTCACCTCAGGTCAACCCGGGGTATCGGAGCGCGAATATACCGATACGCTTTGGACATGAGCTCACTGTCGCCCCTCGGCGTGGGGCAGCCCGTGGACTCCCCGGAGACGCCGTTCGACGCCATCGCCGAGCAGCCCTGGACGGTGTCGGACTACACCTGGTGGCTCAAGCCGGCCTTGACCATGCTGCTCGGCGTAGCGCTGGGCGCGGTGAACCTCGCCGCGACCGAGGCGGCCGGGCTGCTACGGATCCCGGCGCTCCTGGCCGCGCTGATCCTCTTCGCCCAGGGCCCCATCTACTGGAGTGAGCACGCCCGGGAGAAGAAGATCAAGGCCGAACGGGTCGCGGCCGCCCGCAGGCAGCAGGAGGAGCTGCGCCGCGCGCAGGCCCAGGCGGATCCCGACGACCCGGACATGGCCGCACGGATCCCTCGGCTGCTGCACCACGACGACGACGGGGACGTCGACGGCGGCCTGGTGTCGGCCGACGTCAAGGAGATCGACGAGCAGGTCACGGCGCAGGAGGCCCGGCTCACGGCGGGCGCGGTCGCCGAGAGCCGCGGCGGGCTGCTCACCGTGCTCATCCTGGCGATCTGGCTCGGCCTGGCCACCCTGAACTACTCGAGCGCGCCGCCGGCGCTGCTCTGGCTCTCCCTCGTCGCGGCGTTCCTGCTCTTCATGACCGCCTGGGGCGGCCTGCTCCAGCGACCGGCCTGAGCGGCCGGCTCCAGCGGCCGGCTCCTGCGGCGGGCCTGCGCCCCTCGGCGTGGGCACGGCGAGGGCGGCCGGCGGATCAGCCGACCCAGCTCGAGCCGCTGTAGACGTGCAGTACGGGAACGCCCAGGCGCTCCCGCGCCACTGACGCCCAGTCCCGGTGCAGGGTGTCCTCGACGGCATGCGGGGTGGTCACCACGATCACCTCGTCGGCGCCCTTGTCCACCTCGGCGGTGACCGCGCCGATCGGGTCGCCGCCGTCGATGACGTCTCCGCTGGCCTCGACGCCCTGCCGCTGCAATGCGGCCACCGATGCCGCGACGTCCGCCTCCGCCACGGCGCGATCGGGTTCTTCGCGACCGGCGGCCGCGTCGACCGCCTCGCGCAGCTCCAGCAGGCTCAGCTTGTCGAGGATGGTCGCGAGCACGTGGCGATGGCTGGCGGTCGGCACCAGCACCCGGAAGGACGGCCGCTCGGGGTCGTGCAGCGCCACCAGGCGCTCGGCGTCGCTGTCCAACAGGGCCCGCTCGGACAGCACGACGATGGACTGGACCACGGCCGGCACTCCTCTCATCATGGCTCGCCTCACCCTAACGACCCGGCCCGGCACCTGCCGACACGACGCGGATGACGGCCCCGTGGGGCGGCGGGCCTCCGCGCTGGGCACAATCGCTGCATGCCCTTCGCAGCCGACGTCTCCCCGGCACGCCCACGCCCGACGGCACCGCACGGCGACCCGGCCCGGCGGACCCCCCGCGGCCTCGGCGAGGCGGAGCGGTGAGCTCACAGAGCCGCGCGGCGACGATCCGCGGCGCCGTCATCGGAGCCTCCGTCGTCGTCGCCGCCGGCGCGGGCGTCTCCGCCCTCGCGACCATCTACGCGCGCAAGGTCGTCACGCCGGACGCCGAGCGGCCCGACGACGTCGAGGTCCTCGCGGTCGGCGCCGGGACCGTGACGCTGCGGGCGACGCCGGAGACGATCGCCGGGGGCCGCTACGGCCTGTGGTTCGACGGGGGAGCGGGTCACGCCCGCCTCGGCGAGGTGATCGACCACGATGAGCAGGCGCGCACGGTGACCCGCCGCCTGCTCGGTGTGGACGGCGGCCGCCTGGGGGAGGGCCCCGCGCGCTGGAACCAGTACTTCTACGCCGGAACGCCGGCGGCTGTGGGGCTGCCGTTCGAGGAGGTCCCGGTCCCCACGGATCTCGGGGACATGCCGGCGTGGTTCGTCCCCCCGGCCGCCCGGGTCCCGCCCCGCGACGCCTGGGCGATCCTCGTGCACGGCCGCGGCGCCACCCGGGAGGAGTGCCTGCGCGCGCTCCCGGTGCTGCACCGGCTCGGGTTCCCGGCGCTCGTCGTCAGCTACCGCAACGACCCGGGCGCTCCGCGCAGCCTCGGCGGGCGCTACCACCTGGGGGATGCGGAGTGGCAGGACGTCGAGGCGGCGCTGCTCCTGGCCGCCGAGCGCGGCGCCGCCGAGGTGGTGCTCCTCGGCTGGTCGATGGGCGGGGCGATCGTTCTGCAGCTGGTCACCCGCTCCTGGGCGGCAGACCGCGTGCGCGCCGTCGTCCTGGACGCTCCCGTCCTGGACTGGCGGCACGTCCTGGACCATCACGCCCGACTCCACCGCCTCCCGGACGCCGTCGGCCGTCTGGCCCAGGCCGTCCTGCAACACCGCTCGGCGAGGCGCCTGCTCGGTGTCGACGCGCCGCTGTCGCTGGACCGGATGGACTGGGTGACCCGGGCGGCCGAGCTCCACGTGCCCCTGCTCATCCTGCACAGTGACGACGACGAGTTCGTGCCCGCGGAGCCGTCCCGGCGGCTGGCGCAAGCCCGGCCGGACGTCGTCACCTACGTGCCCAGCCGCGGGGCCCGGCACACGAAGGAGTGGAACGTCGACCCCGACAGCTGGGACAGCGCGGTAGCCCGGTTCCTGCTCGAGCTGTGACGCCCGCGCCACCCATGCCGCCCACGCCCGCCCATCCCGCGGTGATCATGCAACCCCCGCTGATCATGCAATCCGTGTCGATCAAGTGACGAGTGCTCACTTGATCGACACGGATTGCATGATCAGCGGCGAAGGGTGGGGTCAGGCCGCCTCGTCCAGGCTCCGGAGCGTGGCCGCTCGCAGGGCGCGTACGTCGACGCCGCGCTCGGCGAGGACCGTGGCCGCCAGGCCGTCCCCCTCCCGGAGCAGCCCGAGCAGGATGTGCTCCGAGCCGATACGGCCGTGCCGCAGGGCGATGGCCTCCCGCAACGACAGCTCGAGGACCTTCTTGGCCCGCGCCGTGAACGGTACCCGCCCCACCCGGGGTGACACCGGCCCGGCCGGGCGGCGGCGGCGGAACAGTCCGCGCCTGCCCTCTCCGGCCGGTGCCGGGGCCAGGGCCTCGGCGCCGAGGGCCTCCTCCAGCCGGGAGAGCACGGCCTGCAGGTCGATACCGATCGAACGCAGCGCCTCGGCGTCCTCGTCGGTGAGCGCCGACCGTGGCGTCGGTGCGTGGTGCTGCCGGATGGCCGCGCGCACCGACTCGGCGTCGAGGCCCGCCTGCCTCAGCAGGGCCGCGGTGGCACCCGTCGCCGGGTCGAACAGCGCGAGCAGCAGGTGCTCGGTGCCGATGACGGGGTGCCGCAACGCACCGGCCTCGTCCCGGGCGCGGACGACGGCCGCACGGGCCTGATCGGTGAACCGCTCGAACATCACGACTCCTGGACGTCGGAGGGGGACAGGCGGCGCGCGTAGCGCTGGTGGACCGCCTGCTTGCTGACCTCGAGCACCGCCGCGATCTCGGTCCACGACCAGCCCTGCCGGCGGGCGTTCTCCACCTGGGCCGCCTCGAGGGTCTCAGCCAGTCGGCGCAACGCCCGGGCCGCTTGCAGACCGGCCCGGACGTCGGTGCCGCCCGCCGTGGTGACGAGATCGGTCGCGTCGCTCATGCGTCAAGGATCCTTGACCGCACCGCGGCTGTCAAGAGAGCTTGACCACCGAGGCTCGATCCGCTCGCGCCGATCCATGACGTGATCGACGGGCGTCAGCCTGCGACGGCGAGGCTCCGCGGCGCCGGCAGGGCTAGCTCCGCCGCGATCTTGTAGGCGAGCTCGCACCGCTGCAGGACGTCGTCCCAGCCCGTCTCGGGCGGGTTCGCCCGGTTGTGCTCGGCCATCCGGCGGCGTACCTGCGGCGATCCGACGACCTCCGCGAGCGCGCGGGCGAGCCCGAGGTCGTCCTCGGCCAGCCGCCCGTCGACGCCGTCCTCGACGAAGTCTGCGATGCCGGTGCGGCGCCGCGCCAGCACCGGCAGGCCGGCGCAACGCGCCTCCAGTGCGGCGATGCCGAACGACTCCATCGTCGCGGGCGCGATGTAGACGTCGGCCCGCCGGTAGAGATCCCGGATGCCGGAGCGATCCATGCGGCCCGCGAGCTCGACGCAGTCCGCCAGCCGGTGGCGACGGATCAGCCGCTCGAGCCGGCCGCGCAGCGGCCCCTCGCCGACGAGGACGACCCGGAGCCGGACGCCGCCCGGGAGCTGACGGCGGGCACGGCGGATCATCCGCAGCAGCGCGACGGGACGCTTGCGCGCCGCGAGCCTGAGCACGCTGGCCACCACGACGTCCCGGTCGTCCCGGGGGAGCGGCGGCGCGCTCCAATCCCGTGGCTCGATGCCGTTGGGCAGCAGGGAGATCTCGCCGCGTGGTCCGACGAACCTGTGCAGCGGCCGGGCCGCGAGCTCGCTGACCGCCGTCCACGCGACCGGCCAGCGGCCCCACCGGAGCAGCACGTGGCCGGCGCCGTACAGGGGCGTCGCGTACCACCAGAGCGAGTGCAGCGTCACGGCGACCGGGAGCCCCTGCCGGACGGCGGCCTTGACCGCGAGGATCGACAGCGGGGACCAGACCGAGAGGTGAACGTGGACGACGTCCGGCCGCTGATGGCGCAGGGCGGCGTGGACCTGACGGATGGCGCGCGGCAGCGAGAGCCACGGCAGCCCGACCCGGAGCACGCGCGCCCCGCCGTCACCCAGCGTCTCGACGGGCCGGCCGCGCCCGGGTGGGGGCCGGCGGCCGGCGACGTCCGGGGCACAGGTGAGGATCGCGACGTCGTGGCCGGCCTCGATCTGGCGGCGGGCGAGGTCGTCGACCTGGACCTCGATCCCCCCTTGTTTGGGCAGGTACGCGTCGCTCACGTGCAGGATCCTCATCCGGCGCCCCGCCGTCCTCTCCGGTCGTCTCCGGTCGTCTCCGGTCGTCGCGGCCTTCCGGGCCGCGGAGTGCAGGACCGGTCCCGGCGCGCCGCGCAACCTGGGCGTCCCATCATCCCTCGCGCCCGACGCCGTCCCCGGGCGAGGTGGTCAGAGCGCCGGTCGGCGCTCACGGTCGGTCACCAGCCACCGGCCGAGCAGCATGTCCTCGTAGGCCACCAGCGAGGCCGGCCGCAGCCGCAGCCAGGCCTGTGGTCCGTGGGCGATCCGCGCGCCGTCGCCCGCGACGAGCAGCGGCGACCACGTCAGGCACAACTCGTCCAAGCGCGCGGCGGCCGCCACGGCGCCCAGCAGCCTGGGCCCGCCCTCCAGCAGGACCCGGCGCAGACCACGCCCGGCCAGCGCGGCGACGGCCCGCCCCGGGTCGACGCCCTCCTCACCGGCGACGATCACCCGATCGTCGCCGGCGATGCTCCGCAGCCGCTCCAGCGGCGCCCGGGAGGACGTGACGACGATCGACCCAGCGCCGGCGGCGAACAGGTCCGAGAGCCCGTCGAGCGTGCCCGAGCCGGTCACCACGGCGACGACGGCGGACGGCGCCTGCCCGGCCGCCGCGCGGCGCTCGGCGAAGGTGGCCCGCGCCGGCAGCGGACGGTACTGCTCGGTCCGGGCGGTGTCCGCCCCGACGAGGACGACGTCCGCCAGCGCCCGCAACACCCCGAGCAGGGCCCGGTCGGCGGGGGCACTGATCCCGGCGCTCGATCCGGTCGCGTCGCCCGACGACCCGTCCACGGTCGCCACCATGCAGGCACGGACCCAGCCGGACGACGGCACCGGGTCGGGGTAGGCGTAGAGGTCGGCCAGGGCCTGGAGGGCCTCGGCGCGGTCGCCGGTCAGGTCACCGACGACGGCCGGTCCGGGCAGGAGCAGGCGCAGCTCGCTCACTGGGTCACCATCCTCGTGTCGGAACCGCCCATCGGGTGTTCGGGTGGGATGGTTCTGACGCGCCCCTGG
>DATKNA010000419.1:0-23224 GCA_035541595.1 Kineosporiaceae bacterium | reverse complement strand
CACCAGCACCTAGCTGCTACACGTTGCGTGAGACTATCAGCACGCTCCGTGTTGTCTAGATGCTCGACTTCGGGTGTTGTCCGCGTGTCGCGCGGCATCGACCACTCGTCGAGTCGTCCACAGGGCGCTCGCGGCGCCCCGCCGTCCACATGGGAGCGCGCCGGGGCTGGGAGCCCGCGACGACGCGCCCTACCGTCGTCCGAAGTGGGGAGCACGAAGCGGGCCAGACGGGGACGGCAGGGTGAATGAAGGGGGCGACGTACCGATCGGCGGGGCCCGGTATTCGACGATGCGATGCGTTTCCTGGCCGATGACGACGTCTCGGCCGTGCTGACCGTTGTCGGTATCGGGGCGCAGGCATTGCTTCGTCGCGATCGTCGCGTGCACATCGATCACTACCTGCCGGCTCTTCGCGATCTACGTTTGCCGAACAGTTATTGAGACGTCGCCGGATCGTTGCGGTGCTCCTGGAGCGAGGTCCGTCTCGGCCGGCTCGAACCCTCGCATCTCCTCCTGACACCCACCACCGCGGCGCCGCCGGGGCGATCCAGAACAATGTCGCGCCGCGCACGCTCCTCGCGGCGACGGGCGGATCCCGGCGCTCGCCGAGCGCTTGGCCCGGGTCGGCGACCGGGACCGCATCCGGTCGATCCCTCGCGCCGTTGATCTCGACGGGCTCGATCAGACCTCGTCTGCGAACCTGCGCGTCGTCGTTGCCCTCGGCGGGAACGCTCTGACAGGTCCTGACGGCGCGGCCCTGCGGCGCGGCCCTGCGGGCGACCCCGCGGGCGACGCCGCGGGCGACTTGTGTGCGCATATCGGGCCCTCTGCGCCGCAGTCAGCCCGTCTTGTGCACACACGTCGCGTCGGCCTTACAGTCCTGCCCATGCCCGACGCGATCGAGGTCCGCAAGGTGCCACTCAAGAACGTGAGCGACGCCTCCGGCCTGGCCGATCTGATCGACGCCGGAGTCCTCGAGGCCGACCGCGTGATCGCCGTCATCGGGAAGACCGAGGGTAACGGCGGCGTCAACGACTACACCCGGATCATCGCGGATCGGGCGTTCCGCGACGTGCTCGTCGCCAAGGGCACCCGCGACTCCGGTGCCGTCATGCAGGTGCCGATCGTCTGGTCCGGCGGGACGGACGGCGTCCTTTCGCCGCATGCGACGATCTTCGCCACGCTGCCGTCGGACCACCCCGGCGTCCGGACCGGCCGCGACGAGCCGCGGCTGACCGTCGGCTTCGCGATGAGCGAGCCCGTGCTCCCCGAGGACATCGGCCGGACACCCATGATCCACAAGGTGGTCGACGCCGTGAAGATCGCGATGGAATGCGCCGGCATAAGTGATCCGGACGACGTGCACTACGTGCAGACGAAGACGCCGCTGCTGACGATCCACACCATCCGCGAGGCCAAGAGTCGCGGCATGACCGTCTGGACCGAGCACACCCACGAGTCGATGGACGTGTCCAACGGCACCACCGCCCTCGGCATCGCGCTGGCGCTCGGCGAGCTCGACGAGGTCACGGACGAGCAGGTGATGCACGACCGCTCGCTGTACTCGTCGGTGGCCTCCTGTTCCTCGGGTGTCGAGCTCGACCGGGCCCAGGTCGTCGTCGTCGGCAATGCCGTCGGCATCGGCGGGCGCTACCGGATCGGTCACTCGGTCATGCGCGACGCCGTGGACGCCGACGGCATCTGGGCCGCCATCCGGGACGCCGGCCTGGATCTGCCCGCCCGACCCCGTCCGGAGGACCTGCAGGGGCGCCTCGTCAACGTCTTCCTCAAGTGCGAGGCCTCGCAGGACGGGCAGGTCCGCGGCCGCCGCAACGCCATGCTCGACGACTCCGACGTGCACTGGCACCGGCAGATCAAGGCCACCGTCGGCGGGGTCACCGCGGCTGTCACCGGGGACCCGGCGGTGTTCGTGTCGGTCTCCGCGGCACACCAGGGACCGGACGGCGGTGGTCCGGTCGCAGCCGTCGTGGACCTGGGGAACGGCGAACCGACGGGCTATCCGGCGCCTGCCGCCGGCTGACCCCTCCTGCCGGGGTCCGCCCTGGGCGGGGAGTCGGCGGCTCCGTCGCCGGGCGTCCGGACCAGACCGAGCACGCGAGCTGTCTGCCGGGGCTCGGCCTGGTGCGATCGCATGAGTTCGGTGAGGGACCCGGGCCGCCCCCGACAGGAACCCTTGCCCTTCGAGCAGGTCCCTTCGGGGCCGGCCTCAGCGGGTTCGATCGTAGGGATCAGTCTCGATCGGTGCGGTTCAGTATTGCGGTGCCACCGGAGGAGGTAACTCGCTCCCGAACGCCTTGGGAGACTGACCGTACTGGTTCTCGCCCTGACTGTCCTGCACGAAGAAGATCAGCAGGACGATGTAGCCGACGATCGGAACAAGGCCGATCAGCAGCCACCATGCCGTGCGACCGGTGTCGTGGAGCCGGCGCGCACCGACGGCCAGGCCGGGGATGATCAGTGCCAGGTTGGCCAGCATCTGGATCAAGCCGTAGCCGTTGTTCCACCGCGTTCGGATGATCGAGTCAATGATGCTCGCGATGATCCCGACGATGATGCTGAACACGACGAACCACCAGTACTCGGAGCGGCGCGCCCTTCCGGTGAAGTCCGCGTACTTCTGGGTGAGGCAGACCCGGACGGCGTCCTGGAAGGACATGGGAGGACCTTTCTCGGGTGGGACCATGCTCTGCTGCCGCCGATCCTAGGGCTCGCCGCCGTCAGAGCGGATGCACCGAAGGTCGTGCGTCTCGGGCCCACCCCCACCACCGCCCGGGCCCGATCACGCCGATTCCCGGGCGGACGCTACGTTACTCGTCAGTAGGCCGCGCTCGGCCGCGGAGTGTCGGTGGTGGGCGGCAGACTCCTCCTACACCGCTCCACGTGCCCGCACCGTTGCACCACGCCGAGCCGCTCCGGTGGCCGCCCGACGGGAGAGTCGATCCGAGATGAACCTGTCCACCCTGCAGATCACGGCGATCACGATCCTCGCCGTGGCCTCGGTCGTCGGCGTGGCGCTGTTCGCCCGCGCGGTGGCCTACCTCGTGCGGGTGATCCGGCTGGGAGCCCCGGACCACACCCGCGGCGGGCGCGCCGGCGACCGGCTGGTGAGCCTGCTCGCCGAGACCCTGGGACACGCGCGCCTCGGCACCTGGCCACTGATCGGCATCATGCACTGGTTCGTCTTCATCGGGTTCGGCGCGCTCTTCTTCACCCTTGTCACGGCGTACGGCCAGGTGTTCGACCCGACCTTCGCGCTACCGCTGATCGGGCACTGGCCGCCCTACGAATGGGCCGTCGAGATCATCGCGTGGCTGACCGGCCTGGGGATCCTCACCCTCATCACCGTCCGGCAGGTCAATCACCCGCGCCGCGCGGCGGACCACGGTCGCCGGTCACGGTTCTACGGCTCGACGTTCTGGCAGGCCTACTACGTCGAGGGAACGATCCTCGCGGTCGTGGTCTGCGTCCTCCTGCTGCGCGGCCTGGAGTACGCGCTCGCCGCGACGTCGGCGTCCATGACGACGGGCGCGGCGGCGGCACCGTCCGCCTGGCACTACCCGACGACGGCCTGGATCGGCAGGCTCTTCGACGGAGCGAGCGTCAGCGCCCTCGAGAGCGCCGTCGTGACCGTCGCGCTCGTCAAGATCGTGGTGTCGATGGCCTGGTTCATCACGATCGCCCTGCAGCCGACGATGGGCATCGCCTGGCACCGGTTCCTCGCGTTCGGCAACATCTGGTTCAAGCGTCACCCCGGCAGGGATCCGGAGCGTGGCCTGACCCCGAGCCTGGGGGGGCTGCAGCCGATCCGGGTGGGCGGGGAGATCCTCGACTTCGAGAAGATCGACGATCTGGACGAGGACGCCGCGCTCGGTGTCGGCAGGGTGGAGGACTTCACCTGGAAGGGCCTGCTCGACGTCACCACGTGCACCGAGTGCGGCCGCTGCCAGTCCCAGTGCCCGGCCTGGAACACGGACAAGCCGCTCTCCCCGAAGCTGCTCGTCATCAACCTCCGCGACCACGCGTACGGCAAGGCGCCGTGGCTCATCGCGGCGCGTCATGGCCTGGACGCCGACCGGGCCGGCCTCCCCGATGCCGTGAAGGCGCAGGCCGAACGGCCCCTCGTGGCCCCCGTCGACGCGTCCGAGCCGCTGGCGGGCGGAGTCGTCGATCCCGACGTTCTCTGGTCGTGCACCACCTGCGGCGCCTGCGTGCAGCAGTGCCCGGTGGACATCGAACACGTCGACCACATCGTGGACATGCGCCGTTACCAGGTGCTCATCGAGTCGGCGTTCCCCAGCGAGCTCGGCGGCCTGTTCCGGAACCTCGAGCGGAGCTCCAACCCTTGGGGGGTCAACCCCCGGCAACGGCTCGATTGGGCCAAGGACCTGCCGTTCGAGGTTCCGCAGGTGGGCGTCGACGTCGATGACCTCACCACCGTCGACTACCTGTTCTGGGTCGGGTGCGCCGGCGCGTTCGAGGACCGGCAGAAGAAGACGACCCGGGCGGTGGCGGAGCTGCTGCACACGGCCGGGGTGAACTTCGCCGTGCTCGGCGAGGGCGAGTCGTGCACGGGTGACCCGGCCCGCCGGTCCGGAAACGAGTTCCTCTTCAGCCAGCTCGCGATGCAGAACGTCGAGGTGCTGAACGAGGCCGGGGCCAGGAAGATCGTGGTCACCTGCGCCCACTGCTTCAACACTCTGAAGAACGAGTACCCCCAGCTCGGTGGCACCTACGAGGTCGTCCACCACACGCAGTTGCTCAACCGCCTGGTCCGTGAGCGCCGTCTGACGCCCGTGGCCCCGGTCGACGACCGGTCGACGACGCGCACGGCGACCTACCACGATCCCTGCTACATCGGCCGGCACAACGGCGTGTACGACGCGCCGCGAGAGCTGATAGGCGCCCTGCCCGGCGTCGCGTTGACGGAGATGCCGCGGCACGCCAACTGGTCCTTCTGCTGCGGCGCGGGCGGCGCCCGGATGTGGATGGAGGAGAAGCTGGGAACCCGGATCAACGCCAACCGGATGGACGAGGCCCTGGCGACCGGCGCCGACCAGGTGGCGGTGGCCTGTCCGTTCTGCCGGGTCATGCTCGGGGACGGCCTGACGTCGAAGCAGGCCGACGGCCTGGGCGAGGACGTCGAGGTCATCGACGTCGCCCAGATGCTGCTCGCCGCCGTCCGCCGTGATCCGCGACCGGAGTCAGAACCGGCCGGCGCCTGACACGGCCCACGGCGAGTGACAATCGCCCTCGATCCGACCGTCGATTCGGCGCCAGCCTGTTCGACGTCAGGGTGCCGGCCGGAGAGACCGGCCGCATGTGCACAGGAGACCACCCGATGACGCAATACATGATCCTCATCTACGAGAACGAGGCCGCGTACGAGAGCGCCTCGCCCGAGCTGTGGACCTCGATGCTCGACGCCCACAATGCCTTCGCCAAGGCCGTGGGTGACCTGGGCGGGACCATCCTCGGCGGCAACGCTCTGCAGCCGACGCCGACGGCCACCTCCGTTCGGAGCGGCGACGTCACCGACGGGCCCTTCGTCGAGACCAAGGAGGCGTTGGGTGGCTACTACCTCATCGAGGCCCGCGACCTCGACCACGCGCTCCAGATCGCCAAGCTCTGCCCCGCACCCAACGGCGGCGTGGAGCTCCGCCCGATCATGGACACCTCCGGCGACGCAGGAGCATGACGGGGGCGTGACGGCGGGCACCAGCGTCGCCGACGCCCTGGCGGACGCACACCGTCGCGAGTGGGCCTTCGTGCTCGCCGCGACGGTGCGCGTCGCCGGCGACCTCGACGTGGCCGAGGAGTGCGCGCAGGAGGCCTACGTCGACGCCCTCCAGGCGTGGAGCCGATCCGGCATCCCCGATCGTCCCGGCGCGTGGCTGACCACGGCCGCCCGCCGGCGGGCGATCGACCGGGTGCGCCGGGAGGTCACCCTGCGTCGCAAACTCCCGCTGCTCATCGAGCCGGTCGAGGTCGACGCCCTGGGCGGACCGCTCGCCACGGCGGACTGCCCGGACGCCGACGGCGTCCGGGCAGTCCCGGACGACCGGCTGCGCCTGATCTTCACCTGCTGTCACCCCGCCCTCAACCGCGCCGCCCGGATCGCCCTGACCCTCCGGCTCGTCTGCGGCGTGCCGACGCCGGACGTCGCCCGCGCCTTCCTCGCCACCGAGGCGACCATGGCGGCGAGGATCACACGCGCCAAGAAGAAGATCGCCCAGGCCCGCATCCCTTATCGCGCGCCGTCCGCCGCCGAGCTGCCGGAGCGGCTCGCCAGTGTGCTGTCGACGGTCCACCTGCTGTTCAGCACGGGCCACACGGCGCCGACCGGCGAGCAGCTCGTCCGCGAGAATCTCTGCGACCGGGCACTCGATCTCGCCCGCACGCTGGTCACGCTGCTGCCCGGCGAGAGCGAGACGAAGGGCCTGCTCGGTCTCCTGCTGCTGACGGACGCGCGGCGGAGCACCCGCCTGGACGACGCCGGCCGGCTGGTACTGCTCGAGGACCAGGATCGCAGCGTGTGGGACCAGCTGAGGATCATGGAAGGGCTGCGCTACACCGTCGAGGCCCTGACCAGACCCCGTCCGGGGCGCTTCGCCCTGCAGGCGGCCATCGCGGGCGCACACGTCGTGGCGCCGACGTTCGAGGCCACGGACTGGCCGCGGGTCGTGCACCTGTACGACCTGCTGCTCGAGCAGGAGCCGTCGCCCGTCGTGGCGCTGAACCGTGCCGCAGCCGTGGCCTTCCGCTCCGGCCCGGCCGCGGGGCTCGCCGAGCTCGACCTGCTCGCCGCCGACCCCCGGCTGGCCGGCTACCCCTACCTGCCGGCCGCTCGGGCCGACCTGCTCCGACGGCTGGGGCGGCCGGACGAAGCCGCCCGGGCCTACGCGGACGCGATCGAGCTCACCACGAACGCCGCCGAGCTGGAGTTCCTGCGTCGTCGACTCGCGGAGAGCGCGCCGGGCGCCACCGGGTGACCGGCTTACCGGGTCACCGGTCGACGTCGACCTCGCCGGGCGGCCCGGCGTCCGGCCCCTCGGACGGGCTCCCGGCCTCGTGCTCGCCCGACCCCTCGACCACGCGGTCGGCCGGGCTGGGAGTCTGTGGCAGCAGGTCCGGTTCCGCCTCCGCCGCCGCAGCGCGGGCCTGGTCGATCTCCTCCTGCAGGTGCTGCAGCCGCTGATCGCCTTCGGTCATGACCACCATCGTGCGGCCCTGGGGCGGAACCGCATCCGGAGAACGGACCGGCGTCCGCCGACCCGGCCGCCGATCGGCCGGCGTCCGGGGCCTGGCCAAGCGCGACAAGTGACCGGCGAGCGGGCCGAGGTCGCCGGCAGGCGGCGCGAGCGCGGCGGCGTTGGCGGCCTGCACCTCGGCGTACACCTCGGCGCGGTGCACCTGCACGCTGCGCGGTGCCTCGATCCCCAAGCGGACGGTCTCGCCCCGGACGTCGAGGACGACGACCCGGACGTCGTCGCCGATGACGATGCTCTCGCCGGCGCGGCGGGTGAGGACCAGCACGAGGGCTCCTTCCGTGGAGCGGGTGCGGGACCGCCGCCTCCACCCGGGTCCGAGGCGTCAGGCGACGGCGGCCCGCACGGGCCAGTCGGTCCCGGTGAGGATCACCTGGGCCGCCGCCCGGGTGCGGGCGTTGACGACGACGGGGGCGAGCAGGTTCGCCGTCGTGGCGACGGCGTCGCGACCGATCGTCAGCAGGACCAGGACGAGGGCGTCCGCCTCGTCACGCACGTCGAGATCGGCACACTCCGCCTCGTCGAGCTCGAAGGCGTAGTCGGGGAAGAACGCGGTGGGCACGGCGCACAGGAAGCGGACGGCCGGCTCCTCGAGGCTGCGCAGCTCGAAGAGGACCGGGTCGCCGTCGTCGTCGGAGGAGATCTCGACGAGGACGAACCGCCGCAGGTCGCCGAACCCGGGTAGAGGGCGGACGAACGACAGCTCCGGCAGGTCCTCCACGGACATCACCGTAGCCGAGCCCGCACTCTGAGTTGCGGAGGTCGGCGAAGAACAGCCGGAGGTCGGCGAAGAACGACCGGCGGCGGACGCGGGTCGCCGGGCTGGGGCGGCCGTCACCGCAGGAAGTCCAGCAAAGACGTCTGCAGGATCTTCGCGGACGCACCGAGCGCCGATTGATACGCGACCTGCTGCGACTGCAGGTTCATGATCGTCGCGGGCAGGTCGACATCCTCGTTCTCGCTGATCCGGGAGGTCAGATCGAGCCGATGGGAGTCGACGTTCGCCTTGGCCGCGTCGATCCGTGCCTCCCGCGCACCGACGTCGCCGAGGGCCTGCTGGATCTTCGACATGGCGGCGTCGAGATCAGTGAAGTCCGCACTGGGCACCGGGTTGGTCGAGCCGAGGTCGGTGACGATCCGGTCCAGCAGCGCCGGCATGGTGTCCGCCGCGACGTCGGTCCCCTTGACGTCGGCACGGATGGTCGCGTCCCGCGAGATCCTGGTGACCACCGGCTGGTCGTTGCCGACGTAGGCGCCCGTCGTCGGGTCGATGGCCAGCTGCCCGGCGACCGTGCCCGCGAACACCGGCCGGTCGAGGTACGTCGTGTTGTACAGCCCGATGATCTCCGATTTCAGGGCCGCCGCCTGCGACGCCAGGGCGGCACGGCTGTCCGCCCCCATGCCGCCGTTCTGCGCCTGCACCATGAGCTCCCGGACGCTGCGCACGCGGTCGCTGAGCGAGGTGAGCGTGCTGTCGGTCACCCCCAGCCGTGCGGTCACCTGGTCGATGTTCCGCAGGTACTGGACGTCGGCGGCCTGCTGGGACCGGAACGTCATGGCCGATGCGGTCGCCGACGGGTCGTCGCTCGGCACGGAGATCCGCTTGCCGCTCGAGAGCTGCGCCTGAAGGTCCTGCAGCCGGCCGAGATTCGTCTGCAGCCCGCGCAGCGTGCTGGCGCTGATCGAGCCCTGGGTCACCCTGAGCGTCATGGCGTCACGCCGTCAGGCCGGTGTGGTTGATGAGCGTGTCGAGGATCGAGTCGACGGTGGTGACCACCCGTGCCGAGGCCTGGTACGAGCGCTGGAACTGGAGCAAGGTCGTCATCTCCTCGTCGAGGTTGACCCCGGAGTCGGTCTCGACGGCGGCGTCCGCGGCCGCGACCACCGAGTCCTGCACCTTCCCGGCGTTCTGCAGGCTCTGGACCTTGACGCCGAGCATGGTCGTGAGGTCGCGCCACTGTGCGGTGGGCCCGGTCCCGCCGAGCTGGGTCTGCTGGGCCATCTCATCGGAGAGGTCACCGATCTGCAGGGCGATCGAGCCGTCGACGGTGCCGGCCGCCGGGGTCACCGCGAGCTGGCCGGGGCTGGTGGGGACGACGGTCAGCGACTGCGCGTCGGTCCCGTCGAAGAACACGCCGCCGGGGGTGCCGTCGGCCTGGAAGCCGGTCTGGTGCACGGCGTTGACCATGTCCCGCAGGCTGGTGGCGACCGTGTCCAGGCGCGCGGACAGCGAGGGGAGATCGCTGCCCAGCACGGCGAGGTAGCCGGCGGCGGAGCCGGAGTCGACGGGCACCACCGTCGTCCCCCACATCAACCGCGGCGGGTCTGTCCCCGCGGCCCCGATCGTCGTCGCCCCCGCGAGGGTGAACTGCTGCGCGGTCGAGCCGGAGACGAGGGCGACGCCGCTGACGGTCACCGAGACCTGGCCGTCCGAGCCGATGCTCGCGGAGCCGCCGACGAGGGTGGCCAGACTGCGGGCGAGGGTGTCGCGCTGGTCCTCCAGTTCGTTGACCGGACGCCCGGCGACCAGACCGGCGGAGATCTTGGCGTTGACGTCCGCGAGATCCTTCGCGGCCTGGTTCGCCTGCGACAGCACGTCCGCGAGGGCCGACCGGGCGATCCCCCATTGCCCGGCGATGCCGTTGCTCAGGCTGTGCAGTTGATCCGTCACCGCGATCCCCCGCTGGATCACCACCGACCCGGCGGCGACATCCGTGGGGTTGTTCGCCAGGTCGTGCCAGGCGGAGTAGAAGGAGTCCATCGAGGCCTGCAGGCCCGTGTCCCCGGGCTCGGCGAACTGTTGCTGGACGCCGGTCAGCTCGTCGGTCTGGCTGCTCAGCGCGGCCTGCCGGCCGCCGGCAGCCGCCCGGGCGGCCTCGACGAAGGCGTCCTTGATCCGAGTGACCCCGCTGACGGTGACACCGCCGACACTGGCCCCGGTCCCGGTGAACAGGGTGGCCGTGGCCGGCAGGCCGATCTCCTGGAGCTCTGCGCGCTGGCGTGAGTACCCCGGCGTGTTGGCGTTCACGATGTTCTGGCCCGCGACGTCCATCGCCCGCTGCGCGGCGGCCAGGCCCGTGACCGCGGTGTTGAGGCTGGAGAACCCGCTCATCCCGGCCTCACAGGGCGCGATCGACGACCATGGACCCGGCACCCTGCAGGAGGTCGCTGCGGCCCCGCGCGTCGTACCCGACCGACGTCGAGCCGTCCCGCGCGCCCAGCCCGGCCAGCGTGGTCTCCACCGCCCTCAGTCCCGCGGTCACCAGGGATCGGTTGGTCTCGGCGAGGGCCGCCAGCTCGCGGGTCAGGGCGAGCAGGGCCTCACGGTGCTCGAGCAGCACCGAGGTCCAGGGCGGCTGCGCGGCGGCGGCCAGCTCCTCCAGGCTCGCCCCGGCGGCCGCGCCGACCTCGGCGGCCGCACGCTCGGCCGCGGCCGCGCGCCGGACCTCGAGCACGCGCACCTCGGACAGCACCGCCTCGACCTCGGCCGTCGCCACGGCGAGGAACCGGGTGCGTCCGGCGGCCAGGAGCAGCTGCTCGCACTCGAGCCGGTACACCAAGCGCTCGAGGAGGTCGCGCTGGCGCCACAGGACGGCCGCGAGGTCGGGCAGGCTCATGCGCTTCCTCTCGGCACGACCGCGCCCGACCTGAGCCCCGGCGCAGCACGGATGTGCGCCGGTGGGGTGATTGACACGGCCGGGACCGTCCCGCCCGCGGCGACGGGCGAAAGGCGCCGCGCGGACGGGCCGAAGAGACGCCGTGACCGTTGCGACATCGGACGTCGAGCACCTCGTGCGCGACCACCTCGGGCTTGTCGGCCACCTGGCCCGGGAGGCGGCCGCCCGGCTGCCGCGTCACCTGGACGCCGACGACCTCGTCGGAGCGGGCTCGCTGGCCCTCGTCCAGGCCGCCCGGACGTTCGACCCGGCCCTCGGCGTGCCCTTCGCCCGGTTCGCCGGCACCCGGATCCGCGGAGCCATGATCGACCACATGCGCCAGCGGGACTGGGCCACCCGCTCGGTCCGCTCCCGGGCACGTTCGCTGGCCGCGGCTGCGGAGGAGCTCACCAAGGCGCTGCACCGGGTCCCCAGCGACACCGAGCTCGCCGCGGCCGCGGGCATGACCGAGCAGGAGGTCCGGGAGGTGCTGCAGGGCACCGACCGGGCGACCCTGCTCAGCCTCGACCCGCTCGCCGCTGGTGAGGAGGGCCTGGGCGCCGGCATCCAGGATCGTGCACCCGGCCCCGAGGAGGCGCTGGTGGCGGCCGAGCGGCTGGGCTACCTGCGGGACGCGATCGCCGAGCTCCCCGAGCGGGCGCGCCGGGTCGTCACCGGCTACTACCTCGAGGACCGGCAACTGACGGAGATCGCCGAGGAGCTGGGCGTCACCCAGTCCCGAGCCTCGCAATTGCGTTCCGAGGGCCTCGACCTGCTCCGGGAGGCGCTCTCCAAGCTGCTCGGGGACGGCGCCGGCGGCGGCACTCCCGACGGCGTCCGGGCCCGGCGGCGGGACGCCTACGTGTCCGCCGTCGCCCGCCGCTCCGACGTCCGGACCCGGGCCGACGTCCAGGCCTATCTGGACGGCGCCGGCATCGGCGGTCCGGCCGTCGGCGCCGGCCGTCCCTCGGCCGGCCGGTAGGCCGGCCGGTCGACACCGCTCAACACCACCCCTGCCACGCCGACAAGAACCCCGAGCCGGTCCACGGAGGGATCGGGCTGGACCCTGACCAAGGAGGAAGATCGTGGGTCTCCGTATCAACAACAACATCGCGGCGTTCAACGCCTACCGCAACCTGTCCGTGACGGACACCGCCATGTCGAAGTCGCTGGAGAAGCTCTCCAGCGGTTACCGGATCAACCGGGCCGCCGACGACGCCGCGGGTCTGGCGATCTCCGAGGGTCTGCGCTCGCAGATCGGCGGCCTCAAGGTCGCCGTCCGGAACGCCCAGGACGGCATCAGCGTCGTCCAGACGGCTGAAGGCGCGCTGAACGAGTCACAGGCGATCCTCCAGCGCATGCGGGACCTCGCCGTGCAGGCCGCCAACGGTGGGTCGCAGGACGCGACGGCCCAGGCCGCCGCCGACACCGAGTTCCAGCAGCTCAACCAGGAACTCGACCGGATCGCCAACACCACGAACTTCAACGGCAACAAGCTGCTCGACGGCAACTTCTCGGGCGCCTTCCAGGTCGACTCGGGAACGGCGGCCGGCTCGGTCATCACGGTCGACCTGACCGGCGCGGGTGCGCTGTCCGGCCTCACGATCACCGGTCTCGACAGCACCGGCCTGGGCACGTCCACCGCGTCGCTGACCTCGACGGGCAACGCGACGTCGGCGATCGGCACCCTCGACTCCGCGCTCAAGGACGTCTCGACGGTCCGCGCGAAGCTGGGCGCCTTCCAGAACCGGTTCGAGCACACGATCAACAACCTCAACGTGGCGGTCGAGAACCTGTCCGCGTCGGAGAGCCGGATCCGGGACACCGACATGGCCTCGGAGATGGTCGAGTTCACGAAGAACCAGATCCTGTCCCAGGCGGGCACCGCGATGCTGGCGCAGGCCAACCAGGCCCCGCAGTCGGTGCTCAAGCTGCTGCAGTGAGCCCTGCTCGGTAGGCGTGCCGGGCGGCGGCCTCCTCGACACGGGAGCCGCCGCCCGGCCCGTCCGGGCAGAGCTCCTGCCCGGACGGCGACGGCCAGGACGACGACGGACGGAGGAGGACCGGGATGTCCCAGGTGACGATCTCGGGTGCGGTGTCGGGTCTCGACACGCAGTCGATCATCAATCAGCTGGTGTCGGTCCAGGGCAACCAGCAGACCCTCCTCAGGACGCAGCAGTCCTCCGAGCAGAGCGCCGCCGATGCGCTGGGCAAGCTCTCCACGGCGCTGAGCTCGGTCGGCACCCTTGCCGGCGCGCTCGCCGCCACCTCGACGTGGACCGGCGCGACCACGACGTCGAGCTCGAGCGCGGTGACCGCGACCGCGACGGGTACCGCGACCAGATCCCTGACCTTCGACGTCACGCAGCTCGCCGCGGCGCACGCCCTCGTCTCCGCGACCGCCGTCGCGTCGACGTCCAGCATCGTGGCGAGCGGCACGGTGACCCTGACGGCACCCGACGGGAGCCAGACCGCGATCGCCGTCGGCACCGGCTCTCTCGCGGACGTCGTGGCCGGGATCAACGCCGCGAACAAGGGGGTCGCGGCCACCGCCGTCCAGACGTCGCCCGGTCAGTACCGGCTGCAGGTCGCGGCGACCTCGACCGGGGCCGCCTCCGCGTTCACCCTCGACGGGATCGACGCCGCGGGCGGGATGAACGTGCTCACCGAGGGCCAGGACGCCGCCATCACCATCGGCTCGAACCCGGACACCGCCTACGCCGTCTCCTCCTCGAGCAACACCTTCTCCGGGCTCGTCCCCGGCCTCTCCTTCACCGTGGGCAAGGTCGAGTCGGGCGTCACCGTCCGGGCCTCGGTGGACGGCACCGCGGTGGCCGGCCAGGTGAGCAAGCTCGTGGACGCCGTCAACGCGGTCCTGGCGCAGATCTCGACGGCGACCGCATACAACACGACGACCAAGTCCGGCGGCCCGCTGATCGGCGACTCCGGCGCGCGGTCGCTGCAGCAGCAGCTGCTGTCCCTGGTCAGCGGAGCGGGAGCGGCCGGCGTCTCGCTGACCCGCGACGGCACGCTCGCCGTCGACCAATCGGCGTTCCTGTCCGCGTTCGCCGCGAACCCGGACAAGGTCAAGGCCGCCTTCGGCGCCACGTCGACCTTCAGCGCCGGCGTCGGCGTCGGCGGGACGGCCGGATTCTCCTCGGCGACCAGGGCCACCCGCCCCGGCACGTACGACCTGCAGATCACCTCGCGCGGCGCGAGGGAGCAGTGGTCACTGAGCGGCAACGGCGGGTTCGTCGCCGGCCAGGTGATCCACCTCGAGCGTGGGACGTCGTCCGTGGACTACACCGTCCAGGACGGCGACGGCCTCGACCAGATCATCGCCGGGCTCAACGCGAAGGCCTCGGCGGCGAACTTCGGCGTCACCACCCGCGACGACGGCGCGGGTGGCCTCCTGCTCACCGCCGACAGCAGCGGCTCCGCCCAGGCGTTCAGCGCCTCGCTCGACGGCGTCCAGGGCACGATCGACGGCCAGCCTGCGAAGGGCATCGGCGACATCCTGTCGCTGACGAGCGGAACCGGTGGGGCGGTCGGCCTCTCCCTGGACACGTCCGGGTTCAGCGACGCCGACGTCGCCGCCGCGGCGGGCGGCTCGATCGGCACGGTCGCCTACGTGCCCGGCCTCGCCCAGCGGCTGGCGACGCTGGCGGGCGACGAGACGAACTCGTCCACGGGGGTCCTGACCTCGGCGCAGCAGGGCCGGCTCACCGAGGTCAAGAACCTGCAGGCGCAGATCGACGACTGGGACACCCGCCTGCAGGCGTACCGCGACCAGCTCACCCAGCAGTTCACGGCGATGGAGACGGCACTGGCGTCGCTCAAGAGCCAGACGAGCTCGCTCGCCGGGCTGAGCACGAGCATGCTCTCCAACTCCGGATCGTCCTCAGGCTGACCTCGGCGACCAGTCGGACCAGCCGGACCAGCCACACCCGAAGACCAGGTCGGACCCGGAGGATGCGATGTCGTACGGACTCGCCCAGGCGCGCTACGCCAGTGACACCACCGCTACGGTGTCGCCCGGGCGGCTGCTGGTCATGCTCTTCGACCGCCTCGTGGCAGACCTCGGCACGGCGCACGAGGCGATGGTGCGTGGGGACTGGGCGACGAGCGGCCAGCGGATCGCGAACGCCTCCGAGATCCTCCTGGAGCTGCGCGCGACGCTCGACGTGCAGGCCTGGCCGGACGGCGACGGCCTGGCGCGGCTCTACCTGTGGATGGTGAGTGAGCTGATGCAGGCGCGGGTGGCCCAGTCCGCGCAACGCGTCGCCGACTGCCGTGACCTCGTCGTCCCGCTCCGTGACGCGTGGCGGCAGGCCGGCGAGCAGCTCGCGGGTGCCACGCCCGCGGCGGACGTGTCCGCAGGCGCCGCGTGAGCAGCCCCGAGGAGCTCTGGGGGGCCTACCTGGACGCCCTCGAGCAGGCGGCACGCGACGTCGAGCGGCAGGCGGTCGACAGCGGAACCCCGACGGTGTCGGCCCTGTCGCGACCCGGTGCGCCCTGGCCGGCGGCGCTCGAGCCCCGCCGTCGGGAGGTGCTCGCGACGCTCGCGTCGGCCGAGGCGACCCTCAGGCGGTGTCGCGACCACGCGGCCGCCGCGCTGGCCGCGCTCCCCCGGCCCGTTCGGACGCGCGCCGGCTACGGCGACGGCGAGCACCTCGACGTCCTCGGCTGACCCCGACGTCCTCGGTTGACCCCGACGTCCTCGGTTGACCCCGGCACACAGACGCATGATCGACCGTGGACGGGTCGGAAGGCGCGACACGCCGACGAGCTGCCGGCGTGTCGCAGACTTCGGCCGGACCGTGGTCGATCGTGGTCGATCGTGGTCGGGCGTGGTCGGGCGTGGTCGGGCGTGGTCGGGCGTCGCGGCGGAGCCGTTACGCCGGACGAGGGGGCCGCCTCAAGCGGCCGCCGGCCGGCGCCGATGACCACGATCGAGCACGGAGAGCTCATCGGCGCCACGGATCGGGCGCACCTCGTCCACTGTCGGCGGCGCCGCATGCGCCTCTCAGGGATCGGTGCTCAATGCTCGAGGACGTCTCGATCGACGCGCTCCAGGCCGCCATGCGCGGGCTGTCCGCGCGGCAGCAGGCCATCAGCCAGGACATCGCCAACGTCGACACCCCCTTCTACCGGGCCCACTCCGTCGCCTTCGAGGCCAGCCTCGCCGGCGCCCTCGAGGCCGGGCGGAACCCGCTGACGGTGGAGCCGACGACCACGGTGTCGACCGCGCCGGGCGGTCTCAACGGCAACAACGTGGACATCACCGCCGAGACCACGCAGAGCGTGGACACCGAGTTGGCGTTCCAGCTGGCGCTGCGGGCGGCCGGCGACCGGTTCGGGCTGTACCGCACGGCGATCGCGGGGTCGTGAGGATGTTCGACGCGCTGAAGGTCGTCAACTCCGGGATGCAGCTCCACCAGACGTGGATGGACGCCCTCTCCGACAACATCGCGAACATCAACACCGTCCGGCCGACGAACCAGTCCGCCTTCCAGGCGCGGTACGTGCTGGCACAGGCCGTCGAGAACGGTGGAACGGGGGCCGGCGTCCGGATCGCGGGGATCTCCCTGGGCAGCGCCCAGGGCCGGCTCGTCTACTCGCCGAACGACCCGCAGGCCGACGCCAAGGGGTACGTGCGCCTGCCCGACATCGACCTCGGCGAGCAGATGACCGACCTGATCATGGCGCAACGCGGCTTCCAGGCGAACGCGGCCAACCTCGACCGCGTCCGCGCCACGTACCAGGCCGCGCTGCAGCTGGGCCGCGGCTGATGGCGGTCGGAGGCGTCGGGGGCATCGGGGCCGTCCAGGGCCTGCAGGCCCTCGCCGAGATGTACCGCCGCCAGGTCGCCGGTGACCCGTCGGCCGCGGACGGCGCCGGGGCCGGCGGGATCGCCGCGTCCCCGGGTACGACCGGGCCGGCGGCCACGACACCATCTGCCGCGGCCAGGAGCGCCGACTTCGCCGGCGCCGTCGGCAAGAGCCTGTCGAACCTGGAGCAGCTGGACCGGACGACGTCCTCCCTCGCCGTGCAGGCCGCGACCGGTGACCTGCACGACGTGCAGGACTACGTCATCGCCGCGACCCAGGCCCAGCTCGCGACCCAGCTGACGACGACCGTGCGGAACAAGGCGATCGACGCCTTCAACGAGATCATGAGGATGCCGCTGTGAACCCCCGGATGAGCTCGGCGTTCGACCGGGGCCGGACGGTGTTCCGCGGGTTCACGCCGGGTCAGCGGGCGATGCTGGTGGTCGCGGCGCTCGGGCTCGCCCTCGGCGCCGTCGTCCTGACCCGGTTCGCGGCCCAACCGACCTGGAGCCCGCTGTTCAGCAACCTGTCGGCCAGCGACGCGGGCGCGGTGGTCGACCAGCTGAAGTCGCAGGGCGTGCAGTACCAGCTGGCGAACGGGGGCGGCACGATCCTGGTGCCCGAGTCGCAGGTCTACGACCTCCGCGTCGCCCTCGCGAGCAAGAACCTGCCGACCGGGGACAGCGGGGGCTGGTCGCTGCTGGACCAGCAGGGCATGACCTCGACGGACTTCCAGCAGAACATCGCCTACCAGCGGGCGCTCGAGGGTGAGCTGGGCAAGACGCTGCAGGCGATGCAGGGCGTGCAGACGGCGATCGTGCACCTCGCGATCCCCAAGAAGGACGTGTTCTCGACGACGACGGACGCGCCGACGGCGTCCGTGCTGCTTGCGCTGCAGCCGGGCACGACGCTCACCCGCACCCAGGTCCGCTCGGTGATGCACCTGGTGGCTGGCAGCGTGCCGGGCCTGGATCCCTCGAACGTCACGGTCAGCGACGCGGCCGGCAACCTGCTGTCGACCAGGGAGGACGGCACCGAGGCCGCGGCGGCGGCCGCCAGCGAGACGGACGCGCAGACCGCCCAGTTCGAGGACCGGATGGGCGGTTCCCTGCAGCAGATGCTCGATCGGGTGCTCGGCCCCGGTCACGCCGTCGTCCGGGTCAACGCCCAGTTGAACTACGACACCACGGAGACGACGAGCCAGACCTACATCGCGCCCAGCAGCGGCATGGCACCGCTGTCCGAGGCGACCTCCAGTGAGAGCTTCACGGGGCCGGGCGCCGCCGCGGGCGGGGCGCTCGGGCAGACCTGGCCGACGCTCACCGCGACCGGCGGCACGGGCGCGGGAGGCACCTACGGCAAGTCCGACCGGACGGTGGACAACGCCGTGGGCACGGTGGTGACCAAGGCCGAGGCGGCTCCGGGCAGCGTCAAGCGCCTCACGGTGGCGGTCGTCCTGGACGCGGCCAAGTCGGGGGTCAACCCGGCCGACATCCAGCAGCTGGTGACCAACGCCGTCGGCATCGACCCCAAGCGGGGCGACAGCGTCGAGGTGACCAGGCTGGCGTTCGACACCACCACGGCGCAGGCCGCGGCGAAGCAACTCGCCGACGCCCAATCCGCGCAGCGCACGGCCGGCTACCTCGACCTGGGCAAGAAGGCGGGGCTCGGGCTCCTCGTACTGGTCGTCCTCGCGCTCGCCTGGCGGCGCAGCCGCGGCGACGGCACGCGCATCGAAGCGGTCGCCGCGAACCTGCCCGCCGAGGGTTCTTCGCTGCTCCCCGAGCTCCAGGCCGCGCTGAGCGACGGACGCCTGCCCGCCCTGGCCGCCGGTCCCGCGAGCGCGACCTCGTCGATGGACCCGGTGGTCACCCGGGAACGCATGCGTGACGAGCTCACGGCGTTCGTCGACGCTCAGCCCGAGGAGATCGCCCAGCTCGTGCAGGGCTGGCTGGCGCAGCGGAAGGGGTGACCCGGCGTGGCGACGAGCACGGAGACGAACGGACTGCGCAAGGCGGCCATCCTCCTGGTGCAGCTGGGCAAGGAGCAGGCCTCGAAGGTGCTGGGCAAGCTCCCCGAGGCGATGGTCGAGGAGCTCACCGCGGAGATCGTGCGGCTGCGCGACGTCTCCCGTGAAGACGCCGAATCCGTCGTGGCCGAGGCCCACACCTCGCTGGTCTCCGACGAGGTGGCCGGCCGCGGGGGTCTCGAGCTCGCCAAGCAGCTGCTGACGAAGAGCGTCGGCAACGACCGCGCAGAAGAGATCATGGAGCGGCTCGGCGCCACGCTCGCGGAGATGCCGTTCGAGAGCCTGCGCCGCGCCGACGCGCGCCAGCTCATCACGTTCCTCGCGGACGAGCACCCGCAGACCATCGCCCTCGTGCTGGCCCACCTCGGGCCCGCGCAGTCGGCCACCGTCCTGGCCGGCTTCGAGCAGAAGCTGCAGGCCGACGTCGCCCACCGGATCGCGCGGATGGAGCAGGCCGCCCCCGACGTCATCCGCATGGTGGAGGCTGAGCTCGACCGGAGGATGTCGACGGTGATCGGCGTCCAGGAACTGTCCGCCGTCGGTGGGGTGCCGCCGCTCGTCGCGATCATCAACCGGGCGGACCGCACGACCGAGCGCATGATCCTCGAGGGATTGGAGCAGGTCAACGCCGAGCTCGCCGAGCAGGTGCGCGCGCAGATGTTCATCTTCGAGGACATCACGACGCTCGACGACGCGGCGATCCAGCTCGTGCTGCGGGGGGTCGAGCAGAGCGACCTGGCGCTGGCGCTCAAGGGGACCGGTCCGCTGGTCCGCGACAAGATCATGCGAAATCTGTCCAGCCGGGCGGCGGAGAACCTGGCCGAGGAGATCGAGCTGCTCGGGCCGAAGCGGCTCTCCGAGGTCGAGGAGGCGCAGGCGAAGATCGTCACGGAGATCCGTGCGCTGGAGCAGTCCGGCAAGATCGTGATCGCTAGGGGGAACGACGATGCCCTCATCGAGTGACCTCCACCGGGCGGCCCCGACCCAGGCGCACCCCACGGATGTCGCCGGATCCGGCCGGCTCGGCGGTGTGCGGCCCGCCCGGCTGGATCGGCCGCTCACCGGCGCCGAGTCCGTCGGCCACGGCGGCACCTGGGGCGATCCGGCGCTGGATGCCGCCCTGGCCGCCGCCATGGAGGACGGGCGCCGCCGGGGCACGGCCCAGGGCTACGCCACCGGCTGGGCAGCGGGACTGCACGCCGCGGCGGAGCGGGAGCGGGTCGACGCCGCGGCCCGTGCGCAGGCCGCGGACGTCGAGCGGCGCGAGCGCCTGGGCCGGGCCGAGTCCCTGCTCGCCGCGCTGGCGGAGGCCCGCCGGCAGGTCGCGGCGGCCGCCGCGCCCACCTGGGAGCAGCTCGCCGACGTGCTCGCCGACGGCGCCCTGGCCATCGCCCGCGCGGCGCTGGCCCGCGAGCTCAGTTCGGTCGACGACGACGTCGAGCGCCGGGTCCGGGCCGCGCTCGAGGCGCTGGCCGACGACGGCCGGCTGGCCGTCCACCTGCATCCGGACGACGTCGCCGCGCTGGCCGGGGCTCGGCTGCCCGAGGGCACGCAGCTCGTGCCCGACGTCGGCGTGCGGCCCGGAACGGTCGACGTCCGGGGAGACGTGCGGCGACTGCGCATCGACATACCCGCGGCCGTCGCCGCGGCCGAGGAGGTGCTGCGCTCGTGACCCCCTCCCCCCGGGTGTCCCCGGATCGTGCCCCCGCGGCGGCCGAGACCGCCATGGGGGACCCGAGGTCGCTGGTCGAACAGGCGCGGCAGCGGTTCGCGGGCGCGGCGGGCGCGGCCCGGCCCCACGTCCACGGGAGCGTCACGGACGTCGTCGGGCTCGCCGTGCGCGTCCACGGCATCCGGGCCGGCGTCGGCGACCTCGTCACCGTCCACGCCGCGGCGGGCCCGGTGCCGGCCCAGGTGGTCGCGGTGCACCGCGACGCCGCCGGCGACGGCGCGACCTGCCTGTCCCTCGGCCACACCACGGGCATCGCCACCGGCGACGAGGTGATCCCGGCCCGCACACCTGCGCGCGTCCCCGCCGGCTCCGGCCTGCTCGGACGGGTCGTCGACGCCCTCGGCCGTCCCCTCGACGGCGCCGGCCCGCTGGCCGACGTCGTCCTGGTGCCGCTCGACGCGGCCGCCCCCAACCCGCTGCACCGGCGCCGCGTCGACCGCGTCCTGCCCACCGGCGTCCGCGCGATCGATGCCTTCGTGCCGCTCGGCGCGGGCCAGCGGATCGGGATCATGGCCGGTTCCGGCGTGGGCAAGTCGACCCTGCTGGGCATGGCGGTTCGGGGAACGGCGGCGCCGGTCCGGGTGGTCGCGCTCGTCGGCGAGCGTGGCCGGGAGGTTCGCGAGTTCCTCGAGGACACCCTGGACGCCGAGAGCCGGGCCCGCACCGTGGTCGTCGTCGCCACCGGCGACGATCCGCCGCTGCTCCGGCTGACCGCCGCCTTCACCGCGACCCGCGTGGCGGAGTGGTTCCGCGACCAGGGCGTCGATGCGATGCTCGTGGTGGACTCGGTGACCCGCACCGCGCTGGCCCAGCGCGAGGTCGCCTTGGCGGCCGGCGAGCCGCCGGCGACCCGGGGCTACCCGGCCAGCGTCTTCGCGATGCTCCCCCGCCTGCTGGAACGCAGCGGGCCCGGGGCGGCGGGGAGCATCACCGCCCTCTACACCGTCCTCGTCGAGGGCGACGACCTCCAGGATCCCGTCGGCGACACCGTCCGCGGCATCCTCGACGGACACGTCGTCCTCGACCGAGCGCTGGCCACGGCCGGCCACTTCCCGAGCATCGCCGTCCTCGATTCGGTCTCCCGCGTCGACCGGGCCGTTCTCCCGCCCGGCCGGCTCGCCCTGGCGGCCAGCGCCCGCCGGCTCCTGGCCGCCCGCCGCGACGTCCGCGAACTCGTCGAGGTCGGCGCCTACGCCCGCGGCAGCGACCCGGTGGCCGACCTCGCACTCGACCTCGCGCCGCGGCTGGACGGGTTCCTCCGCCAGGCTCCGGGCGAGGTCGCGGACGCCGACGAGACCTGGGCCGCCCTCGCCGCGATCGTGCCCGCCGACCTGGCCGGAGCCACCGCGTGAACCGCCGCTTCCGGCTGGCCGCGCTCGAACGGCTGCGGGGCGCCCGGCTCGACGAGGCCGCCCGCGACCTTGCGACCGCCCGGCGCCTGCTCGCCGACGCCGTCGCCACCCGGGAGAGCGTCACGGCCGGCCTCGCCGCCGCCGTCCCGCCGCAGCGGGCGACCCCCGGGCAGCCCGCCCTCGCCGGCGCCCACCGCGACCTGCTGCGCGCCCGGCTCGTGGACGCCGACCGCCAGGTGGTGGACGCCGAGCGCGAGGTGGCCCGCGCGCTCGGCGGGTGGCGGTGCGCCCGCGCCGACCGGAAGGCGGTCGAGGCGCTGCACCGACGGCACCGGTCGGCGGTGGCGGCCGCCGATGCCCGCGCCGAGCAGCGGGTCCTCGACGACCTGGCCGCGCGGGCGGCACGACGCGCCGGCCGAGCGGGGGCGGCGCGATGAGCGACATCGCGGCGATCCAGGCGCGGGTCGTCCAGCTGCAGTCCACCCTCGGCCTCCAGCCGGCGAGTCCCGCCGGGGCGGGTTCGGGGACGGCGGCATCGGGCGCCGGCTTCGCCGACGCGCTCGCCGGCGTGCTCGGCCAGGTCCCCGCCACCGCCGGGGTGGACGCCGCGGGCCTGGCGGGCACCGGCACGGGCGCCACGGGGCAGGACGCCGTGACGCTGGCCCGATCGCTGACCGGCGTCCCCTATCGCTGGGGCGGCACCGATCCCGCCACCGGCCTGGACTGCTCGGGGCTGACCCGGCTCGTGTTCGACCGGCTCGGCGTCGCCCTCCCCCGGGTCGCCGCCGACCAGGCGTCCGCCGGGGTCGCGGTGGCCTCGCTCGCCGCGGCCCGGCCGGGCGACCTGGTGTTCTTCGGCTCACCGGCGCACCACGTCGGCATCTACGCCGGCGACGGGATGATGATCGACGCGCCGCACACCGGGAGTCGCGTCGGCCTGCACCCGGTGTGGGGGCCGCCGTCGGCGATCCGCCGGGTGCTCCCGCCGCCCGGGGCCTCGGCCACGGCCGGCGCGCCAGGCCCGGCGCTACCGGCGACGGGGACGTCGGCCGCGTTCGCGAAGGTGCCGTACGCGTCCCTGTTCGCCGCCGCCGGAGCGCGGTACGGCCTGGACCCCGCCCTGCTCGCCGCCCTCGCCAAGACCGAGAGCGGATTCGACCCTGCCGCGGTGAGCCCGGCCGGCGCGCAGGGGCTGATGCAGCTCATGCCGTCCACCGCCGCGTCCCTCGGGGTCGACCCGCTGGATCCGGCGCAGGCCGTCGACGGCTCTGCTCGGCTCCTGCGCGGGTTGTTCGACCGATTCGGCGGACGGGTCGACCTCGCGCTCGCCGGTTACAA
>DATKNA010000418.1:0-2578 GCA_035541595.1 Kineosporiaceae bacterium | reverse complement strand
GCACAGTGGGCCCACGCGACGCCCAAGGAGTGGTGCCATGGAGATGGACCCCGGGGAGACCCGGCTCGTCATCAACCGGTTACGCCGCGCCCGCGGCCAGATCGACGGCGTCATCGCCATGATCGAGCAGGGCCGGGACTGTCGTGACGTCGTCACCCAGCTCGCCGCCGCCTCCCGCGCCCTCGACCGCGCCGGCTTCAAGATCGTCGCTGCCAGCCTCCGTCAGTGCCTCGCCGAAGATCGCGACGACGCCACCATGAACACCGAGGAGCTGGAGAAGCTCTTCCTCTCCCTCGCCTGAGCGCAGAAGCCATGCACGGGGTTGATCGATCGGTCGCCGCCTCCCGGGCCGATGCCGTCCGCGAGACGGAGCGCTGCGCGGAGGTCTGTCCGAGGGGCCTCGAGCCTCTTACCATCCGTTCATGACGGCGGTCAGGCAGTACCTCGAGGCCTGGGACCTGCGCCCGCTCCCCCTCGTCGCGGCGGCGGCGGCGGCCATGCTGTACGGCCTCGGCGTGTACCGCCTCGCCGGGCGGGGCCGGCGCTGGCAGCGACGGCGATCGCTCGCCTTCGGCTCCGGCCTCGCGCTCGGCCTGCTGGTCGTGGTGGGTCCGATCGGAGCCTGGGACGACACCTTCTTCTGGACCCACATGGTCCAGCACGTCACCCTCATGATGATCGTGCCGCCACTCCTGCTGCTCGGATCGCCGGTGCTCCTGGCGCTGCAGACCAGCTCCCGCGAGACCCGTCGCCGTCGGCTGCTTCCCGTCCTGCGCGGCCGCGCGGTGCGCACGCTCACGGATCCGGTCGTGTCGTGGCTGATCTTCGCCTTCGTCCTCGTGGGCACCCACCTCACCCCCTTCTACGGCTACGCCGTCACCCACCCCGTCGTCCACGACCTGGTCGAGCACCCCCTCTACCTGGCCGCGGGATTGATCTACTTCTATCCCCTGGTCGGCGGGAACGCGATGCCCCACGGACCGTCGCCACTGGTCAAGGTGGTCTCGCTGGCCCTGATGATGGCGCCGGAGAGCATGACCGGGTTCTTCATCTACGCCGATCGTCAGCTCCTCACGCCGGCCTCCGCCCTCGAGGAGCGGCCGTTCGGGCCCGGACCGCTCGCCGACCAGCAGCTCGGCGGCGGGCTGATGTGGAGCTCGGGTATGATCATCGGCGCATTCTGGTTGACGATGGGCGTGCTCGCGTGGCTCCAGGCGGATGCCCGTGCCACGGCGCGCCTGGATCGGGCCATCGCGGCTGAGCAGGCGCAGGCGGTGCGGACGTGACGGCCGCCGGTCGCGGGCTGGGCTCGACCGCCGCACTGCATCTCGTCGGGGCTGTCGCCGTCCCGGCCTGCCTGGTCGCGGCCGTGATCGAGCTGCGGAGGGCCGCGTCGGGGAACGGGCTCAGCTGGGCCTACGTCGTCGAGTGGCCGGTCATCGCCGGCTACGGGGTGTACCTGTGGGTTCGCCTCACCCGTGAACGGCGGGCCGTCGGAGCCGCCGGAGGTGTTTCAGCAGCCGGCCCCCCGCACTCTCGGGAGCCCCGCCAAGCCTCGGAGGAGGACGAGCCCGACGCTGAGCTCCTGGCCTGGCGTGCCTACCTCGCCGAGCTGCACGCGCAGGACCCTCCGGGCGGCCCCGGGCTGACGCGGTGACGGTCTCCTGGCGAGGTCCACGCGCGGTCCTCGCTCCCGTCGTGGGCCTGCTTCTGATCATCGGTGGCACCGGGGTGCTCGCCGCGTGCGGCCGCGGCGACCCGCCCCCCGGAGCCGCGTCCGCCAGCACGGCTCCCGGGCCAGGTCGAGGAACTGTCGTCGACCGTGCACTCCCGGCCGACGTGCTCGACCTGCCCCTCGAGAACGCCGACGGGCGGACGACGACGCTGCGCACCCTGGCGAAGGGCGGCGCGGTCGTCGTCACCGACTTCCTCACCACCTGCCAGGAGGTGTGTCCCATGACGAGCGTCAACATGCGGGACGCGGCGGATGCCGCCGCGCGGGTGGGCCTGGCGGAGAAGGTCACCTTCGCGGAGATCACCGTCGACCCGGAGCGCGACGACGCGCAGCGGCTGGCCGCCTATCGCGCGCTCTTCGGGCCCACCCGACCCGACTGGACCTTCCTCACCGGGGGCCACGACGCCGTCGCCCGCGTCTGGTCCGCCTTCGGGGTGAGCTACAAGCGGACCGCGGCGGAGAACCCGCCGCCGACCGACTGGCTGACCGGCAAGCCCCTCACCTACGACGTCAGCCACCAGGACGTGGTCTTCCTCGTGGACGCCGCCGGTCACGAACGCTGGCTGGAGATCGGAACTCCGGACACCGGCGGAACGGCTCCCCCGCAACCGCTGGCGACGTTCCTGAACGACGAGGGGCGGGCGAACCTCGCCTCCCCCGACGGCCCTGTCTGGACCGCGGAGGATGTCGAGGCGGCGGTCACCTGGTGGATCGGTGGGCGGGCGAGATGACCGGAGCGCTCGGCGACACCCCGGGCCGGGAACCCGAGCAGGCGGAGGGCCGGCACGCCCCTCGGCGCTCCGCCCTGCCCGCCATCGTCGTCGCCACGCTCGGCTGTTACGC
>DATKNA010000417.1:0-2226 GCA_035541595.1 Kineosporiaceae bacterium | reverse complement strand
CTCCATGGTCACGTCGCCGCCCATGTTGCGCATCGCGTGGCGGGCGACCGTCAGGCCCATGCCCACGCCGACGGTGTGCTTGGTGCTGATGAACGGCTCGAACATCTGGTCGCGCACCTCCGGGTCGATGCCGCGGCCCTGGTCCTCGATCCGCATGCGGATGAACTGGCCCTCTTCCTTCCGGTCGACGAGCTCCGTGGTGATCGTGAGCAGCCGCTTCTCCGGCGGGGCCTCGTCGCCGTAGGCCTCCCAGCCGTTGACCAGGAGCTTGGACAACACCTCCTCGAACACCTCGACGTGGGTTTCGATCATCAGCGCCCCGAGCGGGTTCACGATCGTGACGGGCTGGGTGATCTTGTACTCGGCCGCGTACCGCTGCAGCGCACCCTGCAGCGCCTGGTCCAGGCCGACCTTGGTCACGGGCAGCCGCGTCTTGACCACCAGCGAGCTGAGCTGGCGGACGATCGAGACGATGCGGTTCACCGCGTCCTCGACGTTCTGCACGTTCTTCTTCACCAGCTCGGGCTTGTCGTGGTAGGTCTTGATCAGGTCGAGGTAGCCGATGACCACCCCGAGCAGGTTGTTGAGATTGTGGGCGATGCCTTGGGTGACGGCGCCGATGGTGGCGGCGCGGCGGGCCTCCGTGAGCCGGCGCTGCAGGTCGATGATCTCGCGGTTGATCGCGGCGAACCGCAGCTGCGTCTGGACGCGGGCCAGCGTCTCGTCGAGGTCGATGGGCTTGGTGATGTAGTCGACCGCGCCGACGCCGAGCCCCTCGAGCTTGCCCTCCTTGGAGCTGCGGGCCGTCACGAAAATGATCGGGATCGAGCGGGTGTCCTCGCTGGCCTGGAGCCGCTGGCACACCTGGATGCCGTCCATCTCCGGCATCATGACATCGAGCAGGATGAGGTCGGGCTTGTCCTGGGCGACGAGGTCCAGCGCCTCCTGGCCGGAGTAGGCCGCCGCCACCTGCATGCCCTCGCGCTCGAGCTTGCGCTTGAGGAGCTGGACGTTGATCGGCTGGTCGTCGACCACGAGGATCTTGGACGCGGGCATCGCGGGCGGATTGGAGCGGAAGTTGGCGCCGGTGGCAAGTTTGCCGTGGAGCGGTCAGCCCGGATGCTGCTGCCGGAAGGCCCGCAGGGTGTTGCGCATGAGCATCGCGACCGTCATCGGGCCGACGCCGCCCGGGACGGGGGTCAGTTTGCCGGCGACGGCCGAGACGGAGGCGAACTGCACGTCGCCCACCAGCCGGTATCCGGATTTGCGGCTTGGGTCGGGCACGCGGTTCATGCCGACGTCGATGACGACGGCGCCGGGTTTGACCATGGCGCCGGTGACGAACTCGGGCCGGCCGATGGCCGCGATCAGCACGTCGGCCTGGCGGGTGATGGCCGGGAGGTCCCGCGTCTGGGAGTGGCACACCGTGACGGTGGCGTTGGCCCCGGCGCGCTTCTGCAGGGCGAGCAGGGCGACGGGCTTGCCCACCAGGAGGCTGCGCCCGAGCACGACGACGTGCCGGCCGGCCAGCGGCACGCCGCTGCGGTCGAGCAGCTCCAGGATGCCGGCCGGGGTGCACGAGACGAATCCGGTCGGGTCGTCCTGGGCGACCTTGCCCAGGTTCATCGTGCCGAGCCCGTCGACGTCCTTGGCGGGGGCGACGCGCCGGAACACCGCGAGCTCGTCGAGGTGGTCCGGAAGCGGGGACTGCACGAGGATGCCGTCGACCCCGGGATCGGCGTTGAGCCGGTCGATGAGCGCGAACAGATCCGCCGGGGCGATGTCCGCCGGGGGCAGGATGACGCGCCCCTCGATCCCGATCGCGGCGGCGGTTTGTTCCTTCTTGCGGACGTACGACACCGAGGCGGGATCTTCGCCCACCCGCACAAGCGCGAGGCACGGCTTCCGGCCCGGCAGCGCGGCGACCTCGGCCGTGAGCCCGGCGATGAGGTCTGCGGCGATCCGGTTGCCGTCGATCAGTTCCATGGCCGGGAGCCGGGGCGGCGGCGCCCCGGGCTACTTGAGGTTCAGGCTCTCGACCTCGATCACGAGGTTCTTGCCGTCCTCGGTCTGCCGGAGGACGCCGCGGACGGTGACCGGGTTGTCGACCAGGGTCTCCAGTCTGACCGTGGCGCTGACCTTGGTGACGTCGAGGAAGGCGATGCGCTTACCCTCAAGGCTCTCGAGCTGGTAGTCGTAATCGGGCCGCGGTCCCACCAACAGGAG
>DATKNA010000416.1:0-13482 GCA_035541595.1 Kineosporiaceae bacterium | reverse complement strand
GTCGACGCCGATGGCCCAGCCCTTGGCCGCCTTGGCTGCCTCGAACACACCACCGCCGGAGCCGCCGGCCGCGTGGTACACGACGTCGGCGCCGTTCTGGAACATGCCCTCCGCTGCGACCTTGCCCTTGGCCGGGTCGCTGAAGCCGCTGAAGTCCGGCGGCTCGGTCAGGTACTTGACCTGGACCTTGATGGTCGGGTTGACCGCCTTCGCCCCGGCCGTGTAGCCGGCCTCGAACTTCTGCAGCAGCGGGGTGTTCACGCCGCCGATGTAGCCGATGTTGCCGGACTTGGCCGCCTGCGCGGCGATGACGCCGACCAGGAAGGAACCCTGGTTCTCGGCGAAGACCAGCGGCGTGACGTTCTTCGCCGTGATGGAGTCGTCGTCGACGATGGCGAAGCTGGTGTCCGGGAAGTCGGCAGCGACCTTCTTCAGGGCCGTGGCGTAGGCGAACCCGACCGCGACGATCGGGTTGTATCCGCCCTGGGCGAGCAGCCGCAGCCGCTCCTCCTTCTGTGCGTCCGTCTCGCCCTGGCTCGCCTCGAGCTCCTTCGTCTCGACGCCGAGCTCCGACTTGGCCTTGTCCAGACCGCGGGCCGCGGAGTCGTTGAACGACTGGTCGCCCCGGCCGCCGACGTCGTAGGCCATGCCGACCTTGAGCTTCTTCGCGGCGGAGGAGCTGGCGCCGGCTGAGCCGGAGGTGGTGGAGGTGGAGCTGCCGCCGCTGGAGGAGCCGCAGGCGGAGAGCGCCAGCGCCGCGGTCGCGGCGAGGGCGAGAACCTTGGTCACCCGTCGCAAGGGTGTCTCCTTCGCTGTGCTGAGCCCGACGTGGCGGCCGGCGGACCAGTCCGCCTCTCGGGGGCGTGGATGCGCCCGAGGGTAATCCCTCGCGCAGGCCACGACGCGTCACGCAGACGTGTGTGGCCGAAACGTGATCCCGCCGTACCCTGACGCCTGCACATGCCTTCGCCTGCACATGCCTTCGCCTGCACATGCCCTCGCCTGCACATGCCCTCGCCTGTGCATGGCTTCGCGTCGGGCGGCGGCCCGAGGTGACATGCCCTCGCCGTCAGGCGGCGACGAGCTGGCGCAGCGCGACGGCGGTGAGCACCCGGGCGCCGATGCCGATGGCGCGCTCGTCGGCGACGAAGTCGCCCTGGTGGAGGTCGTACGTGCGCCCGCCGGGCGACCGGGTGCCGAGCCGCATCATCACGCCGGGCACCTTCTCCAGGATCCAGGCGAAGTCCTCCCCGCCCAGGCTCTGCTCCGCCAGGCACACCGACCCCTCGCCGAGCTCGTCGACCACGGCCTGTTCGGCGAGCAGCACGGCGTCCGGGTCGTTGACGGTGGGCGGCACACCCCGGGTGTGCAGCACCTCGGCGCGCACGCCGTAAGGCCGCACCACTTCGTGCACGACCTCGGCCAGCAGTGCGCCCGCCGCGCCCCAGACCTCCTGGTCCAGGCAGCGCAGAGTGCCCTCGATCTCGCCGCTGCGCGGGATCGCGTTCGCGGCGCCGCCGGCACTCATCCGGCCCCAGACCAGAGCGACCCCGGCGCGCGGGTCGAGCCGACGGGACAGGATCGCGGGCAGCTGCGTCGCGACCTGGGAGAGGGCGAAGACGACGTCCTCGGTCAGGTGCGGGCGGGACGTGTGGCCGCCGGAGCCGTGCAGGCGGACGAGCACATGGTCGGCGGCGGAGGTGATGGCCCCGGGCCGCAGGGACACGGTCCCGACATCGCGGGACGGGTCGCAGTGCAGCGCGAACGCCCGGTCGACACCGTCGAGACCGCCGGCCGCGATCACGTCGAGGGCACCGCCCGGCATGACCTCCTCGGCCGGCTGGAACACCAGCCGGACCCGGCCCGGCAGCTCCCCCCGGCGGCTCAGCTCGACCAGGAGGAGCCCGGCGCCCAGCACCGCGGAGGTGTGCACGTCGTGACCGCAGGCGTGGGAGATGCCGGGGACGGTGGAGGCGAAGCCCAGCCCGCTCTCGTCCGTCAGCGGCAGGGCGTCGATGTCGGCCCGCAGCAGGACGGTCGGACCCGCCGGACCGATGTCGCAGACCACACCGGTGCCGGGCAGCAGCTGCGGGGAAAGGCCCGCGCACTCGAGCCGCTCGGCGATCCGCGCGGTGGTGCGCACCTCCCGGTGACCCGTCTCGGGATGCGCGTGGAGATCGCGCCGGAACGCGACGATCTCCTCGGCGTACGGCGCGAGCAAGGGGGCCAGGTCGGGGGTGCTCACGGGAATTCCAGGCTATACTCGTCCCCCCCTACTCGCCCTTGATGCCGACGACACCCGTTGTTAACTCTTCGTTACCAAGCCCCCCACCCGTGATCAAGGAACAAGTGGCGATCAAGGAAATCGTGCTCGCTGCGCGGGCTGTCAAGAATTCCTTGATCACGACGAGGAGGGCGCGAGGTGGACACGAGGAGGGTGCGAGGAGGGTGGTCAGAGGCGGTCGGGCGGGGTGTAGGTGCCCCAGACGTCGCGCAGAGCGTTGCAGACCTCCCCGACGGTGGCCTGGGCGGCGAGGGCCGCGCGCAGGGGATGCAGCACGTTGTCCGTCCCGGCGGCCGCCTTCCGTAGCGCCTCGAGCGCGCGGTCGACGGCGTCCGCGTCGCGGCGGCCGCGCAACCGCTGGAGTGCCTCCCGCTGCTGGACCTCGATGGCCGGGTCGACCCGCAGCGGCTCGTAGTGCTCGACCTCGTCCACGGTGAACCGGTTGACGCCGACGACGACCCGCTCGCCGTCGTCGATCTCCTGCGCCACCTGGTAGGCGGAGCCCTCGATCTCGTCCTTCTGGAACCCCTGCTCGATCGCCGCCACCGCCCCGCCACGGTCGTCCACGGCCTGGATGAGGTGGACGATCTCGCCCTCGAGGTCGTCCGTCAGGGACTCCACCAGGTAGGACCCGGCGAAGGGGTCGACGGTCGTGGTCACGTCGGTCTCGAAGGCCAGCACCTGCTGGGTCCGCAGCGCGAGCCGGGCCGCCTTCGTGCTGGGCAGCGCGATGGCCTCGTCGTAGGAGTTCGTGTGCAGGCTCTGCGTGCCGCCGAGGACCGCTCCCAGGGCCTGCAGGGCCACCCGGACCAGGTTCACCTCCGGCTGCTGCGCGGTGAGCTGCACGCCCGCCGTCTGGGTGTGGAAGCGCAGCATCTGGCTCTTGGGGTTCGTCGAGCCGAACTCCTCCTTGACGATGCGCGCCCAGACCCGGCGGGCCGCGCGGAACTTGGCGACCTCTTCGAGCAGCGTCGTCCTGGCCACGAAGAAGAACGAGAGGCGCGGGCCGACGTCGTCCACCCCCAGCCCGGCCGACTGCGCCGCCCGCAGGTACTCCTTGGCGTTGGCGAGCGTGAAGGCGATCTCCTGCGCCGGGGTCGCTCCGGCCTCGGCCATGTGGTACCCGGAGATCGAGATGGTGTTCCAGCGGGGGAGCTCCTCGCGGCAGTAGCCGAAGATGTCGGCGGTCAGCCGCAGCGAGGCCTTGGGCGGGAAGATGTACGTCCCCCGGGCGATGTACTCCTTGAGCACGTCGTTCTGGATGGTGCCGGTCAGCTTGGGCCCGTCGACCCCTTCCTCGGCCGCGACGAGCTGGTACAGGAGCAGCAGGACGGCGGCCGGCGCGTTGATCGTCATCGACGTCGAGACCTGGTCCAGCGGCAGGCCGCCGAACAGCGTGCGCATGTCCTCGATGGAGTCGATGGCGACGCCGACCTTGCCCACCTCACCGGCGGCCATGGGGTCGTCGGAGTCGTACCCCATCTGGGTCGGCAGGTCGAACGCCACCGAGAGCCCCCCGGTGCCGGCGTCGACCAGCTCGTGGTAGCGCTCGTTGGACTCCTTGGCGTTCCCGAAGCCGGCGTACTGACGCATCGTCCAGGGCCGGCCGGTGTACATCGTCGGGTACACCCCGCGGGTGAACGGGTAGTGGCCCGGCTCCCCCAGCTTCGTGGCCGGGTCGAAGCCGGCGAGGTCGTCCGGCCCGTACACCGGCCGGATCGGCAGTCCCGATTCGCTGGTCGCCATGGCCGGTCTCCCTTCGCGCTCGGGTGACGCCTCGCCGCGCCACCCTCTCTCGCGAGGCTATCGAGTCGACGTGCACGGCGGCCGGTGAGCGCCGTCACCCTTGCCCAGCCGGCGCTGCCTCTAGAGCAGGTCGGAGCGGCCGGCAGCGCGCAGCGCCTCGACCACGGACTTCACGTCCTGCGCGCGCGCGCGCGTCGTGACCAGCACCGCGTCCGGGGTGTCGACGACGACGACGTCGTCGAGGCCCAACACGGCGAGCAGCCGGCCGGGTCCGGGCACGGCCACGCCCGAGGCGTCCCGGCTGAGCACGTGGTCGCCGTCGCCGAGCACTCGGACGGCGGCGTCGGCCGGCAGGAGGCTGGCGAGGGCGGCGAAGTCACCGACGTCGTCCCAACCGAAGTCCGCCGGCACCACGGCGACCCGGCCCGACGCCGCGGCCGGCTCGGCGACCGCGTAGTCGATCGCCACCTTCTCCAGGGTCGGCCACACCGCCTCGAGCGCCGCCTGCCGGTCCGGGGTGTCCCAGGCCTCGGCCAGCTTGAGGATGCCGGCGTGCAGCTCGGGCCGGTGGGCGGCGAGCTCGTCGAGCAGCGCGTCGGCACGGGCGACGAACATCCCGGCGTTCCAGCGGTACCCGCCGTCCGCGAGGTACCCGGCCGCGGTGGCGGCGTCCGGCTTCTCCACGAAGCTCCGGACGGCGAGCGCCGACGGCGCGCCCTCGACGGCCAGGGGCTCACCGGCCTGGATGTACCCGAATGCGGTGGCGGGCCGGTCGGGCTCGATCCCGATCGTCACGATGTAGCCGGCCCGGGCCGTGGCCACCGCCTCCCGGACCGCCTCGTGGAACCCGGGCACGTCGCGCACGACGTGGTCCGCGGCGAACGAGCCCACCACGACCCCCGGACGGCGCCGGGCGAGGACGGCGGCCGCCAGGCAGATCGCGGCCGCCGAGTCCCGCGGCGAGGGCTCGGCCAGCACGTCGCCCGGGTCGAGCTCGGGCAGCTGGTCGGCGACGGCGGCGGCGTGGGCCGCTCCGGTGACGACGACCGCGCCGCCGGGGCCGGTCAGCGGCAGCAGCCGGTCGAGGGTCTGCTGCAGCAGGCTCCGGCCGCAGCCGGTCAGGTCGAGCAGGAACTTCGGGCGCTCCGCCCGGGACAGCGGCCAGAGCCGGGTGCCCGCACCGCCCGCGGGGACGATGGCGACGAAGTCCGGCAACGGGCCGGGAGGGCCCTGGTCGTGCTCGGTCATTCGCTCACCGTAGCCGGGTCGGGGCGATCGCCGGAGCGTTCCCGAACCGTCACGTGGCGCTGGCCCGCGAGCTGTGCCCGGCTGAGGATGGGCGGCTCAGCACCGGGCGACGGCCCTCTCGCGCAGCCCTGTGCGCCGCACCGAGAAGGGGTGCAGTGCGCAGTGCCCGACGATGAAGGGTTCACACGTGACATCGCTGCGGCTCGACTACGTCACACCGTTCGTCGAGAGTTGGTCGACAACGAGACCGCCCAGGTCAGGGCGATTACAGTGGGCGCGTCGGACGTCCCCGTCCGGGCAGCGCCGCCACTCGGCCCCAGCGCGCCCAGACCCGGGCGCCGCATTTCCTGCTCCTCTGGTCGCTCTGGACAGGAGGGTCCGTCGTGGCGAAGGCGCCCGCAGGCACGCTCTACCGTGGCCATGAGGGCATGTGGTCGTGGGTGGCACACCGGATCACCGGCGTCCTGATCTTCTTCTTCCTGCTCGTCCATGTGCTCGACACCGCGCTCGTCCGGGTCTCGCCGGAGGCCTACAACTCGGTCATCGGCACCTACAAGAACCCGATCGTCGGGCTGGGCGAGGCCGGCCTGGTCGCGGCGATCGTCTTCCATGGTCTCAACGGCGTGCGGATCATGCTGGTCGACTTCTGGCATCGCGGCACCCGGCTGCAGCGGCAGCTGCTGTGGGGCGTCCTCGGCCTGTGGGTGGTCCTCATCGTGCCCTTCCTGATCCGCCATCTGAGCAACGTCTTCGGCGCCTGAGCGAGGGGACAGATCATGACCACACCCGCGCTCGACGCGCCCCGCAGCCCCTATCGCAGGAGCAAGGCCACCCGCACGAACTACGAGCTGTACGGCTGGATGTTCATGCGGCTGTCCGGCGTGCTCCTGCTGGTGCTCGTCTTCGGGCACCTGTTCGTCAACCTCATGGTCGGCCGGGGCATCCACGCCGTGGACTTCGCCTTCGTCGCCGGCAAGTGGTCCAGCCCGTTCTGGCAGGTCTGGGACCTGCTCCTGCTGTGGTTGGCCATGCTGCACGGCACGAACGGCGTACGCACGATCATCAACGACTACGCTGAGCGGGACCTGACCCGGTTCTGGCTGAAGATGGTGCTGTACGCCGCCTTCGTAGTGATCGTGACCCTCGGGACCTTGGTGATCTTCACGTTCGACCCCTGTCCGACCGGGGGCGAGGCCGCGAACCTGCCGAGTATCTGCACCGCCCGCTGACGGGGCGAGAGGAGCGTCTGCGATGCAGTTCCACAGGTACGACGTCGTCATCGTCGGCGCCGGCGGCGCCGGGATGCGCGCCGCGCTGGAGAGCGGACGCCGGGCGCGGACCGCGGTGCTCACCAAGCTGTACCCGACCCGCTCCCACACCGGCGCCGCCCAGGGCGGCATGTGCGCGGCCCTGGCGAACGTCGAGGAGGACAGCTGGGAGTGGCACACCTTCGACACCGTCAAGGGCGGCGACTTCCTCGTCGACCAGGACGCCGCCGAGGTGATGTGCAGGGAGGCGATCGACGCCGTCCTCGACCTGGAGCACTTCGGCCTGCCCTTCAACCGGACGCCGGAGGGCAGGATCGACCAGCGGCGGTTCGGCGGCCACACCCGCAACCACGGCGAGGCCGCCGTCCGGCGCTCGTGCTACGCGGCGGACCGCACCGGGCACATGATCCTGCAGACGCTCTACCAGCAGTGCATCAAGCAGCAGGTCGAGTTCTACAACGAGTTCTACGTGCTCGACCTGTTGCTGAACGAGGTCGACGGGGTCCGCCGGGGGGCGGGTGTGGTCGCCTATGAGCTCGCCAGCGGTGAGATCCACCTCTTCCAGGCCAAGTCCGTGGTGCTCGCGACCGGCGGCTTCGGGAAGGTCTTCAAGACGACGTCGAACGCGCACACCCTCACCGGCGACGGCATGGGCATCGTCTGGCGGCGCGACCTCCCGCTGGAGGACATGGAGTTCTTCCAGTTCCACCCCACCGGCCTGGCCGGTCTGGGGATCCTGCTCTCCGAGGCCGCCCGCGGCGAGGGTGCGATCCTGCGCAACAGCGAGGGCGAGCGCTTCATGGAGCGGTACGCGCCGACCCTGAAGGACCTCGCGCCGCGCGACGTCGTCGCCCGGGCGATGGCGAACGAGGTGCGGGAGGGCCGCGGCTCCGGCCCGAACAAGGACTACGTGCTCCTCGACCTCACCCACCTCGAGCGGGCGCACATCGACGCGAAGCTGCCCGACATCACCGAGTTCGCCCGCACCTACCTCGGCGTCGAGCCGTACACCGAGCCGGTGCCCGTCTTCCCGACGGCCCACTACGCGATGGGCGGCGTCCCGACGACGATCGACGCCGAGGTGCTGGCGGACAACACCGCCGTCGTACCCGGCCTCTACGCGGCGGGAGAGGTCGCGTGCGTGTCGGTGCACGGCGCCAACCGGCTGGGCACGAACTCGCTGCTCGACATCAACGTCTTCGGCCGGCGCGCGGGGATCGCCGCCGCCGAGTTCGCCGCGACCGCCCCGTGGGTCGAGCTGCCACCGGCGCCGGAGACGGCCGTCGTGACGATGCTGGAGAACATCCGGGCCCGGACGGAGGGCGAGCGGGTCGCCACGATCCGGACGGCGCTGCAGGCGACCATGGACCGCAACGCCCAGGTGTACCGGACGGAGGCCTCGCTCAAGCAGGCCGAGAGCGACATCTCGGCGCTGAAGGAGCGCTACTCGCGAGTCGTCGTCCAGGACAAGGGCCGTCGCTTCAACACCGATCTGCTCGAGGCGGTCGAGCTCGGGTTCCTGCTCGACCTCGCCGAGGTGCTCGTCGTCTCCGCCCGGGCCCGCAACGAGTCCCGGGGCGGCCACTTCCGCGAGGACTACCAGCACCGCGACGACGTCAACTTCATGCGCCACACGATGGCGCACCGCGCCGTCGGGGAGGACGGCAAGGTCGGCATCCGGCTCGACTACAAGCCCGTCGTCATCACCCGTTACCAGCCCATGGAGCGCAAGTTCTGATGACCACCACGAGCGGCGAGCACCAGCCGGCCGGATCTCGCCCGGACGGCCGCAGGCTGGGCGAGGTGCCGAGCTTCGAGGTCACTCTCCGGATCCTGCGCTACAACCCCGAGATCGACGAGCCGGCGCACTGGCAGGAGTACCGGGTCACGGTGCACGGCACCGACCGGCTGCTCGACGCGCTCCACAAGATCAAGTGGGAGCAGGACGGGACGTTGACGTTCCGCCGGTCCTGTGCGCACGGGGTGTGCGGCTCCGACGCGATGCGGATCAACGGCCGCAACCGGCTGGCCTGCAAGGCGCTCCTCAAGGACCTCAACCCCGGCAAGCCGATCACGGTCGAGCCGATCAAGGGACTGCCGGTCGAGAAGGACCTCGTCGTCGACATGGACCCGTTCCTGCAGGCATACCGGGAGGTCATGCCGTTCCTCATCCCGTCCGGTCCCGATCCGACCCGGGAGCGGCTGCAGTCGCAGGCCGACCGCGAGCGCTACGACGACACCACCAAGTGCATCCTGTGTGCCGCGTGCACGACGTCGTGCCCGGTGTTCTGGACCGACACCCAGTACTTCGGCCCGGCCGCGATCGTCAACGCGCACCGGTTCGTCTTCGACAGCCGGGACGACGCCTCCGACATCCGGCTGGAGATCCTCAACGACAGGGAGGGCGTGTGGCGCTGCCGCACGACCTTCAACTGCACCGAGGCATGCCCACGCGGCATCGAGGTCACCAAGGCCATCCAGGAGGTCAAGCGGGCTCTGTTGGCCCGCAAGGTCTGACCGACCGGCGGATGACCAGGGACGTCGCGGCGGTGCCGAGGCGGTGGGGCCGGTTACGCTCAGCGGCATGAGGTGGCAACGGGGCGGGGTCCTCGTCGCGCTCGCGGCAGCGGGCTGCCTCCTCGGGGCGTCGGCGGCAGCGGGCTGCCTCCTCGGGGCGTCGGCGGCATCGGCCTCCTCCTCCGCACCGTGGTCGCCTCCGGCCTCGTCCGCCGCCTCGTCCGCCGCCTCGTCCGCCGGGTCGTCCGCCGCCTCGTCCGCCGCCTCGTCCGCACCGTCTTCGTCGTCGGCCGGCCGCGGCCTGCCGCCGCCGCCTGCATGCGCGACCGCCGTCGCCCTGGTGGACGGCACGGCGACGAGCAAGCCCTCGCCACTGCCCGCACCGGCCTCGGACGCCGGCGGCGCCGCGCTGGCCCAGCCGGGTGTGCAGGTCCTCCTCCCGGCGAACGTCCCGCGCCCACCGGCGCTGCGCGCGACCGCGTGGCTCGTCGCGGACCTCTCCACGGGCGCCGTGCTCGCGTCGTGCAACGCCCACGTCCCGCTCGCACCGGCCAGCACGCTGAAGATCCTCACCGCGGTGACGCTGCACCCGCGGATCAGCCCCGCGACCCGGTACGTCGCCCGGCCGCCGGACGCTGCGGTCGACGGCACGAAGGTGGGCCTCTCCCCGGGCTCGGTGTACACCGTGGACGACCTCTGGCACGGCCTGCTCATGGGCAGCGGGAACGACGCCGCGAACGCCATCGCGACCCTGGCCGGCGGGACGCCCGCGGCGGCCGAGGAGATGACCCGCACCGCACGCTCGCTCGGCGCCATGGACACCGTCGTCCGGAACACCAGCGGACTCGACGCGCCGGGGCAGGTCTCGAGCGCTTACGACCTGGCGGTCATCGGGCGGGCCCTGCTTCGCGATCCGGCCCTGGCGGCGCTCGTCCGGACCAAGACCTACGCCTTCCCCGCCGGCGGGACAGCGCTCTCCCGGGGAGCCCGCCGGACGTACCAGATCCAGAACCACGACCTTCTGCTCTTCCACTACGCCGGCGCGACGGGGATCAAGAACGGCTACACCCGAGCCGCCGGCGCCTCGTTCGTCGGCAGCGCGACGCGGGGCGGCCACAGCTACGTCGCCGCCGTGCTGCGCGCCGACAACGACTCATGGCGGATGGCCGCGCAGCTGCTCGACTGGGCGTTCGCGCAGGGCAGCCGGGCCGCACCGGTGGGCGTGCTCGGGCAGCTCCGGGTCGCAGGGACGGCAGGTGCAGGCGCGCCCGGAGCCCCGGGGACCACCGCGACGGGCGCGGGCACCTCGGGCGCAGCGGACGGCGGGAGTGCCGCCACGGGCACCCGGGTGCCGGCCGCCGTGGCGGCTCCCGTGCGGGCCACCATGCAGGCGGTCCCCTCGGGCACGCGCCCGGTCTGGTTGCTGGCCGCCCTCGTCGTCGCCGTGGCCGGCGGCGCCGTGGTCCGTCGCCTGGCGCTGCGGGGCGGCGGCTCCAGTCCCGGCCGTGGCCGGCGGACCGGCCGGAGGACCGGCCGGCGTCCGGCCCGGCCCGGCCCGCGCGTTCGGCCGTGACCCTCGGACCGGCTCACCGCCCGGCCGGACGTCGACCACGATGCCGTCGCCTGCACGCACTCACACAGCGGTGGACGATCGCGCCGGCGAGGAAGCCGACCAGGAGCACCATGGGCGATGGTCGGCGGGCACGAGCACCGACGTCCCGCCCCTCGGCGACGGGCGTCGTCACCGCGGGGGACGGATCGGCCGCCGGGCTCGCCGGCCGGCCGGCGAGCCCGGCGGGATCCGGCGTCCGGAGATGTCCGCGGTCGGAGGCGACGGTCGCGCTCCAGGCGGCCGCGAGGAGGATCAACCGCGCGGCGAGGTTCATCCAGACGAGCAGGCCGACGACGATGCCGAACGTTGCCAGGAACCGGTTGTGCGCGACGCTGCGCAGCACCTCGCTCGCGAACAGCTTCATCCCGGAGAAGCCGACGGCGGCGAGGGCGGCACCGCTGAGCACGTCCCGGACGGGCACCCCGGCGCCGTTCAATCGGGCGAACATCAGCGTGAAGACGGCGGCGTCGATGACGACGAGCACCAGCTGCCCGAGGATGGTGACGGTCCAGCGTGCTACGACGCCGTCGGACCACCCGAGCAGGTGCAGCACCCGCGCGCCGGCCACGCTCACCGCCACGCTGGTGACCACCGAGGCCAGCGCCGCGAGGCCGGCGACGCCGAACAGCACGACGTCGAACAGCTTGAGGACGACGGGGTTGACCCGCTCGCGGGTCGCGAAGACAGCCTGGATCCCGTCCCGCAGCGCCGAGATCCAGCCGAGCCCGGTCAGCAGGAGCGTGACCAGGCCGATCAGGCCGCTCGTGGTCAGCACGTCCGACTGGACGAGCTGGTCGATGGTGACCACGCCTTGCTGGCCCTCGTGGTAGCCGATCACGGTCACGCCGAGGCTCTCGTTGATGTACTGGACCACCTGGGCCTGCAGATCCTCCCGGCTCCCCAGGACGTAGGCGAAGACGGTGAACCCGATGGCGAGGGCCGGGAAGATCGAGAAGAAGGCGAAGTAGGCGATCCCGCCGGCCAGCACGTTGCCTCGGGCGGCGGCGTACCGGGTATAGGCGCGGTAGGGCAGCGACGAGCGCAGCGGCGCCAGATGGGTGTCCAGCCACCCCGGGACCGTGCGGAGCCGATCGAGCGCAGTCATGACCGGCTCAGGATCCTGGCTCTACGAGGTCGGGTCGAAGCCGAACCGGCGGCGCGGCCGCCAGACGCCGTCGGTCCCGTGCTCATAGAGCACGAAGTCCACCACGTCGAAGGCGGCGCTGAAGGCGGCCATCTCCTTCGCGGCACGGTCGAGCGCGTCGTCGTCCAGGTGATGCGCGACGGTGACGTGCGGGTGGAACGGGAAGGTGAGATCACGGGAGAGCGGCCCGGTGCGCACCACACGCTGGAGCCGGTCGCACGCGGCGCCGCCCTCCTGCACCCGGACGAACACCACCGGCGACACCGGCCGGAACGTATCCGTGCCGGCGAGGACGAGCTCGAACGGCGCCAGCGAGCGACCCACCTGGTCGAGATGGTCGACGATGACGTCGAGCGCGACGCCGGGCACGGCGGTGGGCGGAAGCAGGGTGAGGTGAGCGGGAATCGCCCGGGCCAGCGGATCGCCGAACCGCTCCCGGGCGGCCTGCAGCTGATGGGCCCAGGGGCGGGGAACCTCCACCGCGACGCCGATGGTGAGCTGGTCGCCCTCCGGGTCCACCGTGATGGGCACGCCCATCGTCGGCATCGACGGCTTCACGGGGTCGCGCCCGCCGGAAGGAAGCCCACCTTGTCGTAGACGTCCGCAAGCTTGACGTCAGCCCGGGCACGCGCTCGGCGGGCGCCGTCGGCGAGGACGTCGTCCAAGGCGTCGGGGTCGGACAGCCAGCGCTCGACCTCGGCTCGGAACGGCTCGGCGAGGGCCAGGAAGGCCGACTCGATCTCCTTCTTGAGGTCACCGTACCCGGCACCTGCGAACCGCTCCTCGAGCACCGGGACAGGCGCCGAGGTGAGGGCGGACAGGATGGTCAGCAGGTTCGAGACCCCCGGCTTGGCCTGCGGGTCGAAGACGATCTCACGACCGGCGTCGGTCACCGCCGAACGGATCTTCTTCGCGTTCACCGTCGGGTCGTCGAGCAGGAAGAGGACGCCCGCCCCACCCAGGCTCTTGCTCATCTGCTTGTCGGGACGCTGCAGGTCGAAGATCTTCGCCGTCGCCCTGACGATGGACGGCTCCGGGACGACGAACGTCTCGCCGTACCGGACGTTGAAGCGCTGCGCGAGGTCGCGGGTCAGCTCGAGGTGCTGGCGCTGATCCTCCCCCACCGGCACGCGGGCGGCGTCGTACAGCAGGATGTCCGCCGCCTGGAGGATCGGGTACGTGAACAGGCCCACGGTGGCCCGGTCGGCGCCCTCACGGGCCGACTTGTCCTTGAACTGCGTCATCCGGCCCGCCTCGCCGACCCCGGTGATGCACTGCAGCACCCAGGCGAGCTGGGAGTGCGCCGGTACGTGGCTCTGCACGAACAGCGCGGACCGGACCGGGTCGATCCCCGCGGCCAGGAACTGGGCCGCCGTGACGCGGGTGCGCCGGCGCAGCAGGGCGGGGTCGTACTCCATCGTGATCGCGTGCTGGTCGACGACGCAGTAGTAGGCCTCGAACTCCTCCTGCAGGGCGACCCAGTGGACGAGCGCGCCCAGGTAGTTGCCCAGGTGCAGCGAATCCGCGGTCGGTTGCATGCCCGAGAGGAGGCGCGGAGCAGACCCGGAGGCGGCCGGGCCTGGGGCGGACCCTTCGGGGGACGGCATGGCCGCCATTCTGGCACCTGCACCACGCGCGATCAGACCAGGACGCACCCCTAAGT
>DATKNA010000415.1:0-8167 GCA_035541595.1 Kineosporiaceae bacterium | reverse complement strand
CGCTCCGATCGCCATGGTGCCCCGCCGTTGCCTTCCCCGGTACGTGCCGGCGGCCGCGGTCAGCGTGTCGAGCTCGAATCGATACCTACCGCCTGCGCGGCTGCGCGGTCGAGGTGTTCGGCTGCGCGGTCGAAGTGTTCGGCTGCGCCGTCGAAGTGCTCGGACGAGCAGCGGGTGCCCGTCGCGGGCCCGAGGGCGTCAGCCTCGGCAGGGCACTGCCTGCCGCCGTGCCTCGAGTGCCGTCGATCCGGACTCCGCGATCGCCGCGCGGTCCACCGCGCTGGACCGTATCGGGGTCCGAGCTCCCGCGCCCGGATCCCCTTCGGTCCAGGGCACCGAAGCAGGCCTAGAGGTACTGCCCAGTCTGATGCTCCGGGCCGTCATCGCGACCCGGCATCCCGGGGCGCAGGCTGCCCAAGGCCGCCCCCGGCCCCCCCGGAAGAGCGCGCCGCATCTGCTCGAGCTGCGCACGCGCGGCCATCTGCTGAGCGAAGAGCGCGGTCTGGATCCCGTGGAAGAGCCCCTCCAGCCAGCCCACGAGCTGGGCTTGCGCGATCCTGAGCTCTGCATCGGACGGCGTCTCGTTCTCAGAGAACGGCAGGGCGATCCGCCGCAGCTCTTCGACGAGCTCGGGCGCGAGCCCCTGCTCCAGCTCGGCGATCGAGCGGCTGTGGATCCGGGCCAGCCGTACCCGACCCGCCTCGTCGAGGGGAGCGGTGCGGACCTCCTCGAGCAACTGCTTGATCATGCTCCCGATTCTCATGACCTTGGCCGGCTGCTCGATGAGCTCTGTCAGGCTCGACTGATCATCGCTCGAGCCGGAGACAGCCATGCCTTCCGGCGTCACGACGATCACTCGGTCGCGGACCGTGCCTTCGGCGTTGCCCTCCGTCTCGAGGTCGGCGTGCTGCGGGCTGCCATCCGATGCTGGCTGCGTCATGGGCCCATCTTGCCGGTCAGGGGTGCTGGGCGTCGTCCGCATACCGTCCCGACCGGATGGAGGCACCCGTTCCGCCCCTACAGTGATGGGCGTGACCACGTCGAAGGCGGGTGCGGCATCTCGCACGTCGACGCCGTCCACGTCGACGCCGACCACGGCAGACTACGACGTCACCAGAGTCCGCGCGCTCTATCCGGCGCTCGCCGACGGTTGGGTATACCTCGATGGTGCGGCTGGAACGCAGGTCCCCCGAGCGGTTATCGAGGCCGAGTCGGCGGCGTATGCCGCCGGGATCGGCAACCACGGTGGCGCGTTCGCCGCCTCGCGACGATCGGACGCGCTCACGGCCGCCGCCCGGACCGCCGTGGCGGACCTCGTCGGTGCACCGTCGTCGCGCGGCGTCGTGCTCGGGCCCAGCTCCACCGCTCTGACGTACGGCGCCGCCCGGACTCTGTCGCGGACATGGCGGCGTGGCGACGAGATCGTGCTCACCCGGCTCGACCACGACGCCAATGTGCGGCCGTGGGTCCAAGCGGCCGGGGCGGCCGGCGTCACGGTGCGCTGGGCGGACCCCGACATCGAGACCCTGGATCTGCCGGCGGACGCGGTGATCGATCTGCTCTCCCCGCGTACGAGGCTCGTGGCCGTCACCGCGGCGTCGAACGTCGTCGGTACTCGCCCTGACATCCCCGCGATCGCCGACGCCACTCACGCGATCGGGTCGTTGCTCTACGTGGACGGCGTCCACGCAACGCCGCACGGACCCATCGATGTCGCCGCGCTGGGCGCGGACTTCTGGACGACGAGTGCGTACAAGTGGTCGGGCCCCCACGTGGCGGCACTCATCGCCGATCCCGACCTGCTCGCCGGCCTCCGCCCAGACAAGCTGGACCCCGTTCCGGACGTCGTCCCGGACAAGTTCGAACTCGGCACCCCGCCTTTCGCTCAGCATGCCGGGATCACGGCGGCCGTTGAGCACCTCGCTGCCCTGGCACCGGGCTCGGCGATGTCGGGGCCGCGACGGGAGCAGATCCTGACCTCGATGGCGGCCGTGCAGGCCCACGAGGCAGGGCTGTTGCGCCGCATGCTTGACGGGCTCGCGCAGTTCCCGCACGTGCACCGCATCGGTCGCCCGTCGCGGCAGGCCCCGACCGTCTGGTTCCGCGTCGACGGGTACCCGCCGGCGGCCGTGGCACAGCACTGTGCGCTGGCGCGCGTGAACGTCTGGTCGGGGCACAACTACGCCTGGGAGCTGGCAGGCCTCCTCGGCATCCGTGACGACGGTTCGGCCGTGCGCGCCGGGATGTCCTGCTACACCGACGGCGCCGATGTCGATCGCCTGCTCGAGGCGATCGGTGACCTGCGCCCGACGCGGTGAAGGGCGAGCAGCTCGCGCGCCATCTCGGCTACCCGGTCGAGAATCCCGCGATCTCCCACGCGGCAGCAGGTCGCAGCGCCGTGCGGCACCTCGCGGCGTCACGCCCGGCCTCCTGGCTTCTTGCGCGCATGCTGCCCAACGTCGACGCCTGGCTGGATTCGCTGTCCGGACGGCGGCTCAGCGCAACCGGCCTCCTCGCCGGCCTGCCCGTGATCACGCTGTCGACGGTCGGAGCCCGCACGGGCACGCCGCGAGACGTCCGGCTCGTCCCGGTGATCACCCCTCGCCTGTTCGCCGTCCTCGGGACCAACTTCGGGGGTCGCACGACGCCGGGATGGGTGCACAACCTCCTTGCCCATCATCGGGCGACCGTGATCTTCAGAGAACACGCGGTCGCCGTGCTCGCGGCCGAGATCTTCGGCCCGGACCGTGCCGAACTCCTTCGTAGCGCCGCAGCGGTCTACCCGGGCTTTGGACGGTACGGAGACCGTGCGGGGCACCGACACGTGCACGTTTTCGCCCTCGAGAGTGATCCGGTCGTCCTGCCCTCGGCCGGATTGTGATGCGCGACGTTCCCCCTCAGGTGGCGAGCTCGTGGCCGCACCGACCGGGCCCGTCCCCCTCGGAACCGATACTGTGATCGCCTGCTCGGGTCGCCCTGAAGGTCGCCCTCGCGGTCGGCGATGGGCCGGGATCTCGGGGAAAGGATGCCCGCCGTTGTGCATGGCTTCGAGGTGTTCAACGACCGGAAGCAATGCCGATACCACCAGGCGGCTGATCGACTCGTGGCCTTCGCTCGTGGCCTGTGTGTGCCACCAGGCATTCCGGACCCGGAAGTGAAGGTCGTCCGGCAGGTAATAGGTGCGGGCTCGATGGCCGGAGCCCCTCCGTGACCGTCCGAGCCCCCATCGCGGGTCGCTCGGCATGATCCTGAGGTTCATCGGTCGCCTCCGGGGATGCCCTCGCCCGGCGAAAGGACCTGGGGGTGGCGAGGTTCTGCGCGATCGGCGGAGAGCCGCGGTGGAGGAGCGGCGGCGCCCGAGGCGCGGAGCCGGTCGAGCGCCGCCGCCGTTGCAGAGGAGCCGGCCGGTCCTGACGCAGGGCACCCTGGGGGCGCGCTCTCAGCGCTGGTCGTGGACACCCTCACCGGCACCCGCGTCCGCCGGCCCGGCGCGCCTCCCCATCGTCGTGACCGGCTCGTTGGCTGGCGGCCTCTCGTCGGCATGGCCCCTCCCTCAATGGTCTGCCGACGATAGGTGGCCAACCGGCTGGTCTGTGACCGGTCGGGGTCGCTGAGCCAATGTGACGGCGGTCACACACGTGCTGAGGGGCCAGCGCGGCCTGGGCAAGGCTCTGGGCAAGGCTCTGGGCAAGGCGTCGCAAGCAACGTGCTCCCTCATGTCGACCGCCTGGAACGCTTCCGCCTCTGCCTGCCCTCGCCCGAGTGCTCGGCCCTCGAACCGATCACCTCGGCAGTACAGCGGCGGCCTCGTCGGCGAGCTGAACGCGGAGTGGCGCCGCCTGGTGGCCGACGCCTCCACCCCGCCAGCCGTCGCGGCATGGGGCCGGTCCGTCGCAGATCTGCACGGGCTGGTGAATCTCGAGGCGGTTCTCATCGCTACGCGATCGGCCGACGGCGAGGTGCTGCACGGCCTCCTGCGGCTCGCCCGCGACGGCGACCGGCTCGCCGCGCGGACGGCTCTCCAGGCCATGCTCGGGTCAACCGTACGGCTCGCCCACCGCACCCGAGGGCACGCGGGCGGAGACCTCGAAGAGGCCGTCGCCCGCGCGGTCGCCGCGACCTGGCAAGTGATCACGGACTATCCGCTCGAGCGTCGGTCGTGTCGTCCCGCCGACGGCATCAGCCTTGACGTACTGGCCATCCTGACCCGTGGCCGGGGCTCGATGGCAGAGGTGGCAGCCGGGCTGCCGACGGACCTGGCCGACGTGGTCGACCACGAGTCGTCCGGCCCAGGGGAGTTGCGCGAGGCGTTCTGGGCGGTGGCCCGTCTCGGCCACCCCGGGGTCTGCAGCGACGAACAGTTGATCACGGTTCTCGTGTGGGGTGTGAGAGTCGGCGTGATCTCGGCTTCGGACGCGCGGCTCCTTCTGCGCCTTCACTCCCCTGATGACCCCGAGAGGACCGTCTCGTGTCGAACCGTGGCCGCGGAGCTGGGGCTGGGGCACGACGCTGTGCGTCAGCGGGCGTCCCGCGCAACGCGACGGCTGGCCCGCGGCGTCCAGCGCCTCCTCGCCAGCTCTCGGCCTCCCGGGGCGGGTCTGAGCGACGCTGCGTGAGCGTGCCGGCATGGACGACACGGCGCCGCCCGCACATCGTCGGGGCGAGGGACTCGACGCGGACGCGAAATTGGGCACAATTACCCCCTGCGACGCCTGGACGGGGTCTCGCCGGGGGTTGGCGGGTGACCAGGCGCGAAGGTCCGGCAACGGACGTGAGGAGAACGGGGGTTCACCACGTGAAGCGCACGATCACAGATTCCCCACCGCCGGCGTCTGCGACGCCGCCGGGATCTGCGACGTCCACCCGGCCGCCGCCCAGGCCGCCCGCGGCCACCTCCCGCGGCCTCGAACCCGTTCGGACGCGACGACGACCATTGCTCATCGGTCTCGGTATCGCACTCACCGCCGTCGGCGGGCTGGGAGCAGCCTGGCTCGCGTCGAATCGGACGGGCGCCATCTCCGTCGTAGGGGTCGCCCGTGAGCTCCACGCCGGCCAAGTGATCCACCGTCAGGACCTGGTCAGCGTCCGGATCGAGGCCGCGTCGGGCTTGAAGTCGCTTCCCGCCCAGCGCGCAGAGGAGATCGTTGGGAAGCGGACACTGGTCCGACTGCTCCCGGGTTCGTTGCTCAACCCCGACGCCGTTGCCGACAGGGTTGTCCCCGCGGCGGGACAAGCCGTGCTGGGCCTCGAGGCGGGCCCGGGGCAACGGCCGGCCGTACCGCTGGAGACCGGCGATCCCGTCGAGATCGTCTACGCTCCGGGCACTGGGGAGTCGCCGTCGGGCGTCGGGCCGGCAGGGGTCGTCCTCGCGGTCGTGGTCGGCACGGAGGCCGACCCCGACACGAACAAGGCGCTGGTCGACGTGAGCGTCCCACAGGATGCTGCGGTCAAGGTGGCCGCCTGGGGGAACGCCGGCCGGGCCGCGATCGCCCTCCTGCCCGCCGGCCACGGCTGATGACGCTCCTGGCGTTCGCCAGCGTGAGCGGAGCACCGGGCGTCACGACGAGCGTGCTCGCGCTCGCGTTCGCGTGGCACGGGCCAGCGCTGGTGGTCGAAGCGGACATGGCCGGCTCGAGCAGCGTGCTGCCGGGGTTCCTGCGGGGTGGGACGGACTTCTCCCGCGGCCTCGTCAACCTGTCCCTGGGAGCTCGGCGGCATGGCTTCACCGACAGCCTGCTCTGGGAGCAGTGCCTTCGGCTGGGCGAGGAGAGGTACCTCCTGCCAGGCGTCGCGGACCCCGGCCACGCCGTAGCACTGGCGTCGGCGTGGGCGCCGCTCGCAGGCCTGCTGGCCGGGCTGGAAGCGGCGGGCGTCGACGTCCTGATCGATGGCGGCCGGCTCGGCGCCGCTCACGCCCCGTCACCTCTGCTCCGTGCGGCCGACGCCGTCGTGCTCGTCACGGGCACCCGGCTGCCGGACGTCTACGCACTCAGCCGGCAGACATCGTCGCTGCGTGCCGACCTGGCTGCGCGCCCCGACGGCGACGCCCTGTGTGTGGTCTCCGTCGGAGAGGGACGTCCCTACACCAACCGCGAGATCGAGGCGGCGCTCGGTGTCCCCGTGGTATCGAGCATCAGCTGGGATCCCATCAGCGCAGAGGTGTACTCCGTCGGCGCGGCTCCTCGTCGCCGTTTCGCGTCGTCGTCGCTGGTTCGGAGCGCGACCAGGACCGCGAGCGTCCTGGACGGTGTCGTCCGCGATCGGCGGGCTCGGCTGGCGCCGTCGTCGACGACGCCTTCTCCTGATGAGGAGCGGCCATGACCGAGCCACGACGGCCGGCGGAGGACACCCTGCTCGGACCTCCCGACGGCGCTTCGCGTCGCACTGTGGCGCTCACCGACCTGCCGCTCTTCCATCCCCCCGACGGGCCCGGGTCGGTGCTGAGCAGCGGTGCCCCCGGCGTCCCTGTGATGTCGACGCTCCGGACCTCGGCGCAACCGCGCCCTGCTGTCGTCCCGGAGCTCGTGCGCGATGGCGACGGCGGTCCGCAAGCCGGCCCTGCAGTGGCACCGTCAGGCCGCTCGCCTCGCGCACGCCGAGCAGCCCCGGCGACGGACGCGCAGCCCTTCGGCCACGCCGGCTACGACGCGCGCGCCGTCGACTGGGGACTCGTCCGGACCTTCCGTCAACGTGCGTCACACGAGCTCGCCGAGCAGTTGCGGTCGCGGCCCGGCGTCGACGAGGAGGACCGTCGCGAGCTGGGCCGATCGATCATCCGAGGTCTGCTCGAGGACCATGCCCGAGCGGACGCATCGGCCGATGGCCGGCTGATGGATCCGGAGGACGAGCAGGTGCTGGCGGCCGCGATCTTCGACAGCCTGTTCGGGTTGGGCCGGCTGCAGCCGCTCGTCGATCTCCCCGGCATCGAGAACATCGAGATCACCGGCCACGACAATGTGCTCCTGCTGTTCGGGGACGGCCGACGGGAGGCCGGGCCGCCGGTCGCGGACTCCGACGAGGAGCTGGTCGAGTTGCTGGCCTTCCTCGCGGCGCAGCGTGGAGGTGGCGAGCGGTCGTTCTCCAGCGCGCATCCAGTACTGCACCTCAATCTGGGGGGTCGAGCCAGGCTCGCTGCGATCATGGAGGTCTCGCAACGACCTGTCGTCAGGATCCGCAAGCACCTCCTGCCGAAGGTCTCGTTGCGGACGATGCGGGAGATCGGGACGATCGATCCCGTTCTGGAGACGTTCCTCGCCGCCGCCGTCCGGGCCCGCAAGTCCATCGTCGTCTCAGGTGCGCAGGGCTCCGGGAAGACGACCTTCGTGCGAGCGCTCGCGGACGCCCTCGACCCCTGGGAGTCGATCGGAACCCTGGAAACCGAGTACGAGATCTTCCTGCACGAGCAGAGCAGGCCGCGGAAGCCGATCGCGCTGGAGGCACGCCCGGGGTCCGGCGAGCTCGGGCCGACCGGCCGTCGGGCCGGTGCCATCACGCTCGACGACCTCTTCGAACACCTCTTGCGCTTCAACCTCGACCGGGTCGTCGTGGGCGAGGTCCGTGGCGGCGAGGTCATGGCCATGTTCAAGGCGATGCAATCCGGCGCCGGCTCACTGTCGACGACGCACGCCAAGAACGCACGCGACACGATCGAACGGCTCATCACGTGCGTGCTGAGCGTCCACACGAGCGAGGCGTACGCGGCGCGTCTCGTCGCTCAGCACATCGACCTCATCGTGCACCTCGTCGCCTTGGACGATCGGCGCCCGGGACGACCTCGGCGAGTGGTCGCAGAGGTGATCGAGGTCGACTCCGGTGAGGGCTTCCGTCCGGCCGTGACCGACCTCTTCCGGTCAGATGCCGATGGGCGACCGGTGGCTGTCGGGCGGCCCAGTTTCCTGGACGACCTCGTGCGCGCCGGCTTCGACCCGGTGTTGCTCGACTCCGGCTACGGCCCGTGGACCCTGAACGGGCCTGTGGTCGATCCCGACCAAGTGGAGATCCACCGGTGAACCCACTGCTGGCGGCGTGTGCCGGCGTCGCCCTCATCGGCGGGGCCTTACTGGTCGCGACGGGCTTCATCCCCCTCGCGGACGCCGGACGTCCGCGTGCCGCCCGGCGTCCGAGGGCCGCACTGCAGGCTGCCACGGGGGGCGACCTCCCCCGGAGC
>DATKNA010000414.1:0-8695 GCA_035541595.1 Kineosporiaceae bacterium | reverse complement strand
TCCCGGACTTCCTCAAGTAGGGGATCCTGGCTACGGTCACAGCTCGTGGCCGTGCCATCTCGCCCCTCCGCCTCCGCCGAGGCCCGAGCGATGAACGTTCTCACCGTCGACCTGGGTCCCGGGGTCCGGGTCGGCTTCACCACCCGCGCCGGCGGGGTCTCCACCGGAGCGTGGGAGGGCCTCGACCTCGGGCTCCACGTCGGCGACGATCCCGGCGCCGTGCGGCGCAACCGGGCGATCCTGGCGACCTGGGCCGGTGCTCCGGTGCGCTTCGGCCGCCAGGTCCACGGCACGACCGCCCTCCTCGTGCAGGGCCCGGACGCCCAGATCGAGGGCTGCGAGGCCGACGCGCTGGTCACGGCAGCACCTGGGCTTCCGGTCGGCGTCCTGGTCGCCGACTGCGTCCCCGTCCTGCTCGCGGACGCCGTCCGCGGCGTGGTGGCCGCCGTCCACGCCGGCCGCCGCGGCCTGATCGCCGGGATCCTCACCGCGGCCGTGGAGGCGATGACGGCCGCGGGCGGCCGCCCCGACCGCATCCGGGCCGCCCTGGGACCGGCCGCGGACGGTTGTTGTTACGAGGTGCCGGCCTGGTTGCAGGAGGAGGCCTGTGCCGGCCGCCCCGAGTTGCGGGCGACGACGACGTGGGGCACGGCCTCGCTCGATCTGCGCGCGGGCGCCGTCGCGGAGCTGTCCGCGCTCGGTCTCGTCGACGTCCGGATCGTGGGGGGCTGCACGATCGAGGACCCGGCCCTGTACTCCTACCGCCGGGCACCGGTGACCGGCCGCTTCGCAGGCGTCGTCACGCTGGTGCCGTGACCTCATCCGCCTGCGCCGGTGACGCGGCTGCTGCAAGGCGTCTCGAGATCGCATCGGGCCTGGCAGCGGTGCACGCCCGGATCTCGCTCGCCTGCGCCGCGGCGGGGCGCGATCCGGCCGCGATCACCTTGATCGTCGTCACCAAGACCCATCCCCCCTCCGACGTGGCCCTGCTCGCCACGCTCGGCGTCCGGGACGTCGGGGAGAACCGCGACCAGGAAGCGGCCCCCAAGCACGACGCCTGCGCCGGCCTCGGCCTGCGCTGGCACTTCATCGGGCAGCTGCAGTCGAACAAGGCCCGGTCGGTGGCCGGCTACGCCGACCTGGTCCACTCCGTCGACCGGCGCTCACTGGTCGGCGCCCTCGACCGCGGGGCGCAGCGGCATGGCCGCCTGCTGGATTGCCTCGTCCAGGTGAGCCTCGACGGGGATCCCCACCGGGGCGGCGTCCCGCTGCCGGACCTGCCCGGCCTCGCCGCCGCCGTCGCGTCGGCGGCGCACCTGCGGCTGTGCGGGGTCATGGCGGTCGCGCCGCTGGGCGCTGATCCCGGGCGCGCCTTCGCCGCCCTGCCGGATCTGCTCGACTCCGTCCGCGAACACGCTCCGCAAGCAGACGTGATCTCCGCAGGTATGAGTGGGGATCTGGAGGCTGCTGTGACTTCTGGGGCGACACACCTGCGTGTCGGCAGCGCGATCCTCGGCCCGCGACCGACGCTCCGGTAACGTCGGCGACCGTGGGTGACGACGAGGCGAGGAGCACCGATGGGCGGCGCGCTACGTAAGACCATGGTGTACCTCGGCCTGGCTGAGGACGACCAGCGCTACGAGGCCTACGAGATCGACGACGAGGTCGAGTACGACGACGAGGACGAGGCCACCGAGGAGGCATTCGTGGAGCCCCGCCGCCCCGAGCCCCGGGTCGAGGAGCGTCGCGCCGCCGTCACCCCCATCGCCCGCGCGCACATGACCAGGGTGGTGGCTCCGGCCGCCCAGGTGAGCACCGACCTGCACCGCATCACGACCATCCACCCGAGGACGTACAACGAGGCCAAGACGATCGGGGAGGCCTTCCGCTGCGGGATTCCGGTCATCATGAACCTCGGGGACATGGCGGACGCCGACGCGAAGCGGCTGGTCGACTTCGCGGCCGGCCTGGTCTTCGGGCTGCACGGCGCCATCGAGAAGGTGACGAGCAAGGTCTTCCTGCTGTCCCCGGCGCACGTGGAGGTCGCGCCCGCCGACAAGCCGCACGTACCCGAGCGCACCTTCTTCAACCAGAGCTGAGCGCCCCTCGCCAGAGCCGACCGGCCTCGACCAGGGTTGATCGGCCGTCGTCCTCGACCGGGCCGGGTCCGCCGGCCACCGGGAACGTGACCGCGCCGCCGGGCGTTGCCTGAGTGTCGCGACGGCCGGTCTACGATCGTGGAGTCCGATCCGGCGTGTCGCCCTTGCGGCTCCAGGCTCCGCCGTCACCGATGGGAACGAGAGAACGTGTCACCGATCCACGCGGTGCAGGCCGTCCTGTACCTGGTGGTCTTCGTCTTCTTCGTGGCGCTCATCGTGCGCTTCGTCTTCGACTGGATCCAGTACTTCTCGCGTGACTGGCGTCCCCGCGGCGCCGTCCTGGTCTTCGCCGAGGGCGCCTACTCCGCGACCGATCCGGCCGTGAAGGCGCTGCGCCGGCTCCTCCCGCCGGTGCCGCTCGGCGCCATGCGGCTGGACCTGGCGTTCCCGGTCCTCATGATCGCAACCGTCATCCTGCTCGGCATCCTGTCCCCCTTCGGCTGACCCTCCGGTCCCGATGATCCGGACGGCTGGTGGCTTCGCCGCGAGCGGCTGAGACCGGGGTGGCACGCGTGGTCGACGGCGGCGCGTAGTGACTTGCTCACCGGTCGCTGACATGTACTATCCGTGCTGTCGCGGTCACTCAGAGTCCATGAAAGTCCCGGGGCGGACCCGCTCGTTAACCCGACCGGCATCCGATACGGTGACACGGCGACGCCGACCCTGTCTCTCTCCCGCGAGGTGACCAAGCATGGCTCTGACGCCAGAGGACGTAGTCAACAAGCGCTTCCAGGCGACCAAGTTCCGTGAGGGGTACGACCAGGACGAGGTTGACGACTTCCTCGACGAGGTGGTCAACGAGCTCCGCCGTCTCGGCGAGGAGAACGAGGACCTGCGGGCCAAGCTCGGCACCTGCGAGCGGCGGGTCGGCGAGCTGTCCCGGGCCAACGTCGCCCGGGAAGGCTCGGAGGAGGCTGCGCCCGTGCTGGCGCCCCCGACGCCGCAGCCGGTCGCCCAGGAGCCGGTGCGCCCCATCACCGCGGCCATGACGTCCCCGATGGGTGCCGGCATGGAGGCCGGCTCGGGCGGGCCGCAGGAGGCCGCCGGGATGCTCGCCCTCGCGCAGAAGCTGCACGACGAGTACGTGCGCAACGGCGAGCAGCAGCGGGACCGCATCGTCAGCGAGGCGCGCGAGCACGCCACCCGCCTCGTCCGGGAGGCCGAGGAGAAGCAGCGCCAGACCTTGGGCTCGCTCGAGCAGGAGCGCTCACTCCTCGAGCGGAAGATCGACGAGCTGCGGGCCTTCGAGCGCGAGTACCGCAGCCGGCTCAAGTCCTACCTGGAGGGTCAGCTCCGCGAACTGGAGTCCAAGGCGGCGGTGGTGCCCAGCAGCGCGCGGCAGCCGGCGCCCAGCCTGGCGGGCAGCGCCCCCATGGGGTACGGCAACGGTCCCCTGCCCACCCGAGGTGCCTATGCCGCCGACCAGAGCGGGGACCAGGCCGGCCAGAGCTACCCGTTCGGCGACCGGGGCTGACGTTCTCGGCGGGCCGGCTCACGGCGTCGCGCCCGGCCCGGGGGGAGAGCCGGGGACGGCGGTCCTGGAACGTCCGCGCGGGAGCGGACGACCGGGGCCGCCGTCGGCGTTTGCTCCGGTCGCGGGCGCGACTGTGCGCGTCGTCACGGCGGGTGATGCGTTGAGCGGGGCGGTGGACGACCTATCCTTCCGGGACCGTCGATGCCTGCTCGTGCAGGTTGGGGAGGATCCATGCCAGACCGCAAGCCCGCGGAGCAGATGCCCGCGCAGTCGACGGCCGATCCGTCGACGGTGGCGGTGGCATCCGGTGAATCGCCCTGGACCGCGGCGGAGCTCGCCGAGCAACGGGCCGCGCTGGACGCCGAGCTGCGTCGGATCGAGGCCGAGGTGGCCACCCTCCAGGCCACGCTGTCCGACGTGCTCCGCGACGGTGGCGACGGGGCCGGCGACGACCAGGCCGACACGGGTGCGAAGGCGTTCGAGCGCGACCAGGAGATGACCCTGTTGGCCAACGCCCGCGACATGCTCTTCCAGACCCGCCGTGCGCTCGAGCGCATCGAGGCCGGCACGTACGGCACCTGCGAGAACTGCGAAGGTCCCATCGGCAAGGCCAGGCTGCAGGCCTTCCCCCGGGCGACCTTCTGTGTCTCCTGCAAGCAGCGGCAGGAGCGGCGCTGACCGGTCCCGACCGCAGTACCGGCGGCGCCGACGCGGGCGCCTCCGAGGCATGGGACCCTGGGACCACCATGGACCTCACGCCCGCCGCGCCGACGTCGCCGTCAGGCTCCGATCCGTCCCCCCCGGCGTCGCCGGTCACGCCGCCGGGCGAGGCGATGCCCCCGCGGCAGGTGGGCAGACAGACCGCGCGGCGCGCGCTCGTGGTCGCCCTCCTCGCCACGGCGGGGGCCGTCGTGCTCCTGGACCAGCTGACCAAGGCCTGGGCCGTCCGGACGCTGCGCGACGGTCGGATGATCGACGTCGTCGGGTCGCTGGCGCAGCTGCGGCTCTTCCGCAACCCGGGTGCGGCGTTCTCGTTCGCGACCGGGACGACCTGGATCTTCACGGTCGTCGCGACCGTCGTCAGCATCGTCATCGTGCGGATCTCCCGCCGACTCGGCAGCGCCCTGTGGGCGATCACCCTCGGGCTGCTCCTGGGGGGTGCCGTCGGCAACCTGCTCGACCGGCTCTTCCGCGAGCCCGGGTTCGCCCGTGGCCACGTCGTCGACTTCATCGACCTGCCGCGGCTGTTCGTCTTCAACCTCGCCGACGCCTCGATCACAGTGGCCGCCGTGCTGATCGCACTGCTGGGCCTGCGCGGCATCGGCATCGACGGCCGCGCCCACGGCCAGCGCGGCGCCGGCGCGGGCTGAGCCGTGCCGATGGCGCAGGTCCGATCCCTGCCGGTTCCCGACGGGCTGGCCGGGGAGCGACTGGACGCCGCGCTCGCCAGGCTGTTGGGCCTGTCCCGCACCGCGGCGGCCGATCTGGCGGACGCCGGTGGCGTCCGGGTGGACGGCCGGCGGGTGGACAAGGGCGATCGGCTGCGGGCCGGCAGTTGGCTCGAGGTCGAGCTGGCGTCGCCGGCGCCCGCCGCCGGGGCCGCCGAGCCGGTGCCCGGGCTGCGCGTGGTGTTCGACGACGACGACATCGTGGTCGTCGACAAGCCGGTCGGTGTCGCGGCGCACCCCAGCCCGGGGTGGACCGGTCCCACGGTCGTCGGCGGGCTGGCGGCCGCCGGCTACCGGATGTCGACGTCCGGAGCGGCCGAGCGGCAAGGCGTGGTCCACCGGCTGGACGTGGGCACCAGCGGCCTGATGGTGGTGGCCAAGAGCGAGTCGGCGTACAGCCGGCTCAAGCAGCAGTTCCGCGACCGGACGGTCGACAAGATCTATCACGCGCTCGTGCAGGGCCATCCCGACCCGCTCGTGGGCACCATCGAGGCGCCGATCGGCCGGCACCCCGGGGCGGACTACAAGTGGGCGGTCGTCGCCAGCGGCAAGCCCAGCATCACGCACTACGAGGTGCTCGAGGCGTTCCCGGCGGCGAGCCTGGTCGAGGTCCACCTGGAGACCGGGCGCACCCACCAGATCCGGGTGCACTTCGCCGCGTTGCGGCACCCCTGCGTGGGCGACCTCACCTACGGTGCCGACCCCCGCCTCGCCGCGCAGCTCGGCCTGGAGCGGCAGTGGCTGCATGCCGTCCGGCTCGGCTTCGTCCATCCCCGCACGGACGCGTGGATCGCGTTCGAGAGCCCGTACCCGGCCGATCTCGAGACGGCACTTGAGCGCCTGGCCGCGTCGTAGGGTGTGGTCGCGGTCGTCTGCCCGAGGGGAACGCCGCAGGGTCCGCGCAGGCTTCGCCGCCGTCCCCTCATGCGCACGAGGAGGGTCAACGCCATGGACATCCAGGCATCCGACGCGGGCGACGGATTCAGCCGACGCCACGTCCTCGCGGCATCCGGTGTCTCCCTGATCGCCGGACCGGCTGCCCTGCACGCTGAACCTGCCGCGGCGATCACACAGTCGGGGCCGGGCGGGCTGAGCTTCGTCCTGACCCTGGATCCCCGCACCGGCGTTCGTGCCGACCGCGGTCGGGTCTTCGTGATCATCGCGAGATCGAGCGACCTTTCAGCCGATGCGCCCGAGCCTCGGGACAACGTGCAGGACAACGAGCCGATCACGGTTCCCTTCTTCGGGTTGGACGTCGTCGGCCTCGTTCCTGGTGAACCGGTCGTCGTCGACTCCAGGGCCGCCGTGCGCGGCTACCCGTACCCCGGGCTCGGGCAACTGCCTGCGGGTACCTATGTCGTCCAGGGTTTCTTCAACACCTACGAGACCAACCGGCGCGCCGACGGCTCCGTCGTGCAGGTGCACTGGCCGAGCGGGGACGGCGGCGACATCTGGCATTCCCCGGGCAACGTCCACTCGATACCCCGATCGATCACCGTCGACCCACGGCGTCCGCAGAGCGTGCCGCTGGCCCTCACCGAGGTGATTGCGCCGAGCACCCCGATTCCTCCCGGCGGCACGGGTCAGCAGGGCAACCCGGCCGACTCCGCCCACGTCAAGCACCTCAAGATCCGCTCGGCGCTGTTGAGCCGATTCTGGGGCAAGGACGTCTACATCGGGGCCAACATCCTGCTCCCGGAGGGATATGACGATCCCGCGAACAGGCATGTGCGCTACCCGATGGAGATGCATACCGGACATTTTCCGACGAACAACCCGCACAAGTTCAGCGAGTCGCTGGACGACGAGTACGGCTTCTCGACGTGGTGGGTGTCCGCCGGGGCCGCGCGTTTCGTCTCGGTGGAGATCCGCACCGAGAACCCCTTCTACGACGACTCGTACCAGATGAACTCGGCCAACCTCGGCCCCTACGGTGACGCAGTCAACCACGAACTCCTCCCCGCGATCGACAGGGCGTTCCGGACGATCGGCCAGCCCTGGGGGCGCACCGTGACCGGCGGGTCGACCGGCGGATGGGTCTCGGCGGCAACCATGGTCAAGTACCCGGATCTCTACGCCGGGTCGTGGTCGGGATACCCCGATCCGCTGGATTTCCACGCCCACCAGGTGATCGATGTGTACACCGACGCCAATGCGTACTTCGTCGAAGAATCCTGGGAACAGATCCCGCGTCCGGCGGCGAGGCAGACCACCGGCGACAGCCAGTGGACGACCGCTCAGGAGAACCACTACGAACTCGCCGCCGGCGGCAGTGGCCGCAGCCAGGGTCAGTGGGACGTGTGGGCCGCGGTCTTCGGCCCCCAGGGTCGTGACGGCTACCCGGCGCCGATCTGGGACAAGGAGAGCGGGGTCATCGACCACGACGTCGCCGCGTACTGGAGGACGCACTTCGACCTGGCCTCGATCGTCACCTCGAACTGGACGACCCTCGGACCGAAGCTGGCCGGTCGCATGCACGTCTACGTCGGGAGCGAGGACACCTACTTCCTCAACAACGGAGTAGAACTCTTCGAGCAGGCGACGGGCACGCTGGACTCACCGTCGGCGGATTTCCAGTTCATCTACGGCTTCGGGCAACCTCATGACTGGTACCCGGTGAGCGTGCCCGACATCTTCACCACCATGGCGGACTTCATCGCCCGCCACGCTCCGGCCGGGACGGATACCAGCGGCTGGCGCGGCACCCAGCAGCCACCGGCACTGATGCTCAGACCCGGCCGCCAGATCGTCGACGGGGGCATGGTGATGTACGGGGCCTGACCCGGAACGGCGGGACGGTCCTCTATCCGCCGCTCTTGCTGCGGACGTACAGCGTCACGACGACGCCCAGGACGACGAGCGCCGCGGCGGTCGCCGCGAAGATCTTGGGGAGGCTGAAGGGACGCTCGCCGACGACCTCGCCGGTGTGGGCGTTGACGAAGACCTGGAACGTCTTGCCCGCGTAGACGTAGGCGGCGATCCAGATCGGCAGCAGGACCAGCTTGAACATCACGTCCGCGTAGCGGACGGCCATCGAGCTGACCCGTTGCTCGTCACCGCCGATGTCGCTGCGGCAGTCGCCCTCGATGACCGTCTCCATCCGCTGCTTCGCGGCGCGCAAGCCCTGGTCGGGCTCGACGTCGTAGCGCAGGGTGCGGTAGCCGGCGAGGTAGTCCGCCTGGTAGGGCTTCGCGCTCTCCAACGGCCAGGGAGCAAGGTCCTCCACGCGGTTCGGCGGCAGCCGGGTGGATCCGGGCACCAGGACGTCGTCGAAGTCGCGCTGGACGTGACCGGAGGCCGGGTACCAGGCGGTGCGCATGACCTCGCGAGTCTTCGTCTCGCCGTTCTCGGTGTAGGTCTCGGTCTCCCAGTAGTGCTCGCCCCGCATGCCGCGGTAGTCGGTCTCCGTCTGCGCGTCGAACGTCCAGTGCGGCAGGTACGTCCCGTGCAGTGACTCGGTGGCCCCCACCTTCTTCAGCCGGTTCGGCGCGAACCAGCGCGAGCGGACCCAGCCCCGGACGGCGTCCTGCGCGGCGCGCCGATCGATACCGAAGGGCACCACCGCCTCGGGTGCGATCTGGTCGCCGCTCGCCGTCTCGGCCACGATCGGAGCG
>DATKNA010000413.1:0-17374 GCA_035541595.1 Kineosporiaceae bacterium | reverse complement strand
CCGGGGCGCTGGACCTCGCCGGCGTCACCCGACAGCAGCTCCCACGGCCCGTCCCGGCGCTGACCGTGCTGCCGGGGCTGGCCCGCGAGGCCGCCGCCGCCCTCGGCCTGCCGTCGGGGACGCCGGTGGTCATCGGCGCGAGCGACGGGCCGCTGGCGAACCTCGGACTGGGCGCCGTGCATCCGGGCCAGGTCGCGTGCTCGATCGGGACCAGCGGCGCGCTGCGGGTCATCGCCGAGAACGCCGCCGTCGACCCGGCGGGCGGCGTCTTCTGCTATGCCTTCGTGCCCCGCCGGTGGTGCGTGGGCGGCGCGATCAACAACGGCGGGGCGGTGCTGGCGTGGGCGAACGAGGCACTCGCGCCCGACCTCGGGGCCGGGGGGCAGCGCCAGCTCGTCGAATTGGCGGCACAGGCACCGGCCGGGTCCGCCGGTCTGATCATGCTGCCGTACCTGCTCGGGGAGCGGGCACCGCACTGGAGCTCGCTGCCGCTCGGCGCCTACGTCGGGCTGACCCGGGCACACCGCCGCGAGCACCTCGTCCGCGCCGCCCTCGAAGGCGTGTGCCTGCAGCTCTCTCTCGTGCTCGGGTCGATGCGCGCGGCGGGCATCGAGATCCGGGAGGTGCGTGCCACCGGCGGCTTCGCCCGCAGCTCGCTGTGGCGGCAGCTCCTCGCCGATGTCCTAGGGCTGCCGATCGACTTCCCTGCCGGCCACGAGGGCAGCTGCTTCGGGGCGGCGCTGCTCGGGATGGCGGCGCTCGGATCGATCCCGTCGATGGACGTGGCGGCCGACCTGGTGAGGATCGACTCGACGGTCCGGCCACGGCCCGAGGCCGTCGAGCTGTACGCCCGCCTGCGCCCGGTGTTCGCCGACCTCTTCGATGCGCTGGCCCCGACCTTCGCCCAGCTGCACCGGCTCGGTCCCCAGCCGGCCGGGCGCGACGGCCCGTCACCCGGATAGGTGGCCTCCCCGGTAGCTGCCGTCCCCCGGGTGGATGCCCGTCCCCGGGAAGATGCGGGCCACCCGGGCGGGTGTCGGTGGTGCCCGCTAACGTCCCGGTCATGACCGGTTGGCCCGCACCGCACCGCACCGACCCCCCGTTCCGTGACCCTGAACGGCCGGCTCTCGAGGCCTGGCTGGAGTACCACCGGGCGACGCTCCTGCGCAAGTGCGCGGGGCTCACGCCTGAGCAGCTCGTGACCCGGTCGGCGCCACCGTCGTCGCTCTCGCTGCTCGGGCTGGTCCGCCACCTGACCGAGGTCGAACGCAGTTGGTTCCGCCGGCGGCTCGACCGGCAGACGGAGCTGCCCCTGCTGTACTGCTCCGACGACAACCCGGACGGCGATTTCGACGATGTCGACCCGGCCCGCGCCGATGAGGACCGCGCGGCGTACGAGCGCGAGGTCACCGCCGCTCGCGACGTGACGGCGCGCTACTGGCTCGACGACGTCGGGCTCACGAGTCGGGGCGAGGAAGTCGACCTGCGCTGGATCTACCTGCACATGATCGAGGAGTACGCGCGCCACAACGGCCACGCTGATCTGCTGCGCGAGCGCATCGACGGCGCGACGGGGGAGTAGGGCGGCGGGGGAGCCGGCGCGCGCTCTCCGCAGTCATCACCGGTGGACGGGCAGTGCCATCGACCAGCCACACATGCGACGATCGCGGGGTAGGAACTGCGGCGGCGAGGAGAGGCGCGATGTCCTGGCTCGAACGACCGGCTCGGAGCGGAACGGACGTGGACGAGCGGGTGAGCCCCACCCAACCGCTGCCCGCCGGACGGCCGCCGTCCGCGGAGGGAGTCCAGCTCGTCGGCGCCCCCACCGACCCGTACGGTGACCGGGCGCCCATCCGGCCGGTCGAGCGGCCGCCCCGGGTCGTTCCGCGGACGGTCTGGTTCTTCGTCGTCGTCGGCGTCCTGATCGTCACCAGCGCGCTCGCGGCCGACCTGGTGATGGGCGGCTTGGCGAACCTCAATCCGTTCAAGAACGGGCTCATCACCCAGCGCACGGTCGACCGGAGCGGGCCCGCCGTCCTCAAGGCGGTGACGGACCTCGGCACGCTGCAGTCGGCGAGCGGGTACTACGAGATCGTCATCGACGTGGAGAAGAGCGTCGACCACGTCCCGTCGCTGGTCGCCGGGAGGCGCACCCTCTTCGTCGCCGCTGGCACGGTCGACGCCGCCGTGGACATGCGTGGGCTCGGGTCGGGCGACGTCACGGTGAACCAGGCCCGCACGGCCGCCACCATCCGGCTGCCGAAGCCGCAGCTGTCCCCACCCCGGCTCGACCTCACGCGGAGCCACGTGTACAGCCAGGAGCGCGGCCTCATCGACCGCGTGTACGACGCGGTCAACGGCTCGCCCGCGGATCAGCAGCAGCAGCTCTACACCTTGGCGGAGCGACGACTGACTCAGGCCGCCCAGGCGAACGACGAGCTCACGAAGCGGGCCGAGGCCAACACCCGCACCACGTTGCAGAGCCTGCTGCACCCGCTGGGGTTCACCGACGTCACCGTGGAGTTCGCCGGCTGAGACCCGGCCGCCGGCCGACCCGTTCTCGACGCGCGGTCGCCTGCGGCGTCCGGCGTCGCGGCAGCGTGCCGGTATGGGCCAGGGCGCCGCGACGTCCTGCCCCGTGCAGGGCAGCGGCGTCGCCGCACCCGATGGCGCGGGCGCCCACCCGGGGGCGCCCGGGGCGCGGCGCGGTCGACGTCACGGGGTGGCGGACGGCTTGGGCGGGCCGACGGAGTTGCTCGTGACCGATCCGCTCGGCACGGGAGCGGCCGGCTGGGTCGTCGCCGTGTCCGATGACGTCGCCCCGCTCGTGCCGGTCGGGCTCGGTGCAGCCGACTCCCCGGACGTGCCTGCGGGGATGCTGCTCGGGGTCGCGGTGGCGCCGGTCGACGGATTCACCGACGACGTCCCGGACGGCGTGGACGCAGGGGTCGAGCCCCTCCTCCCGTCGAGGTTCGTGATCGTGGTTCCCGAGCCCTTCGAGTTCCCCAGCGGGTGGCCCAGCACGAGCTCGCTGATCGTGATCAGGGCCATCGCCCCGACGAAGACGATCCCGGCGGCGAGCGCCAGCCGCTTCCAATGCAGCCGGCGCCACACGGGCTCGCTCTCGCCGGCCCGGTAGGTGCGCACGACCTCCCCACCGGTCCCGCCCGACCGGTCACCGCCGTTCGCTGCCTGCGTCACCGGGACGGGCACGGCGGTCGGCGAGGACGATCGGCCCGCATGCGCCGACCCCGGTGCGATCGCCGTGCGGGCCACCAGGGTCTTGCTCGCCCGAGCGGCCCGACTGAAGAACGTCTCGTAGACGGCGGCGGCGATCGTGTAGACGATCGAGCCCACGGCGGCGCCGATGAACGTCCCGGCCACGCCCAGATAGGAAGCGGCCACGGCGGAGGTCACGGCGGCGAGCGCGCCGCCGAGCAGCTGGGCCATGCTGATCCCGCCGACGGCGTGGTGCTCCTCGTGACGCTCGACGGTGGCGGTCACGGTCGTCGTCCCGGCCGCGCCCGCACCGCGGCCCGAGCTCGAGCCTGCGCCGGAGCCCGGGGTCGCGTCTGCGCCCGAGCCCGGGGTCGCGTCTGCGCCCGAGCCCGGGCCGGCTCCTGAGGTCGCGCCCGGGCCCGTGCTCGAACTCGTTCCCGACCCCGGGATGGGGGTCGTCGTCCAGCCGGGAGGGGGGTTGCTCCGTGGATCTGGCATGACTCCGGGTGGGGACGAGAGCGGGCAGGGACGGTCCACGAGGCGCCGGCGCCGACCAGGCCCGTCACTCACGGACGTGACGTCGTCGTCACCGGGGCCAGCGAGCCGGGACGGCGCGACGTTCCCGCCCCGCCCCATTCGAGACGTGCTTCACTCCGTTGGAGTGGAGCACGGCCGACCCGATGCCCTCATCCTGCCACTGCCGGGGGGTCCATCGCACCGTTCGAGCTCGGCAGGACGTCGAGGCCGCATGTCCGGTATCGCGACCACCGCCCTCGGCCCCGGCCACGGCAACCGGATGAGCCTGCGCCGGTCGAACACGCACCCGGGACGGAGGCCGCGGAGGCAGTGACGCGGGCCCCCAGTCGATCCAGCCGGCCGGGTGGATCACGCCCGCCGGACCGCCACCCCGCCGTGATCTCCGTGGCCGGCATCCGGTCCTTCGTCCCGCGGAGGGTCGGATACGGCCGGCTGTGGACCGTCCGGGCGAGCCGCTCCCCGCTCGCGCGCACGGGCGCAGCAGCGCCGGGCCTCGGCGGCACCGGTTGTGTCGAGGGCGGCCACGGGGACGGCGTCCGTGCCGATCATCGCGTTCACGGAACCTCCCGGGTCGTCTGGTGTCCGCCGAGGGCCACGGCCCGCTGCACCGTGGCGGCCAGTTGGACGAGTGCCAGGTCGCTGTCCGGCGGGCCGACGAGGCAGAGACCCAGCGGCGCGCCGTCCACCCGGAGGGCGGGCGCCGAGACCGCCGGCCGGCCGGTGACGCCGGCGAGGCAGGTCAGCCGCAGGGTTGCCGAGCGGAGCCCTTCGGCCCCGCCGTCCTCACTCGCACCCCTCTCACTCGCACCCCTCTCACTCGCACCCCCCTCACTCGTACCCCCCTCGCCGTTGCCGGCGGTCGGCTCGGGCGCGGCCGTCGCCGTCGAGGGGAGCAGGAGCGTGCGATCGGCCAGTGCTTCCTCGAGTGCGGCCCGCGCCAGGTCGAGCGTCGCCCGGGCCCGGGCGTCCTGTTGCGCCGTGACCTGGGCGGCGACCTCGAAGCCGTGCCGGACGTCGCTGCGCAGCGCCCCGGGATGCGCCGAGATCCACCGGCCGTAGCAACGCCACGCCTGCCACGCCTGGTGCACCCGGAACGCCTCCGCGAGCTCGGCCGGGTCCGGCAGCGTCACCTCGGTCACCTCGCCCACCGCACCGGCGTCCCGGGCCTCGGCCAGCGCCGCGTCGAACGCGGCCGCCACGCCCTCGTCGACGCCGGCGTGCAGCGCCGGCGCCACCGCGAAGGCCGCCGGCGGATGGGCCCGGCCGGCTCCCTGGTCGAGCAGCACGGAGGCGGCGGCCCGCAGGGTGGCGGCGTCCCGGGTGAGCAGCCCGACCGTGTCGTAGTCCGGCGCCAGCGGCAGGACGCCGATCGGGTCGACCGCCTGGTAGGTCGTCCGCAGCCCCCACAGCCCCTGGTAGGAGGCGGGTACCCGGACGGAGCCGGCGGTATCGGTCGCGAGACCGAGGTCTGCCTCGCGTAGCGCGACCGCGCTCGCGCAGCCGCTCGACGAGCCGCCCGGAATCCGGCCCGGTACGGCCGGGTTCGGCGGCACGGGGCCGTGCTCGTCGGTCCCGGCCAGGCTGTAGGCGAACTGCTCGGTGACCGCGATGCCCCGGACGGCGGCGCCCGCGGCGAGCAGCCTGGCGACCGCCGTCGCGTGCCGCGGTTCGGGCGATGCTGCGGCGAGGTAGCCGGGGACACCGGCGCCGATCCGCTGGCCGGCCACGGCGATGACGTCCTTGACCGCGACGGTGAGCCCCGCGAGCGGGCCGGAGCGCGCACCGGTGACGAGCGGGTCGCCGACGACACGCCATACCCGGTGATCGGTCATGGCCGCTCAGTGTCGCAGCCGTCGGACCTTCCCGATGTGCCGACATCCGCCGGCGTGGCGTCGTCGTCGGCGTCGTCGGCGGGACGACGGGGTCGTCGGCGGGACGACGGGCACGGCGGGGAGCTGCCGCCGCCCACCGCCGCGCTCTCTACCGGCCGGGCGTTGTGTGGGAGGGGAGGCGTGCGCTCGACCTGCTCTAACGGAAGCGCTGGCCAGGGGGTGTCGCGGGTGTCATCCTCGGATGGCAGGCGCGACCGCAGGAGACGTGGGTGGACGACGTCCGATCGCTGACTCTGGCCGTGATGCGGTCCGCCGTCCGGCACCGCACGACCGGCCACGCCGCGGAGATGTCGTTCTTCGCCATGCTCGCGCTGGTGCCGGCCACCGTGGCGATCGGCGGCGCCATGCACGTCGTGGCCCGGATCGCCGGCGAGCAGACGCAGGTCAGGGAGATCGAGGGCGCGGTGTCGTCGATCAGGCTCATCCTGGGGCCCGGGCTGGGGGAGCAGGTGATCGTCCCGTTCGTCCGTGCCCAGCTCGCGCAGCCGCACGGCGGCCTGGCCGTCGGCAGCCTGTTCGTGACGTGGTGGCTGCTCAGTCACCTGTTCCACTCCACCTCGCACGCGCTCGACACCGTCTACGAGGTCCGCACCCACCGCGGCACGCCGGTCCGTCGCGCGATCGCACTGGTCTACGCGCTCGCCGCCGCCGTCGCCATCACCGTGACGCTCGCGGTGATGTCCGCCGTCCCGCTCGGCGTCACCGAGGGGCCGCACGAGCTGGTCGCGGTCTCGGCGGCGCAGCTCGTGTGGACCGTCGCCCGCTGGCCGCTGCTGGCCGTGGTCCTCGTGCTCGCGCTGACGTCGTTGTACAGGTTCAGCCCGGACGTCCGGCACTCGTTCCGGCAGTGCCTGTCCGGGGCGGTCGTCGCCGTCACCCTCTGGCTGGGGCTCATCGTCGGCTTCCGCTATTACCTGGCCCTCGGGTTCGGGGCCCCCACCGGCGTGATCAGTGACGACCCGTCGGTCATCCTGATCGGGCGCGGGGTCGGCGCGGTCGTCGCGTCGGCTTTCCTCTTCTACTTCGCCAGCAGCGCCGTGCTCCTGGGCGCCGAGCTCAACGCCGTGCTCCTGCACCGGGCGCGCGAACGGGCGGTCGCCGGTTCGCTCGTCGCGACCCGCGTCGCCCCGCCCTCTGGGCAGGCGTCGCCGACGCCCGCGTCGGGCGCCCCGGGTCCCCCGGAGCAGGTGGCCGGCCCGGTCGCCCCGGAGTTGGTGGCAGAGGTGGTCGCGCCGGAGCAGGTGGCCGGCGCGGTCGCCCTACCGCAGTGGGCCGGTCCGGGCGTCGCGGCACTGGCCAGGCTGCGTGACTGGCGGTCGCTGACCGGTAAGCCGGCCGTCGGCTCGCCCGACGGCCGATCGGCGCAGGTGCCGACGCCGACACACGGCCGGCGGGTCCGCGTGGTGCCGACGCACGTCTCCGCTGCGGACGGGGAACCGAGCTCGGAAGCGGGACGGGTCAGCGTCTGACGCCGACCACGAGGCCGGGCACCTGCCGTCGTGCACCCGTTGTGCGCCGATGCACGGGTTATCGCCAATCCAGGGCCGACCAGAGCGCCACAACCCGTGCAACGTCGAGGAAAGCGTGCACAGGTGGCGGCACGACTCGGCGCTCTCGGGCGTCGCCGGCTTCGGTCCACGACCATGTCTAGGCGGTGGGGCCGGGATCATCGACGTCCGCTGTGGCGAGGGCCGCCGCGAGCAGGGCGTGCGCGGTCTCGCGGAGCAGCTGCACCGCGGCCGCCCGGTCGAGGCCGCCGACGTCGACGAGCCATACGAGCGCCTCGATGCCCACGGCGGCGCGGACGGCGACCGCGAGCCGGTGCACGTCCACGCAGTCGTCACCCCTGTCGTCACGGTCCAGTCGTCATCCATCCGTTCGGTCGCCCTCAGGGCGGAGGCACCGATGAGCAAGGATCCCGCGGTCACGACCCCGGTCTCCACCGAGTGATCTTCGAGAACGAGCGCGTGCGCGTCCTGGAATACAGTGACGGCCCCGGAGACCGCACCCATCCGCACGCGCATCCGGACAGCCTGATGTACACGCTGACCTCCTTCAGGCGGCGGCTGTCGGCGGGCGGCCGGCGGGTCGAGCTCGAGCTGCCGTCGGGGCAGGTCCGGTGGCTGTCGGCCCGGGTGCACGCCGGGGAGAACATCGGCGAAACCCCGGCCCACGCGCTGTTCATCGAGCTCAAGGAGCCGTCGGCGGTGGCCGCGCCGTCCACCGCCGAGCTCGGCCCGTCGACCTCCTGACCGGCTCAGCTCCCGGCCGGGGCCGCCTGCCCCGTCGACGACCGCAGCAGGGTGACCAGGGTGAGAACGGCGATCACCAGATAGGGCACGGAATCGGTGGTCGTGTCTGCCAGGCGGGCGCCGCCGACAGAGCCGAGGACCTGACCGACGGCCCACGCGAGGTTGAACAGCCCGAAGCCCAGCCCTTGGGCCAGGCCCGCCTGCTCGGCACCCTCGGACAGCAGTGTGGACGCCGGGGTGAGAAGCATGCCGGAGATCGCGGCGCCGGCCACCACGACCGCACCGATCACCCACGGCCGGTTCGGCAGCGGGAGCAGCAGGCAGGCTGCGAGCAGGCCGACCAGGCCCACCCGTAAGGGCACGAGGCGGCCACGCCGGTCGGTGATCCGGCCGACGAGTGGATTCGCCGCGGCCTCCGCGGCCGCGGCGAGGAGAAAGACGGCGGCGATGCCGGTCGCGCTCGTCCCGAGGGCGTCGAGCCTCAGCGGAACGAGGACGGCGAGGGTGCCGAAGAACAGCGTGGGCAACGTGGTCAGCCAGGCGCCGGCGAGCACACGGCGCTCGCGGAGCGCGTGGCGGAGATCACCATCCGTCGGCAGTGACTCGCCGCCCGCTGGGGTCGCGAGCACGACGGCGGCGAGGGCGACCCCGACGACCGCCACCGCCGAGAAGACCAGCCGTGGCGTCAGCACATGCGCCAGGGCGCCGAGCACCGGGCCTCCCATGGCGCCGGCGATGCCCGTACCGAGGGCGGTCCCGATCATCTGGCCGCGGCGCTCGCGCGGGGTGACCTCGACCAGCCAGGCCAGGCCTGCCGCCCACGACGCCGCCCCGCCCGCGCCCTGCACGAAGCGGGCCGACGCCAGCGCGGCGAAGGACGTGCCGAGCGCGAAGGCCAGGCTCGCCGCGGCCAGCAGCCCGAGGCCGAGGACCAGCGTCGGACGAGCTCCGCGACGGGCGGCCAGCCAACCTGCCGGCAGGGAGAACAGCAAGGTGCCCAGGGCGTAGGCACCGCTCAAGGTTCCGGCCTGGGTCTTCGTCAGGTGCAGCGAATCGACGTACCAGGGCAGCAGCGGCGTGATGGCCGAGTAGAAGCAGATGTCCAGCAGCGCGATGGCGCTGACCAGAACGAGCACGCGACGCTGGGTTCGGCGGCTCGGGGGGCGGCCGGTGGTGAGCTCGCTCACTCGGTCATCCTCCCCGCCGGGGACGGGCCGGGGACGGGACCGGGGCCGGGGACGGGACCGGGGCCGGGATGGGGAGTCCGCGGGACCTTCGACCCTGACGATCTCCATTGCCCGATGCCCAGTCTGAACGCATGAGTTTCGCCGCTGCCGCCGAGGGAACGACCGTGGGAACCGCCCGGTGGAGCACGGTGCGGCCGGTACCCGGGACCGGAATCAGCACGTTGACCCCTGCTGAGCTGCGTGTCCTCGATCTGCTGTCGACACACCTCTCGCTGGTGCAGATCGCCCGCGAGCTGGGTGTCTCGAGAAACACGGTCAAGAGCCAGGTCTCCGCGATCTACCGGAAGCTGGCCGCGGCCGACCGTGACCAGGCCGTCCGTCGAGCCAGGGAGGAGGTTCTTCCGCCTGCACGCAGCTGATCCGGGGCGACCGCGTCGGCGAGCACGTCGTGGAGGTCCGGCCCGCGCTGAGGCCTGACGACGTGTCGGCGTTCACGCACGCCGTCGGCGGGGGCTACCTGACCTCGGCGCCCCTGGCAGACGGACACATCCTCGCTCCGCTCGAGGCCCGGCTCCCTGACATGCCTCGCCACCGCCACGAGGGATGGCCCTGGTCACCGAGGCGTGACGCCGCGCGTGGGGACCGTCTGCCTCGTCAGGAGTGGATGACTCGACCGAGCGGCATGGGGTAAGTCTCGTAGCGCAGCCCCACGCCGGCGATGATCGCAGGGTCCTCCTCGAGCAGCGCCGCGAGCTCGGCCTCGGAGCCGGCACCCAGGATGGCCACGCCGAACGCGCCATCGGGGTGGCCGACCAGCCCTACCGCGAGCACCTCGGTCGTCGCCGTACGGTCCTGCCAGTACGCCGCATGTGCCCGCATCGCCGAGGTCTCGGCCTGGTTCATGTCCTGCGCGAACGTCGCCCGTGGCGGGACGAGCTTGCAGTAGTAGTACGGCACGAGGCGACTGTATGACGCGGCGCGACACCTGACCTTCACGCTACCCAGGGCTGCCAGGAGGGGTCGTGACGTGGGATCACACAGGGTCCGCGGGAAGACGACGCCGGGATCGGCTCGACGACGCGAAGGCCGTCGCGTGTCATGCGGCGGCCGCGGCGGGTATGACGTCTCGAGGCACGGACTCCTCGGCGCTGCTCGTCCGTCGACGCGCGATCGCCTTCCCGAGTTCCCAGCCGATGAAGAGCACCAGTGCGGGAAGAGCTCCGAGCAGCCATTGTCTGCTGGACAGGGCCGCCGCGCCGAGCAGTGACGTCAGCGCGGCCCCGCGGGCGATCAGTATCGCAAGGGCGATCTCCGCGACGGCGGTGATGTTGAGTGTCCGGTTGTCGAACGTGTCCACACGCAGGATGGAGGCCTTCTCGTCGCGGGACTCGAAGGCTGCGACCACAAGCATCAGGGAGAACGCCACGAGGCCCATGGTGCTGGCGATGTCGGCATTGTCGTACTCGTGCTTGGCGGCGACGATCAGCACGTCTATCGCGACGGACATGAACACGCCGACGACGCCGACGGTGGTGATGACGGCCGGGCTCATGATGGACGCCGCGCGCGGCCGGGGCTTGCGGGTCATCAGCCCTGGCGTCTCTTGGTCCAGGCCCAGGGCGATGCCGACGGGAGCGGTGATCAGGAAGTTGATCCAGAGGATCTGGACGGCGGAGAAGGGTTGTCCGCCGGCGATGTTGAGCAGGCTCGCCAGGAGGAAGGTCACCACGTAGGTGACCAGCGCCACGAGCATGAATCGGATGTACTTCAGCATGTTGTCGTAGAGTTTGCGGCCCTCGGAGACGGCGCGAACGATTGTGGCGAAGTTGTCGTCGGTGAGGATCATGCGGCCGGCGTTCTTGGCGACCTGGGTGCCGGTGCCCATCGCGATGCCGATGTCGGCCGCCTTGATCGCCGGTGCGTCGTTGACCCCGTCGCCGGTCATGGCCACGACCTCGGCCTTCTTGCGCAGGGTCTCGACCATCAGCACCTTGTGCTCGGGAGCCACTCGTCCGACCACGCCGATGCTGTCGATCCGAGCCATGCGCTCGGCGTCGGACATCGCCGCCAGCTCGACGCCGAGAATGGCCTCCCCCGGGATGCCCAGCTGCTCGGCGATGGCCGCACCGGTGACCACGTCGTCCCCGGTGACCATCCGGACGCGGATGTTGGCGTCCTGGGCAGATCGGACCGCGTCCAGCGACTCGGGCCGCGGCGGGTCCATCATCCCGACCAGTGCGGTCATCTGCAGACCCTGGACCATGGACAGCAGGTCCCCGTCGGGGTCGAAGTCCTTGGGGTCGACGTCCTTGGTGGCTGCGGCCATGATGCGCAGGCCCTTCTTGCCAAGGCGCTCCATTTCCTGGTCGGCCCGGTGGTTCTGCTGCTCGCCCCATCGGAGGGTCTCGCCTTTGGCCAGAACGGACGTGGCCCGGCCGATCACGGCGGGACCGGCGCCCTTGACGAAGATCCGCACGACGGGGTTTCCGGACTCGTCCCTGGCGTCGCAGAACGTCGCCATCAACTTGTACGTGGGATCGAACGGCAGGGTCGCACGCCGGGGGTAAGCCTCCTGCGTGCTCTCGATGTCGAGCTTGACCTTGTGCCCGAGAACCAGCAGCGCCCCCTCAGTGGGGTCTCCCACGACCTTGCCGTTGACGAGCTTGGCGTCGTTGGCGATCAGGAACGGCAGGATCGCCGCCTCAATGGTGTTGGTGTTGCCAGCGCTGTGGTGGACCTCGCCGTCCAGCCCGTAGCCGATGCCGGTGATGGCATAGCGGTCCGTGGGGTCGATCACCTCGACGACGGTGACCTGGTTCATCGTCAGGGTGCCGGTCTTGTCCGAGTTGATCGACGACGTCGAGCCCAGGGTCTCCACCGAGTCCAGGCTCTTCACCACGGCGCCGTGCGCGGCGAGTTCCCTGGACCCGCTGGAAAGGATCACTTGCAGCACGGTCGGCATGGCCATGGGCACGGCTGCGAGTGCCAAGGCGATGGCCGTGGTGAAGATCGCCTGTGTCGATTGCCCACGGGAGATCCCGAGGGCGAACATGATCGCGATGGTCAGCCCAGCGGCCGCCGCGATCCACAACGTCAACGTGTCCAGCTGCTTGGTCAGCGGGGTCTTGGGGTTGGGCGCCGACTTCAACATCCCGGAGATCTTGCCCACCGCGGTGTTGGCGCCGGTCCCGGTGACGATCATCACCCCGCTGCCGTGCGTCACCGGGGTGTTCATGAAGGCCATGTTCGACTGGTCACCCGGGGGCGGGTCCTGGTCGGCGATCATCTCGGTGCTCTTGGAGGCGGGCACGCTTTCGCCGGTCAGGGCGGACTCGTCGATCTGCAGTGAGGTGGCCTCGACGAGCCGCCCATCGGCGCACACGTCGTCCCCGGCCGCGAGCAGGACGACGTCGCCCACGACCACCTGGTCGGCGTCCACCGTGAGCTCGGTGCCGTCACGGCGGACCCGGGCCGTGGTCTTGAGCATCGACTGCAGGGCATTCATGGCGCTCTCCGCCTTGCCCTGCTGGCGCAACCCTCCCAGCGCGTTGAGCGCCGTGATCGACAGGACTGCGATGCCCGTGGCGATCTCACCGATCAGCATGGAGGCGATCGCAGCCCCGACGAGGATGATCTGCATGTAGGACCGGTACTGCGCCAGGAACCGCTGCCACCCCGGCTGCGGCTTCTCAGCGGGCAGCGCGTTCGGCCCGGCGGTCTTGAGCACCTCGGCGGCCTTCGCGGCCGACAGGCCGTTGGTGGGGTCGACACCCAGCGTGTGGGCGACCTGTTCCGGCGAGAGCGCGTACCACTTCTCGGCTGCGCCCCCGGCGCCGGCCGGAGTCTCGCCCGTGCTTGACGCCAAGGTCCTGTCCGTCATCGCCAATCCCTCATGTCGGTCGTCGTCCGTGTTTCCGTTCGCGCCCCTAGAAGGGGGTCGCGATGTGCTGCAGGCGCAGTTCCGGTTCGACGTACCCCCGGGAACTCGGCTTCCTGGGCATCGTGACGTGCTGCGGCGGGAGCGGCTCGTACGGGATCTGGCTGAGCAGGTGGGAGATGATGTTGAGCCGCCCGCGCTTCTTGTCGTCGTTGTCCACCACGTACCACGGCGCCCAGTCGGTGTCAGTCGTGGCGAACATGGTGTCCCGGGCCCGGCAGTAGTCGTAGTGGCGGCTGTAGGACTTCAGGTCCGTCGGGGAGAGCTTCCAGATCTTGCGTGGGTCCTCGATCCGGTTCTCGAGCCGCCGGGTCTGCTCGTCGACGCTGACGTTGAGCCAGTACTTGATCAGAATGATCCCGTTGTCGACCATCGCCTTCTCGACCGCAGGTACCTGCTCCAGGAACTTCGCGGTCTGTTCCGGGGTGCAGTAGCCCATGACCGGCTCGACCCCGGCGCGGTTGTACCAGCTGCGATCGATGATGGCGACCTCGCCGGCGGAGGGGAAGTGGGCGATGTAGCGCTGGATGTACATCTGCGACTTCTCGCGCTCGGTCGGAGTCGGAAGGGCGATGTGCTTGAACACCCGCGGGCTCGTCCGCTCGGTGATCCGTCGGATCGTGCCACCCTTGCCCGCCGAGTCCAGGCCCTCGAACACGATGCAGACCTTGGTCCCGGTGGCCTTGACCCACTCCTGCATGGCGACCAGCTCACCCTGCAGGACCCGCATCTCCTTCTCGTACTCCTTGTTCTTCATCGCGGACTTGGCGGGCTTGGCAGGGGTCGCGGTCCCCTCAGCGACGTCCAGCTGCGACAGGGTCACCTCCGACCCCCTCGAATCGCCCGACTTCTTCTTCTTGTTCTTCTTGTTCTCCTTGGACTTCTCGCCCATCACTCCGATCCCTTTCTCCGACGCTCGCCGCGGTCTTGATCTCGGTCTGCTCCAGGCCGCGCGTTTCACGCTCAGCGGAGCGCCTCCGCCTCGCCGCCCTGGGACTCAGCGTCGGTGATGTCGCCCTGGGCCTTCAGGCGCGGCCAGGTCCAGCCCAGGACCAGGAAGAACCGCCGCGTGGGGCCAGACCCGCCTGGCCGGTGCCGAACTCGGCGATCATCCTGGTCAACGCGCTCCTTCCACAGCCCGAAGTCTCGCGCTCCGGTCCCGGCCACGACCCAACCGGATCACGGAAGGAGTCTGCTGTCCTCCGGGCCAAGGGTGGATCACCCGCAGCGGATGGCAGTCGCCCCGCCGGCGACCGATTCTCAGGCGATCAGCCCAAAGGTCGCCTCGAGCAGGACAGGGTCGGCGGGATCCTCTCCGGCATCTGTTCGCTGCGGCGCCGCGGGGAGGACGGGTCGCGGAGCCGGAGGCACACCTACACCCACAATCGCAGGTTACGTTCGCGAGAGCCGTCGGGAGACTGTCTCGATCAGTACCGGCGGAAGAGCCACAGCGCGGGGACGCCGGCTGCGACAGCGTAGGCGGCGAGGACCGCGAGATCGGTGCCGGCCCAGCCGAACCCGAACCAAGGGTTCTGCACGGCGGTGACGAGGTGGGTGAGGGGCAGCACGTTGGCGACGTCGCGCAGGCCGGTCGGTAGCACGGCCCGGGGCGGCCCGGTGCCGGAGACCAGCCACAGCGCGAAGAAGAGCATCAGGCCGATGCCCTGGGCCGAGCGGCTGGTCCGGATCACGGTGGCGAGCAGCAGCCCGATCGCTCCGAAGGCGACGGTTCCGGCGAGGAGGGCGGCGACGACTCCGAGCAGATCCTGGGGCAGCATCGCGTGGTAGGCGAGTCGGGCGACCGTGGCCATCACGAGGGTGCCGGCGACGAAGGTCGCGAACGCGACCGTGAGTTGCGCGCCGACCAGGGTCGATGCGGGGACCGACGATGCGCGGAAGCGGCGCAGGATCCCGCGCTGGCGGTAGCTGGTGAGCGTGATGGGAAGGGTCATCAGGCCGAGCGCCGCGACGATCACCGCCACCGAAGCCGCGGTGTAGTAGTTGGCGGGGGTCACGCCGCGCCAGACGAGCATCCCGTTCTGGATGGCTCCGGCGTCGGATTGCTTGTTCCCGAACACGGCCGCGAGCAGCATCATCATCATGAGCGGGAAGGCGAGCACGAACACGACCGAGAAGGGTTCGCGGCGGAAGAGCCGGAACTCGCTGCGTGCCATCGCGAGGTAGCCGTGCACCGTCGTCACCCTCTGATGTCCTGTCCGGTCAACGCCAGGAACGCGTCCTCGACCGTCGGGCGCTCGACCCGCAGATCGAGCGGGACGATCTGGTGCGCGACGAGTTCGGACGCGACGAGCGCGAGCACGGGCCCGGTCCCCCGGATCTCGACCGCCTGGCCCTGCCGAGCCATGGACTCGACCACGTCGAGCTTCTCCAACCAATCCAGATCGGGCTCGGACGTGCTGAACCGCACGACCGACGGCAGCCCCAGCCCGTCGATCAGCCCCTGGGGGGTGTCGAGTGCGACCACCCTTCCGCGGTCGACGACGGCGACGCGGTCGCAGAGGTGTTCCGCTTCGTCCATGAAGTGGGTCACCAGCAGGACCGTCGTACCGCTTTGCCGGATCTCCCGGATCAGCTCCCATGTCGCTCGCCGGGCCTGGGGATCGAGGCCTTGTGTCAGCTCGTCGAGGAAGACCACCTCGGGGGAGTTGACGAACGCGAGCGCGATGAACAGCCGCTGGCGCTGACCGCCCGACAGGCTGTCGAAGGGCTGGGCGCGCTGCTCGCCCAAGCGCCAGCGAGCCAGGAGCTCCTCGCAGGCGATGGGGTGGCGGGCGAAGGCGGCGAACAGCTCGATGGACTCGGCGACCCTCAACCGGCCCGGCAGCGAGGAGTCCTGCAGCTGTGAGCCGATGCGCTGCCGCAGCTGCGCAGCTTGGGTTGCCGGGTCGAGACCGAGCACCCGAACCGTTCCGCCGTCGGCATGGCGAAGACCTTGGACGCACTCGATGGTCGTCGTCTTGCCCGCGCCGTTCGGACCGAGGATGCCGAAGATCTCTCCCGCCTCGACGTCGAACGACAGGTCCTCGACGGCCACGACACCGCGGTAGGTCTTTCGCAGGTGATCTACGGTGATCACTGCCATAGGAACAGGCTCCACGTCCGCTGCGACGGTTCGCCAGGGACGAAAGCCTCGCGGACCCAGGGCCCAACGGAACACGAGACGCGCGTGCGGGAAGGTCACCCCGGCCCGCGCGGTGGCACCACTCGATCCGCACCGCCAGGACGCCCTGGACCCGCCCTCCGACAGTGTCGGCGCCAACCCGGTCGGGGCGACGTGCACGCGGCGGGCCGCCAGACCCTTCGCCGTTCGCCCCCGGACAAGGACGAGCGCGGTGCCCGGTCAAGCTTCGGCGAGTCGGCGTGCGACCCGACGGTTCTGCCGGAGCCCCACCCGAGGTCGTCGGCGTACCGCTGGTCCGGCCCACCCACGTCGATCCGTCCCCTCGATGTCCCGGCGCGATCTTGCCCGCACTCCTGCCGGCCGGTCGGGACCAAGGGCTCTGGCATGCACGCCGTCGCTGACCGACCATGAGGCTCGGGAGGTGAAGGCATGGTGGACGTGCTGGTGGCCTATGCCACCAAGTACGGCTCGACCCGGCAGGTGGCCGAGGGGATCACGGCCGCACTGCGCGAGGCCGGCGCCAGCGTCTCGGTCGTGCCAGCCGGAACGGTCCGGGAACCGGTGGGCCGATGCGACCTGGTCGTCTTGGGCGGGGCGCTCTATTCCGGGCGGTGGCACCGGGACGCTCACCGGTTCCTCAAGCGGCACCGGCGCGAGCTTGATGGCGTGCCGGTGGTGGTGTTCGGAATGGGACCCCGCGACGACACCGAGGAGGCCTGGCAGCGTTCCCGGTCTCAGATTGACCGGGCGCTCGCCAAGCGCAGCTGGCTGAACCCACGAGCGGTCGCCGTCTTCGGCGGCGTGGACCCCCCCAAGCGCGGCGAAGCGCCACAGCGCGATCTGCGGAACTGGCAGGCCATTCACACCTGGGCCACAGACACCCTGGCCATCGTCACCGGGACGGAGCAAGACCGCAGAGCGCCGGGACGGTAGGAGCCCTCGAGCGCTGGCGCCGCCCACGGCTTACTAATGAGGCTCCGCCTCAGACCGCCGAGGCCGGGGGGCCGGGGGCGCGGTGACGTCGCCTGGGTTGGGGTGGAGGGTGGTGCGCGACGGCCGGGTGGCCGTGGAGGTGCGCCATGGCGTCTCGGGTGGTCACGGTCAACGACGTGCTGGATGGGCACGTCGCGCTGGATGTGGAGTGCTTGGACCGTATCTATCTCAACGGGTATGTGCCGAACCTGCAGGTGGGTGGGCAGGTGGTGTCG
>DATKNA010000412.1:0-7030 GCA_035541595.1 Kineosporiaceae bacterium | reverse complement strand
GGCTGCCGCCAGCCGGTCGCGCGCGGCCCGGAGAAACCGAGTGAACTGGCTGAAGATCAGTGTGCGGTGTCCCTCACCGACGATGTCGGCGACCTGCTCCATCAGCGCCTCGAGCTTGGTCGAGGGGACCTTCGCGTGCATGCCGTCAACCAGCGACACGTCGAGACTCGCCTGCCGCAGCAGCGTGAGCGACCGAAAGATCTCGAAACGGTTCTTGACCATGTCCGGCAGCAACCCGAGCACCTTCTGCCGTTCACGCTGGAGGTAGGTCTGGTACACCTTCCGGTGCTGCGGGGTCAGCTCCAGCTCGAGCACCTGCTCCTGCTTGTCCGGCAGGTCCGACGCCACCTGCTCCTTGGTGCGGCGAAGCATCAGCGGCTTGATCCGGCGCCGCAGCTGGTCGAGCAGCCCAGCATCCCCATCGCGCTCGATGGGCCAGCGGTAGTACTCGGTGAACCGGGCGGGGTTCGCGAACAGCCCCGGAGCCGTGATCGACAACAGGGACCACAGCTCCATCAGGTTGTTCTCCAGCGGCGTCCCGGTGATCGCTAGCTTGAACGGCGCGGCCAGCTTGCGCGCGCACTGGTACCCGCGGGACTGATGGTTCTTCACCGACTGGGCCTCGTCCAGCACCAGACCGGCCCAGCTCGTCACCGCGTAGTCCTCGTACTCCAACCGGAAGAGCGTGTACGAGGTGATGACGACGTCCGCACCCGCGACCACGTCCACCAGATCCACGCCACGCCGCCCTCGGGTCTCCGAGATCGTCGCGACGCGCAGGGTGGGAGCGAACCGAGCCGCCTCCGACGCCCAGTTGAACATCACACTCGTGGGCACCACGACGAGGAACGGATCGCTCGCGGCGCTCCGCGCGCGGACGTGTTCCATCAGGGCCAGAACCTGGAGCGTCTTGCCAAGCCCCATGTCATCGGCCAGCACGCCGCCCAAGCGGTGGTCGTACAGCGCGCACAGCCAGCTGAAGCCGGCCATCTGGTACGGCCGCAAGGTGGCGTGGAGCGTGTCGGGAATGGCGTACGGCACCACGTCGGCCGCCCGGGTGAGGGCGCGGACCGATTCCTGCCAGATCGCCGCCTGCCCCTCGACGACTCCGATCCGGTCGAGGTCCTCCCACAGCCCGGCCTGGAAGCGGCTCAACCGGACCGCGCCGGGTGGGGCGTCCTGGAGCGCCCGAGCCTCTGCGATCAAGGTCGCCAGCTGGCGGAACTCGTCGTGGTCGAGGCTGAAATAGGTGCCGCTGGGCAGGATGAGAAACTCCTCCTCCAGCGCCAGAGCCCGGAACAGTTCGGTGAAGGGCACCTGCTCACCCTCGACCGAGACCTCGACGGCAAGGTCGAACCAGTCGTGGTCACCCTCGGCCGGCCCTCCCGAGACGCGGATCACCGGCTCCTCGTCAGTCGGCCGGTACGCCGGGACGTCGTCCCGCAGGGCCTCGTCCACGTGCACGGTGACCTCGACGTCCGGGATCGTCGCCAGAGCGGGCAGCACGTCGGCCAGCACCCGGACGGTGGTCATGCCGCTGAGCGTCACCGACGCCGCCAGCCGGCGTCCCCCCGAGGAGTCCTCGAGCAACTCGGGCACCCCGGCAGTGAACGGCGCCACACGCGACACCACGACGCCCTCGGCGTCCCGATCGCGGTCTTCGGCCCGGCCGAATCCGGTCGGTTCCCACAGGGGCTCGCGTCGCTCGATGTCCCCGAGCCGATAGATCCACGACCAGGCGAGGTGGAGCCGGTGCCCCGACAACCTGCGCGCCGCGAGGGTGAGCACCGGTGCGGACTCGGCGGGCAGGCCGACGGACTCATCCGTCGGGACCAGGGTGACCCGGCGCCGCAGGGTCGGGTAGTACTCGCGCAGGAATCGCTCCTCGTCCCCGGCAGGAACCGCGATCGGGCCCGCGGCGAGCAACCGGCGCAGGTCGGAGTCGACGGCGCCGGTGAGGCGGGTGATCCGCAACGGGGGCTGGGGAGTCCCGCCCGCCTCAGCGGAGGTCGGCCACCACGCGACACCGTGTGCCGGCTCACCGAGCAGCAAGGACGTGCTGAGGGGAAGCGGCTCGCCATCCAGCTCGAGCCCGGGGACCAGATCGAGGCCAGCGCTGGTACGAGCGACCCGCACTGCGAGCTGCGCCGGACGGGGATGCACGATGACCGGGCTGGCTCGCCGGTCGGCGAGGACGAGTGGCAGACCGGTCTCCTGGGCCTCTGCGAGGACGTCCCAGATCCGCCGACTGCTCACGCTCTCCAGGTACAGCGCCTTCTGTGCCGAGTAGCCGTACAAGTGATCCCGCGGGTCGGAGGCCAGGGTGAGCAGTTCGCACAGCAGATTCAGATGCCGTTCCTGCCGCGCGGACCTCGTCCAGCGGTGCGAGTAGCTCAGGGTGGACCAGGAGATCCCCGTCCTGACCCACGGCGCCCCACGGCCGGGCACGACCGGGCGCAGCGCGATCCGGTACGACGCGGTCGGCTCGCCGTGCCGTACCGAAGGTTCCCGGAGCAGCTCGAACTGCAGTCCGACCTCTGGTGCGGCTGACTCCGCACCACCTGGTCCCGGCGGCGCGACGACGAGGAGCGACCGCTCCCAGGCTGTGGCCTCGCTGCGAGTCGCTCCGCGGGGTGCTTCGGGCATCGCCGCGAGCATCAGCGCGACCGCGTGGTCGCAGAGACCGGCCGCGTGGCAGGTGCAGCTGCCGTGGACGGTACCGACGACGTTGCCAGGTCGAGCCGTCGACACCGCGAAGGCCGAGTGCAGCTCGGCGCCGTCTCGGACGGTTCCCATCACGTGCCCGGTGCTCGGCGATCCCTGGACGGCGACGACGTCACCACGGTCGAGGTATGCGCGAGCGCGCAGGAGTGGCCCCGTCCCCACGGCCCGACGCAGTAGATCCTCCGCCGCTGTGATCGTCACGACCGCCACACTCATCGTCCCCTCGTCACGCCCAGCCCGTACTCGCCCACGTCGTCCTGCCGACTCGCGGGCAGGCTAGCGGCGCATACCGACACGAACGAGGAGCCGCGCGGGGATCGTGGAGAGGGTTCGCAACCTGATCTGGTCCTCGGCGACCGCCGCGTGCCGCCCACCGGTCGCGGAACGTCTGGGCGGGTGGTGCGGCCGCGCGGGTGGCGGTCCACGCGTTCAGCCGGGTGGCAGTCGCCGGATCCGGCCGCCGCGGGCGAAGGCGCACGCCGCGCTGAGAACTCCGTGGCGCCGCAGGGCGGAGCGGGACGGATCAGCTGGTGTCGGCCAAGCAGGACTGCAGCCGTGCCCAGAGCGCCTCGTAGGCGGCTGTCGCGGGGCTGTGCGGCGCGAACTCCGGAACGGGTGCTCGCTGCTGAGCCATCTGCTCGATCACCGCCCGGCTCGGGATCACCTCGGCCACCAGGGACGCGCGCTCCTGGGGGAGGCGCTCGGTGAACTCGCGGTGGGCCTTCTTGCGCAGGTCGACCATCGACAGGAATGCCATCACCCGGGGCTTGCGCCCGGGCATTCCGTGAACGAAGTCGACGAGCTGGTCGAAGGTGCGCACCGACAGCATCGCCGGGATCAGCGGCACAAGCAGGACGTCGCAGGCGTGGACGACGTTCTCCGACACCAGGGACACGCTGGGTGGGCAGTCGAGGATGACGAGGTCGTATTCGTCGTGCAGCGGCGTGACCAGGCGGCGGAGCCGTTCCGTGGGGCGCTTCGTGGAGTCCAGGTCCAGGTCGAGATTGCGGTAGCTGAAGTCCGCCGGCATGAGATCGAGTCGGTCGAAATCGGTTCCCTTGATCGCCTCGTCCAGAGTACGCCTGCCCTCGAGGAGCGCCTTGCCGCCACCTTTGACCTTGGGCTTGACCCGGAAGAGATACGTGGCCGAGCCCTGCGGATCGAGGTCCCAGATCAGCGTTCGCAGGCCGTCGCGGGCTGCGAGGTAGCCGACGTTGACCGCGGTCGACGTCTTCCCGACGCCACCCTTGATGTTGTACGTGGCGACGACCTTCATCGCGCCGGCCCCGTTGTCGAGGCGGTGGTGGCTGCTTCGGTCGGCCTCGTGTCGGGGCGCTTGAGCCGGGCCATCCGGCGCTGGACGGACGGCTGCGCGAACCGCTCGAACCTGGCGGCGTACTGCGCACGCGCGGAGTGCTGGTCCTCAAGCAGCCGGGCCGCGATCTCCCCCATGGCCAGCATGGTCCGGGCGGAGGTGTCCCCACGGGCCATCATGTCGGTGGCGAGTGCGTAGATCGCCTCGCGCTGGGCCTCGCGGTCCTGGAACGTCCCGAGGACGTCCTGCAACGTCTTGAGCTCCTTGACGGCGCCGCGCGCGTCGGCCGGGTCCAGCAGCGGGGTGAAGATCTCCAGCAGGTAGCGCAGCTCCTTGCACCGCTTGCGCAAGTCGTGCAGGTCCTCGGCCGGCGAGCCGGGCGTGATCCGTGAGCCGCGGCGGAGCACGCGGCGATCGGTGCCGACGAGCCGTTCCACGCCGAGCTCCGCCGCGGTGGGTCCGACGCGGGGCCGCCCGTCCCAGACGGCCAGCTCCTCCAACCAGGCACGCCATCGGGCGCGCCACCGCTCGAACCGCCCCGACCGCAAGCCGCGGACCAGCGTCCGCCGCTCGCCCGTGCGAAGCCTGGTCAGGTGTAGCACCAGTGGCTCCAGGTCCTCGGGCCGGCCGCTGGTCAGGCGAGTCGTCAGGGACGGGAGCTCCTGCAACTGGACGTCGAGGTCGCGCGACGGAGTGGTGAGGTCGCCGAGCCACTTCAACTGTGGTGCCGCCCAGGCGACCAAGGCAGGCGGCAGGACGTCGCCGAGCAGCTTGACCGCCGAGCGGCTGCGTCGCACCGCGACCCGGAAGTCATGCAGGAACTCGATGTCGACATCCCTCACCGTGCCGTCCCAGACAGCCTCCATCTCGTCGAGGAAGGACAACAGCACCCTGGCCACCGCCACGCCCGCGGGCAGGTCGGGCTGTATCACCGGCGGTGGGATCGCGTCCGGATCCAACCCCGCAGCGCGCAACGCCGCCGGATAGCCGCAGCGGTCCTCACGAACCAGCCCGGCACGCTGCACGATCCGCGCGGCGCGCGCATCGACCGCGGCATACCCGCGCACCGGGATCAGCCACAGCCGACCGGGCAGCCGGTCATTGCTCCCGGCGATGGTGGCCGGACGGTCATGAACCAGCCGCAGCACGGTCTTGTCCTCGGCGTCGAGCAACCTGCCCACGACGGAAGTGCCCGTTGCCTGCACCACCGGCAGCAGCGCACGCACCCCGAGAACCGGCTCGAGGTAGGGCTGCAATTGGTCGGGGAGCCCGGCCAGCAGACGCGGCCAGCCGAGCGTGTCAGGCCCCGCGGTGACGGTCGCGCCGTCTGCGCCGACGAGCTCGAGGGTGGCTTCGTCGCTGTCCGCGGTGGCCGTGGCCGTCAGCGCCAGACCCTTGCGGTACAGCCGCCAGTCGGCGCTGTCCAGCCAGACCCGGCGAGTGGCGACCGGTCGATCCATCGCCAGCGTGAAGGTGCTCGCCAGGGCGCTCAACGCGGCGGGGACCGCCGACGGTTCCGGCCCGGCCCAGACGTGCTCACCTCCAGGGCCACTCACCGCATTCCTCTCTCCATCACCGACCTCGGCCAAGTGTGCCGGATCGCGTCGATCGCACCTAGCCCGAAGGCGCCTGGGCATCCCGCCTCGTCGACCAGACACCGCGCCGTGGCAGCGGCCGGGCTCGTCGCAGTGGTTGGCACCGGCCGCGGGCTCAAGCGGGCGCGGTGGCGATCGGTGCCCGGTCGATCGGGGGCCGGCCTCTCGATCGTTCGTCCGCGGATCGTCCGCGGACGCTGCCGTCACCGAGCGGGTGCGAGGCGGGCCGCAGGCCAGGCCGAGGCCGGCGCAGGATCTCCCAGGCGCACGTGACCGGCCGCGCCCACGCAGCTGCGCGTCATGATCGGCAGCAGGGACGAGGGGAGATCGGGTCGCCTGCATTCATGATCGCCACCTGAGCGGCACAGACACCGGCGTCGGAGCCGATCCTGCAGGTCGTCGTGACCACGAGGAGCGTGACGCCGCTGGTGTGGCGATCATCCTCGCGGGCCGGACCGGAGGGCCGCCGTCAGCCAGGAGGCGGACACCGGGTGCAGACCAGGCGAGGCCCCACTGGCCTCGGTCGGGCACTCGGCGACGGGCCCTGAGACGCCGGTTCCCGATCATGGGAACCGGTCTCTGGTGGGTGGAGCTGAGGGGATTTGAACCCCTGACCCCCTCGATGCGAACGAGGTGCGCTACCGGACTGCGCTACAGCCCCAAGGCCCCGACAGGTTAGCACCCGGCGCAACCGACCTCCGAGCCCGTTCCCGGCGACACGCAGCTCAGCCGTTCACGGCACGACGACGCTCGAGCACGGTGTCGAGGTCGACGTCCGCGGGCTCCTCGAACGCCCAGGGCGCCATGGGCGTCGGGCCGACGGACCCGCCGGCTGCTGGGACGGGAGCGGTACCGGACGAGGCCGCCGAGGGGGTGGGTGCGATCGCCAGCTCCAGCGGGGCCGGCTCGGGGCGGGGGGCCATCGGCTTGAGCGTGTAGGTGGGCGGCGGCACCGGGACCGGCACCCAGGTGCCGTCGTCGGCAGCCGCGGCGGGAGCTGCAGGCCAGGTCCCGGTCACGTCCGCAGCGACGGCCCCCGCGAGCGCCTCGGCGACCTCCGCCTGGTCGGCGGCCGGGGGCGGCGCCTCGGCCACCTCGGCGGACGCGGGCATCGCCGGTCGCGCCGGCCACGCGTCACGCCGGACCGGTGCGACCGACCGGCGGACCGGGCGCGCCGCGGCGGCGGGCGCCTGCCGCCTCCGCGCGACCAGCCGCAAGGCGAGGAGGTCCCCGGCGACGAGTGCGGTCGCCGCCGGAACGACGACGGCGGGGACGACGCCGGCCAGCGCGCCGATCAGCGCGGCGGCGGTGACCGCGACGAGCACGGCGAGCACCAGGCCGCGGCGTCGCGCGGCGACCCGACCCGGCGGCGACGCGGCCGGCGTGGACGATTTCC
>DATKNA010000411.1:0-17335 GCA_035541595.1 Kineosporiaceae bacterium | reverse complement strand
TCCCAACGGTCGGGTCGGCGTCGGGTTCGGCCGGGGTCTGCGGGCCGTCGGTCATGGTCCCGGCCGGGGTCGGAGGGGTCGCCCACGGGGCAGGCCACTGGTCCCGCCCCTGGTCGGGGGAGTTGGACATCTCGCGTCACCTCTCGTTGTCGGATGGCTCCATTCGATGCCATACCCCTGGGCGGAGCCTCGGGTATTCCTGATGGTTTCCTGAGAGCTTGCCCAGCACGGTGCAGCCGGTCAGGACGGTCAGGCGGCCGGGGCCGGGACGGGAGCGGCCGGGAGCGCCACCCGGAAGGTGGCGCCGCCGCCCGGGGTGGGCCGGACGTCGACGGTTCCGCCGTGCGCCGCCGTGACGGCGGCCACGATGGACAGGCCGAGGCCCGAGCCGCCGCCGGTGCCGCGGCGCCTGGAGGAGTCGACCCGGTAGAACCGCTCGAAGACCCGTTGCGCCTCCTCCGGCGCCAGGCCGCGGCCGTGGTCGCGGACCTCGAGCACGGCATACCAGCCCTCCTGGCCGGGCACGGTCGTCATGCCCACCGCGACCTCGACCGGCGAGCCGGCGGGCGTGTGCCGGATGGCGTTGGCCACCAGGTTCGTCACGACCTGGCGCAGCCCGCCCTCGTCGCCGACGGCGACGGCGGGCACCGGTCCCGACGCGTCCCCGAGTCCGACCAGCCGGACCCGACGCTGCGGGTCCAGCCCCCGCGCGTCGTGCACGGCGTCACCCGCCAACACCGCGAGGTCGACCGGCTCGGCGCGGGCCGGGCGCCGCTCGTCGAGCCGGGCCAGCAGGAGGAGATCGTCGACGAGCGCCCCCATCCGGGTGGCCTCGTCCTCGATGCGCCGCATCGTCCGCCCCACGTCCTGGGGAGGGACCGCCCCCTGCCGGTAGAGCTCGGCGAAGCCGCGGATCGCGGCCAGGGGCGTGCGCAACTCGTGCGAGGCGTCGGCCGCGAAGCGCCTGGTGCGCTCCTCCGAGGCCGCCCGGGCCCGGAACGCCGACTCGATCTGGGCCAGCATCCCGTTGAGGGACGCGGTGAGCCGGCCGACCTCCGTCGTCCGCGGCCGCGGTGGCATGCGGCGGGACAGGTCGCCCGCCGCGATCGCCGCGGCCGTCTCCTCGACCTGGACGAGCGGTGCGAACGAGCGCCGGATCGCCAGCCAGCCGAGCAACGCGCAGACGACGATGACGATGCCGCCGATGGACAGCGTCAGGACGCGGAGCTGGCTGACGGCGAGATCGACGCCTTGGAGCGGCAGCGCGAGCGTCACCGTGCCGGTGTAGGGGGGGCCGCTGGGGATCGCATAGGTCGCGGGGATGACGACAGCGCGCCAGTCGTAGCCGCCGTTCGTGCCCGCCACGGTGAACGGTTCGCCCTCCAGCTGCTGCCCTCGCTGGAAGTCGACGGCCGGGAACGCCGGTGGCTCGACATCCGGCCGAGGGGCGCTGGCGAGGGTGAGCTCTGGGTGGCCGGGGAAGTAGACGTAGGTCGCGAACGTGGTCGGGCCGGTCGACCCCGCTCGGATGAGCCCGTTGACGGAGCGGGGTTGTTCAGCCGCGAGGCGGTAGTAACCCGAGAGTTGATCGTCGATCTGTCCGACCAGATAGCCCTTGAGCACGGCCTGGACGGCGTAGCCCGTCAGCGCGAGCGCGGCGATGAGCGCGGCGAGGAGGATGGCGACGAGCCGGGTCCGCAGCGGCACCCCGCCCCAGGCGCGGCGGGCCCTGGCCCACGGCGTCCGGGTCGCGGTGGCCGAGGTCATGACTGGGGTGGCAGGCGGAGCACGTAGCCCACGCCGCGCCGGGTGTGGATGAGCGGCGGGTCGACGAAATCGATCTTACGGCGCAGGTAGGAGATGTAGGACTCGACGATCCCGGCCTCGCCGTTGAAGTCGTAGGCCCACACGTGGTCGAGGATCTGCGACTTCGACAGCACCCGGTTCGGGTTGAGCATGAGGTAGCGCAGGAGCTTGAACTCGGTCGGCGAGAGGTCCACGAGCTTGCCCGCCCGGCGGACCTCGTGGGAGTCCTCGTCGAGCTCGAGGTCGTGGAACACCAGGCGCCCGGTGTCGGGCTGCCCGCCGACGCCGGTGCGGCGCAGGACGGCCCGGATCCGGGCGACGACCTCCTCGAGGCTGAACGGCTTCGTGACGTAGTCGTCGCCGCCGACGGTGAGGCCCGTCACCTTGTCCGCGGTGTCGTCGCGGGCGGTCAGGAACACGACGGGGACGTCCCGCCCGCGCTCGCGCAGCTTGCGGGTGACGGTGAAGCCGTCGAGGTCCGGCAGCATGATGTCGAGCACGACGAGGTCCGGCCGGTGCTGATCGGCGAGCTTGAGCGCCTCGGCCCCGTCCGCGGCCGAGAACACCTCGAAGCCGGCGAAGCGCAGGCTCGCCGTGAGCAGTTCGCGGATGCTCGGCTCGTCGTCGACGACGAGGAGCCTCGCCTCGGGGGTCCTCTCAGCCACGCGCACAGTGTGCGAGACCTTCCTGGGACTTTCCTGTGAACATCCTGCGTCGGCCCTGGGCAGGCGCTGCGGCTCTCCTAGGTTTGCTCGGGCCGGGTCCGTCCGGCCTCCACCGGAGGGCGCCGACCGGTGGCGTGTCGTGATCCACGGCGTCGACGGGACGTGGCTGCTGCGGCGCGCCGTCATCACGCGTGCGCGGTGCGCGAGCCCAGGGCGAGGTACTGGTGGACCATCGACACCGCGAGGGCGCCCTCGCCCACCGCCGCCGCCACCCGCTTCACGGACCCGTTCCGCACGTCGCCGACGGCGAAGACCCCCGGCATCGAGGTCTCGAGCATCAACGGCGGGCGATCGAGCGGCCAGCGGGGCTCGACGTCCGGATCGAGGACGTCGGTGCCGGTGAGCACCGACCCCCAGCGATCCCGGGCCACCGCGTCGGCGAGCCACTCGGAATGCGGTTGCGAGCCGATGAGCACGAACAGCACGCCCTGCAGAGTCTCGCGCTCGCCGGTGTCGAGGTCCTCCACGACGAAGTCCTCGAGGAATTCCTCGCCCCGCCCGTCGACGATCTGCGCACGCCCGCGGACGTCGACCGTCGGCAGGGACTCGATCTCCCGGATGAGGTAATCGGACATCGTCGCGGTGAGATCGGCGCGCCGGACGAGGATCGTGACGTGGTCCGCGTATCGGGCCAGGTACACCGCCGCCTGGCCCGCGGAGTTGCCGCCGCCGACGACGTACACGTGGCGACCCCGCATCGCGGGGGCCTCGGCGACGGCGGCACCGTAGAACACCCCCCGCCCCTGCAACGCGTCCAGCGCCGGCACGCCGAGCCGGCGGTAACTGGCACCCGTGGCCACGACGACCGTGGACGCCGTGACCGTGGTCAGGTCGGAGAGCCGGATCCGGCGGGCTTCGCCGTCGGTGACGAGCGAGGTCGCCTCCCGCATGAAGTGGAACCTCGCGCCGAACGCCCAGGCCTGCTGGAACGCGGCCAGCGTGAGGCGGTCCCCGCTGATCCCGGTCGGGAAGCCGAGGTAGTTGCGGATGAGCGAGCTCGTGCCCGCCTGGCCACCGGCGGCCTGGGGCTCGATCACCAGCGTCGACAGGCCCTCGGACGCCGCGTACACCGCGGCACCCAGCCCCGCCGGTCCCGAGCCGACGATGGCGAGATCGAACCGCTCGTCCTCGTCCACGGGCTCGAAGATCCCGAAGGCCACGGCGATGTCGAGATCCGTGGGATCTTGCAGCACCTGACCGCCCTCGGCGAACCGGAGCACCACCACCGGCAGGCGCGGGTCCGCCAGACCCAGCCGGCTGAGCATGGCCGAGCCGGCCGGCGAGGCGACGTCGTAGAAGCCGATCGGGATGCGGTTCCGGGTGAAGTTGTCCCGCAAATGCTGCGATCGGTCCGACCAGCGCTCCCCGATGATCCGCACCGCCTGGAACCCGTCGCCCTGACGGCTGCGCCACTCTTCGAGGTACTCCGTCACGGACCGGTGGAACTCCTCGTCCGGGGTCCCCTCGGGGCGCGTCACCCAGCGGTCCACCTGGCCCAGGGCCAGGGCGTCGAAGATGGGTCGGGCGGTGCTCCAGTCGCCCCAGCGCGGGGCCGGGATACGCAGTGCCGAGGGGAAGACGGTCGAGAGCCGGCGCAGCGCCTCGAGGCCGTCCGGGTCCTCGCCTCCGAGCCCCGCGATGAGCAGCGCCACGGCCGCGCCGGGCTCCCGCTGATCACCTGAGGCGAGCGAGGCGGCGGGGCCGGGCGTGAAGGCGAGGGCGTCGAGAGCCTCCTGGGCCGTCGCGAACGCTCTGATCGCGTAGTCACGGGCGTACCGGCCCGCGAGCTCGGTGAACAGCTGCTCGCGCACGGATGCGGAGCGGGAGACCACGACGATGGCGGGCAGCGCGGCGGTGTCCTCAGGCACGGTGGACCACCTCGGTCGGATGGGCTCGGTCGGATGGGCTCGGTCGGATGGGCTCGGTGGATGGGCTCGGTCGGATGGGCTCGGTCAATGGGCTCGGTCGGATGGGCCCGGTCGGATGGGCCCGGTCGGATGGCCCGGTCGGGGGGTCGGCTCGGTCGGGTCGGCTCGGTCGGGTCGGACAGCGGCTGTCAACCGGACGCCGGCCGCCGCGGTGCCGGCGACGAGGATCAGGAAGGCCAGGTACACCCATGTCGAGGTGGCGTCCCAGCGCAGCGTGTGGGCGAACCGCAGCACCACGACGAGCTCGGCGACCGCGAACACCAAGTAGGCGACCGCCGAGGCCCGCAGCCGGCTCAGGTCGTTCTCGACCAGCGCGGCCACCGCGGCCACCCCGAACGCGATGAGCCAGGCCCCGATCGCGCGCGAGGTCAGGGCCGTGAGGAACCACGGCCAGACCGTCACCAGGCCTGGGCGCACGAACAGCGACAGGCCGATGATCAACATCATGGCGCCCTCGACGGCGAGCGCCGCGGCGAGCCAGCGCGGCAGGGGTCGGCCGCGCGGCGCGTCGGCCCCCGAGGTGCGCGCCTGCAGGACGAGGACCCCCGCCAACGCCACCGGGACGACCACGTACACGACCAGCCAGAACCAGGCCGCTCCCCGCGCGACGACCTTGTCGTCACCGAAGTGGAAGCGGTCCCGGTGCACCAGCGTCGCCCACAGCGTGAGCGCGGTGAAGACGAGGATCGTGACCAGGGCGGCCCGCGCGTTGACCCAGACGCTCGCGCGCAGCGACAGGACGACGAGGGTGCAGCCCGCCGCGTACGCAGCGCCCAGGAACGCGGCGGTCACCGGCGGCTGGATGGTCCATGCGAAGAACCGGTCGGTGGTGTCGGGCCGCACGAACAGGGCCGCCACGGCGAGGAAGGTGAGCACGCCGAACACGGCGAGCAGGGCGCGCGTCGCGCGCAGCACCGGAGCGTCCGTGCCCGTGCCCGACTCCACGACCATCGAGTTCATCACGTGGATCGCACGATCGTCACGTCCCTGTCCGGGTGACCTATCCTGACGATCTGCCGATGATCCTGATGATCTGCCGATGACCGACATCGCGACGGACGACGTGGCCCACCGGATCGCCCCGCACGACCGGCGGGTCCGGGTGTTCGTGTCGTCGACCCTGTCCGAGCTCGCCCCCGAGCGGGAGGCCGTCCGAGCCGCGATCACCCGGCTGCGCCTCACACCGGTGATGTTCGAGCTGGGCGCCCGTCCGCACCCGCCGCGCGAGCTCTACCGCTCCTACCTCGCCCAGAGCGACGTCTTCGTGGGCATCTACGGCGAGAGCTACGGCTGGGTGGCGCCCGGGAGCGACGTCTCCGGCCTCGAGGACGAGTACCTGCTCTCCGGGGACAAGCCGAAGCTCCTCTACGTCAAGAGCCCCGCGCCGCACCGCGAGCGGCGGTTGACGGAGCTCATCGAGCGGATCTGGACGACGTCCGGCGCCTCGACGACGCCGTACCGGGATCCTCGCCAGCTCGGCCGGCTGGTCGCCGACGACCTCGCCGTCCTGCTCACCGAGCGTTTCGACGCGGCGGCCGGGCCGGCGTCGCAGGGCCTGGGTCCCGCGCCCCTGCCGGTGCCGCCGATGCCCATCGTCGGCCGCGACCGGGAGACGGACACCGTCCTGGAGCTGTTGCGCGATCCCGCCGTGCGGCTGGTCACCCTGCTCGGGCCGGGCGGGATCGGCAAGACCCGGCTCGCCCTCGAGGTGGCGCGCCGGCTCGCCGCCCCGGTCACGGCGTTCGTCGACCTGGCGCCGCTGTCCGACCCGGGTCTCGTGCCCGGCGCCATCGCCGAGGCGCTCGGCGTCCGGGCCGAGGGCAGCCGCTCGGTGACCGACGTCCTGGTGGACCGCATCGGTGGCCGAAGGGTCCTGCTCGTGCTGGACAACTTCGAGCACGTCCTCGAGGCGACCTCGGTGGTCGTCCGGCTGCTCGCCGCGTGCCCCGGCCTGCACGTGCTGGTGACCAGCCGGAGCGTGCTTCAGCTGCGCGGCGAGCACGAGATCACGCTCGCGCCCCTGGCCGCCGAGCCCGCCGTCGAGGTCTTCGCCCAGCGCGCCCGGCAGGTGCGCGACGACTTCACCCTGGACGAGGCGGCCCGAGCGGCCGTCCTGCAGATCGTGGACCGGCTCGAAGGCATCCCGCTCGCCATCGAGCTCGCGGCCGCCCGCGTGCGGATCCTGACCCCCGAGGCCCTGGCGCGGCGGCTGGACCGGCGGCTCGACCTGCGCTCGCAGGAGGTCGACCGGCCGTCCCGGCAGCAGACCCTGCGCACGACGATCGGCTGGAGCTACGCCCTGCTCGGGCGGCAGGAGCGCGCGCTCCTGCGCAGGCTGGCCGTCTTCGTGCGGGGATGGTCGCTGGAGGCGGCCGAGGCCGTCGGGGCGGTCGACGGCGACCTGGACGTCCTGGACACGCTGTCGGCGCTCGTCGGGCACAGCCTGGTCAGCCCGGACAACCGCAGCCGGGGGGACCCGCGATTCCGGATGTTCGAGACGGTCCGCGAGTTCGCCCTGGAACGCCTGGACGCCTCGGGGGAGCGGCAGGCGACGACGCGCCGGCTCGCGGACTACCTCTGCGGGCTCACGTCCACGGTCGGCCAGGCGCTGTCCGGACCGGAAGGCGCCGGCTGGTTCCGCCGGATCGACGCCGACATCGACACGCTGCGGGCGGTCGTCGGCTGGGCCGTCGACCAGGATGACGCCGCGCTGGCCGTGCGCCTCACGGCGCCGTTGACCAGGTACTGGTGGTCGCGCGGGCGCTTGCAGCAGATGCTGGCGGTGGCGGAGCGGACGGCGGCGCTGCCGTCGGCGGCTCACCTCCCCGACGCCGAGGCCGCGCAGCTCCTGTGGGCCCGCGGCACCATCCGGGTCGCCACCGGCCGGTCGGCCGAGGCGGTGCCGATGCTCGAGCGGCTCGTGACGATGACCCGCGGCTCGGGCGAGAAGCGGCTGCTCGCGCAGGCTCTGTTCAGCCTCGCCATCGCCCTGCCGATAGAGCAGGCCGGTCCGGGTGCCGACGCGCGGACGATGCTCGAGGAGGCGTCGGGACTGTTCCGCGAGGTCGGCGACGACTGGGGCGTCGGGCTCGTGCTGATCCCGCTCGGGGACCTGTGCCTGCTCGCGGGTGACGTCGGCACGGCCCGCGCCATGCACCAGGAGGTGCTCGCCCGGGCCGAGGCCATCGACGACCAGCAGCTGCGGGCGCAGGCGCACGACCAGCTCGCGCTCGACGCGCTCGTGGCCTTGGATCCGCAGACCGCCCGGCGCGAGCTCGAGACGGCCGCAGTCCTGCACCGTGCCCTCGGGGACTACGAGGGCATGGCGTATTCGCTCGATGGATTCGCCGGCCTGGCGCTCGCCGGCGCACGGCCGGACCTCGCAGCCCGGCTGCTGGGGGCCGCGTCCCGGGCGCGCGAGCTCCTCGGCCTCGCCGTCTGGCCGTTCCTGCGGTCGCTGCAGGCGCAGCTCGACGGCCTCGCCCGCGCCGCGTTGCCCGCTGCGGAGTTCGACGCGGCCTTCGCGGCCGGCCGGGAGCTCGACCCGGTCGCGGCGCTGGATCTGGCCGTCAGCGAGACTCCGTCAGCCGCCGGATGACGTCGCCGTCACGTCGGCGCTCCGGGGGACGGCCCGGCCGCGGACCGTCCGCGGATCGCCGGAGACGGGCACGATGAGCGCGGTCGTGTCCGGCAGGTCGGCCAGCCAGGTCTCGCACCCGGCTCCCCGTGCGAAGGCGGCCGTGGCGTCGACGTCCGCCCAGAGCAGATCCGGGCCCACGACGGTGACGGCGAGCAGGCCCGTGCCACCGGGCTCACCGGTCCGGGGATCGAGGACGTGCGCGCCGCGGGCCGCCACCCCCGACGTCGCCACGCCACCGGACCGCAGCTCGAGGGCGGCCAGGAGGCGGCGACGGTCCCGCGGGTCCTCGATGCCGACCGACCACGCCGGGGTGTCGGTACGACGGCAGGCCAGCGCGACGTCCCCGCCGGCGTCGACGAGCACGTCGTGGGCGGGCAGCGCTCCCGACAGCCGGCGGCAGACGTTCTCGACCGCCCATCCCTTCACCAGACCGGTCGGCTCGAACAGCCGGGGTCCGCGCGGGCCGTCGGGGAGCCACCCTGAGAACCAGCCCTCGGTGCGGTCGCGGGCGACCTCGCACAGCCGCGCCACCTCGCGGACGTCGCCGGGCGCGTCGGCCAGGTCGAGCCCGCCGCGGCGGATCCGGCTCACCGCGCTGTCGGGCCGGTAGGTGCTGAACCGCTCATCCACGCGGTGGAGCTCCGCGACGGCGCGGCGCACGGCGCGCTCGACGTCCGGATCCGTGCGCGCGCCCGGCCCGCGCACGTGGATGCTCACCGGCATGCCCATGACGTGCTCGACGTGGACCAGCCGCTCGAGTACGTCACCGGCCCCGGGGGCGGTCACAGGTGGGCCTGGTCGATTGCGGACTGGAGGGACTGGATGTAGCCGTCGCTGGTGACGGTGGCGCCGGAGACCGCGTCGATCTGGGCGCTCTGCGCTTGGAGGACCTCCTGGTTGAGGATCGGGACGGCGTAAGAGTTGATCTCCTGGTCGCGGAAGTTGTCGCTCGGCACCTGGGTCGGCTGGGCGGCCGTGATCTTGCCGTTCTCGACGCTGATCTGCACCTGGACCGGACCCCAGCGCGTCTGCGCGACGTCGCCCGTGTAGGTCTTCGGCCCGCTCGAGGTCCCGCCCTTGGAGGAGCTGGACCCTCCCGAGGAGCTCTTCGACGACGAGCCCGATGAGCCCGATGAGCCCGATGAGCCGGACGCCCCGCTCTTCGCTGCCCCGCCGGGCGTCAGCGGAGCGTTCGCCGCGGTGGCGGGGGCGCTGCTGTCGAGGCTCGTGTGGTAGCTGAAGAGCAGGACGAGCCCGCTCAGTGTGCCGAGGAAGGCCACGAGGTTGCGGCGCATGTCACGTCCTTTCCTCGCTCCCGGGGGTGATCACACCCAGCACACCCCTCACACCCATCACATCGATCACCACGAGAAGCGCTCGAGGTGGATGCGGTCGGCGGGTACCCCGGCCGCCAGGCAGGCGTCCTCGGCGGCTTCCATCCACGGAACCGCTCCGCAGATGAAGACGTCCTGCTCGGCGACGTCAGGCACCAGGTGGAGCAGGGCGGTGGCGTCGTCGAGGTGGGCGGCCGACTCGGGGAGCCAGGTCCGGCGACCGTGGATCCGCCGGCCGAGCGCGTAGTACACCCGAGCCCCGGTGCGCTCGGCGAGCGCGTCGATCTCCCGGCGGAGGACGAGGTCGTCCGGGTCGTGCGCGCGGTAGACCAGGGTGACGTCACCCGGTCCCTGGTCGAGATCCTCGAGCAGGGCCCGCAGGGGGGTCACGCCGATCCCCGCCGCGAGCAAGGTCACCTTGCGTCGTGTCCGGACACCCGCGTGCAGGCGGCCGTACGGGCCCTCGATCAGGACCCGCGTGCCCGGTCGGAGCCGGGCCAGCCGGTGGCTGCCGTCGCCGAGGTTCTTCACCGTCAGGCGCAGGTGCGTTTCCGTGGGGGCGGCGGAGAGGGAGTACGGATGGCCCCGGGTCCAGCCGGGCCCGTCGAGGAACCGCCAGGTGAAGAACTGCCCGGCGCGTGCACGCAGCGTGTCGAGGTGGCGGCCGCGCAGGACGACGGAGACCACCCCGTGCCCCTCCCGGACGACGCGCTCGACGACGAGGCCGTGCCGCGCCGACCGGTAGAGCGGGACGGCGACCCGCCAGATCAGGGCCGCCCCGGCGGCGGCCGCCCACAGGGTCCACCAGTACCCGGTCGCGAGCGGGTTGACGAGGAAGTCCGAACCCGTCCAGAGCTGGTGCGGCAGGGCGAGCGCCACGCCCACGTAGCCGTACAGGTGCAGCAGGTGCCAGTCCTCGTAGCGCAGCCGGGCCCGGGCCTGCCTGATCGAGGTGACGACGACGAGCGTGAGTGCGGCGGTCCCGGCCAGGGCGAGGAGCATGCCGGGATAGGTCAGCACCAGCCGGACGAACTCGCTGACGACGCCGGACCGCGCCGTGGCGGCGTAGCCCAGGGTGATGAGCACGATGTGCGCGAGCATCAGGTTGAACGACCAGAAGCCCACGAGCCGGTGCCGGCGGGCCAACTCGTCCTGCCCGAACGCCTTCTCCACGAACGGGACGCGCGCCATGAGCAGGACCTGGATCAGCAGCAGGTCGGCGGCGACGAGCCCGGTGATCCGGCCCAGCGTCGTCAGGCCGCTGGCGCCGAGGAGGTCACCGAGGCTCTGGATGCCGCCGCCGCCGACCCACAGGGCGACCACGACGAGCATGCTCAGCCAGGTGAGGGCGCCCGCGACGTCCCGGTACCACCGGGGGACGGAGCGCGGACGGCGACGCACGTGCGCCGCCCCGCCGGGGAAGGGGAACTGCGGGGGCGGCTGCTGGGCGTCGGCCCTCACGCTCATGACCTCAAGGGAAGCCGAGGAGGCTTGGAGATCCCTGAGAGCCCGACAGGCGGCGCCTTTGACTCACCTCTGTCCGTGATCAAGGAATAGGTGGCGATCAAGGAATATCTGGCGACCGGGCCATGCAGACCGATTCCTTGATCGCCACCTATTCCTTGATCACCACAGAGTAGGGGGGTCACGGGGACGGTGGGGGTGGCGTCTGCATCACCTCGTGGGCGTCGACGATCCGGTAGGCGTACCCCTGCTCGGCGAGGAACCGCTGCCGGTGGGCCGCGAAGTCCTGGTCCAGCGTGTCGCGGGCGACGATCGCGTAGAACCGCGCGGCCCGGCCGTCGCTCTTGGGCCGCAGCACCCGGCCGAGCCGCTGCGCCTCCTCTTGCCGGGACCCGAAGGCCCCGGAGACCTGGATCGCGACGCTCGCCTCGGGGAGATCGATCGAGAAGTTGGCGACCTTGCTCACGACGAGGATGCCGATCTCGCCGTGCCGGAAGGCGTTGAAGAGGCGCTGGCGCTCCCTGACGGAGGTCTCGCCCTTGAGCACCGGCGCGCCGAGGCGCCGGCCGAGCTCGTCCAGCTGGTCGATGTACTGCCCGATGACCAGGATCGGCTCGCCGGCGTGCCGCTCGACCAGGCGCCCGACGACCTTGATCTTCTCGGCTGCCGTCGAGCACAGCCGGTACCGCTCGTCCGGCTCCGCGGTCGCGTACAGCAACCGGTCCCGCTCGGGGAGCGTGACCCGCACCTCGACGCAGTCGGCCGGGGCGATGTAACCCTGCGCCTCGATGTCCTTCCAGGGCGCGTCGTAGCGCTTGGGTCCGATGAGAGAGAAGACGTCGCCCTCGCGGCCGTCTTCGCGGACCAACGTCGCGGTCAGCCCCAGCCGGCGGCGGGCCTGCAGATCGGCCGTCATCCGGAAGATCGGTGCCGGCAGCAGGTGCACCTCGTCGTAGACGACCAGGCCCCAGTCCCGGGCGTCGAACAGCTCCATGTGGGCGTAGACGCCTCTGCGCCTCGTCGTCATGACCTGGTACGTCGCGATCGTGACCGGCCGGATCTCCTTGCGCGAGCCCGAGTACTCCCCGATCTGGTCCTCGGTCAGCGACGTCCGGCGGACCAGCTCGTCGCGCCACTGCCGGGCTGCCACCGTGTTGGTCACGAGGATGAGCGTCGTCGCGGAGGCCTGCGCCATCGCGGCCGCGCCGACGATCGTCTTGCCCGCGCCGCACGGCAGCACCACGACGCCGGACCCGCCGTGCCAGAAGCCCTCCACGGCCTCCTTCTGGTACGGCCGCATCGACCACCCGTCCTCGACGAGCTCGATCGGGTGGTGCTCGCCGTCGACGTAGCCCGCCAGGTCCTCCGCCGGCCAGCCGAGCTTGAGCAGCACCTGCTTGAGGTGCCCGCGCTCGCTGGGGTGCACGATGACGTGCTCGGTGTCGATCCGCTGCCCGACCAGGGGCTTGACCTTGGCGCTGCGCAGCACCTCCTCGAGCACCGGCAGGTCGAGGGCGTGCAGCACCAGGCCGTGCGCCGGATGCTTGACCAGCTGCAGCCGGCCGTAGCGGGCCATCGTCTCCGCGACGTCGACCAGCAGCGCGTGCGGTACGGGGTAGCGCGAGAACTCCAGCAGGACGTCGACGACCTGCTCGGCGTCGTGTCCGGCGGCACGGGCGTTCCACAGGCCGAGCGGCGTCAGCCGGTAGGTGTGGACGTGCTCGGGCGCGCGCTCGAGCTCTGCGAACGGCGCGATGGCCTGGCGACACGCGGGGGCGAGCGGGTGGTCGACCTCGAGCAGGAGGGTCTTGTCGCTCTGGACGATGAGTGGTCCGTCGGTCACGCGCAAACCTTCCATCAGCTGGGGTCGGGGGTGTCAACCGGAACCCGGGCCCGGCTGTTCCGTCCACTCCGTCCAGTGACGTGGGTTCGCATGATCGACACGGATTGCATGATCAGCGGGGATTGCATGATCACCGCGGGAGGGTCACGGCGGGGCGACGCCCGTGACCCGGTGGACGGAGAACGTCCGGACCTCCTCGGATCCGCGGTCGAACGCCGTGATCCGGCCGCCCTCGACCGAGAGGGGTTCCACCAGGCGGCGCGCGACGTGGCCGCCGGTGTCCGTGTACCCGATCCAGACCGGGCGGCGCGCCGAGGCGGCATCCCGCAGCAGCGCCAGCGCAGCCGTGGGGTCCGTCGCCGCCAGGGGCGGCGGGACACCCACGTCGACCCCGTCCGCGTGGCCGGCGGCACGCGCCTGCGCCGCATCGTCGGCGGCGCGGAGCGCCTGCACCGCGCTGAGCAGGGCCGCCTCGCGGGGGGCGGGGGGCAGCGGGGCGACGGGCCGGGGCTGCGCCCGGGGAGGGGTCCGGTGGGTCTGCGGGCCGTGGACGACGACGCCGCCGTCGGACGATTCCGCGGCCGGCGCCAGCCCCATGGACCGCAGCACGGACAGCACCGTCTCGGGCGCGGCCTGCGCGGCGAGCACGGTCGGGGCGAGTCGGCGCAGGCGCAGCGCCGCCGTGCGGCGGTCCACCAGCAGCTCCGCGAGCGCCGCCTCGTCGTCCGCGCGCACGTAGCACTGCGCCGTCCCGATCCTGATCCGCCCGTACCGGCGGGCCGTGTCCTGCACGAGGTAGGCCAGCGGCTGGGGTACCGGCGTCCGCGACGCGCGGGCCAACCAGCCGAGCAGGTCCTCCCCGGTGCGGCCGGCGTCCAGCGCCCGCCGGACGGAGTCCGGCGTGAACCGGAACACGGTCGCGCCGCCACGGCTCTCGACGTCCGCGGCCAGGGTCAGCTCGCGGTCGAGGTCCGGCACGAGCGGCCCCGGGGCGACCGCGGTGAGGTCGGCCTGCAGGAGCACGTGGTCCACCGGCGGCGGCAGCGCCGCTTCCAGCGCCGCGCCGGCTGCCCCGCCGTCGTCCTGGCCGTCCACGCCGGCGTCCTGGCCGGCGTCCAGGCCAGCCTGTGGACTCGTGTGCGGACTCGTCGGCGGGCTCGCCTGTCGGCTCGTCCGTCGGCTCGTCTGCGCGAGCAGCAGCCGTCCGTGCGGCGCCAGCGCGCCGGCGCCGGTCACGCCGAGCCAGGCGGCCTCGTCGAGAGCCCAGCCGAGCAGCTGTGCCCGCATCCGGCCAGCCCGTCGCGGCGACGTCCAGTCCAGCAGCGCGAGCAGCGACTGCGGGTCGGGCGCCTGCGGTGCGGCGTCCGTACCCGCCGCCGCGAGCTGCTCGAGCACCCAGCGCCGGACCTCGGGCGCCGCGGCCCGGTCCAGTTCGCCGCCCAGGGCGGCCCGGGGACTGTCGCGCTCGTCACGGGTGCCGACGAGCCCCGGCGACCGGGTGGTGGCCAGCCAGGCCCTGGCGAGCACGGCCCAGCGGTCACCCGTTCCGAGGGCCCGCCAGGCGTCGAACGCCGGCGTCGGCGCCCAGCGCGCGTCGATCTCGCCGTCGTCGGCGACCAGCCCGGCGATGTACCCGACCTCGACGGCACGGGCAGCGACCGCCTCGTCCACGTCGAGCCGGGCAGCCGTCCGGCGCAGCTCGCGTACCCCGAGGCCGCCCGCCCGAAGCACGGGGGGCGGGCCCTCGCCCCAGGCCTCGCCCACCGCGGCCACCAGGCGCACGGCCTCCGCGGCAGTCCCGGCGGCCGTGTCCCGCACCCGGGGCGCGGGCTTGGGCTCGGCCTCGAGCGCCGGTGGCCGGACCTCGGTGCGGCGATGGACGCGGCCGCCGCGCAGGACCAGCGCGACCTCGCGCGGGAGCACGACGTGACCGGCGTCCGCCACTCCCAGCAGGCCTCGGGCCAGCAGCCACTCGACCGGCCCGCTGGCTCCCGCACGCCGCACCGGCCTGTCGGCGTCCGAGACCTGACCCACGGGTGGCCCCCAGGCGAGCCTGTCGAGCACGGCGGCGACGCCGGACGGTGCGGCGCCGAGCAACTCCTGGACGACCTCCCGGCGGCCGAGGTGATCGGCGAGCCGGCCGAGTGCGGCCTCGGGTTCGCCGGCCGGCGGCAGGCCGAGGTCCTCGAGCAGCTCGGCGATGCGCTGCGGCGAGCGCCGGCCGAGCGCGTCGGCCAGGGGCGGCCCGAGGCCGGCGGGGGAGGGCCCGAGCACGTCGCGGGCGGCACGGACGAGGTGCAGCGCGCGCGGTGAGCCCCAGACCAGCGCCAGCGCGCGCAGCCGGTCGAGCACCGGCCCGGCGGGCGCGCCCCAGAGCCGGCTCACCTGGGCCGGCGCGACCGGCTCGGGGAGGACCGCGACCACCTCGAGCACCTGCAGGGCGGGCGTGTCGAGCCCGTCCATCGCCCGCTGGACGCTCAACCGGCCGGCGGCGCGGGCACCGAGCGCGGAGAGGTCCGGTGGAATCGGCACCGCGAGATCGGGTCGCTCGCGCAGCAGGGCGGCGAGCGCGTCGTCGGAGCGGGACCGGAGCTCGTCGGTGAGGCTGCGCGGCGCGGGGCCACGGCGGGAGGGCATCCTTCTCACGATAGGGGGACCGGACGGCGGGTGCCTGCGGCTACTCTGCGCGGGTGCGCGTCGGTCTGGTGATCCTGCCGCAGCGGCGCTGGGCCGAGCAGGCGGCGATGTGGCGCCGTGGCGAGGAGCTGGGCTTCGACCACCTCTGGACCTACGACCACCTGACCTGGGACCCGCTGGCCGGCACGCCCTGGGGCGCCACCCTGCCGACCCTCGTCGCGGCTGCCGGCGTCACGTCGAGGGTGCGTCTCGGGACGTGGGTGGCGTCGCCGAACTTCCGGCACCCGGTCCCGTTCGCGCGTGACCTGGCGGCCCTGGACGACGTCAGTGCGGGGCGGGCGGTGCTCGGCATAGGGGCCGGTGGCACGGGGCACGACGCGCGGGTGCTCGGCGGGGAGGTGCTCGCGCCCGCGGACCGCGCAGCCCGCCTCGAGGAGTTCGTCGACCTGCTCGACCGCATGCTCGTGGGCGACCACGTCACGTTCACCGGGCGGTTCTACGCCGCGGTCGACGCGCGGACGACCCTGCCCTGCGTGCAGCGTCCTCGGCTGCCGTTCGTGATCGCGGCGAACGGCCCGCGCACGATGCGTCTGGCCGCCCGGCTCGGCGCGGGTTGGGCGACGACGGGCGCGCCGGGATCGAGCGGACGGGACGTCGCCGAGGACGTGTGGTGGGCGGGGGTGGCCGGCCTCGCGCGCCGGTTCACCGAGATCCTGGACGTCGTCGGCGCCACCACCCCCGGCGCTGTCCCCGGCGCTGTCGACAGGCTGCTGTCGATCGACGCCGGCCCGCGGTTCGCCCTGTCCTCCGTCGAGCTGTTCACCGACTACCTGGGCCGGGCCCACGACCTCGGCTTCACCGACGTCGTGGCGCACTGGCCGGTGCCGGGTGCTCCGGTCTACGACGCCCCGGAGGACATGGTCGAGGCCGTGGCGGCCGTCGTGCCGCGGCAGAGGCAACCCTGAGACCCCGACGCGCGTCTCCTACCGGAGGCTCAACCGCGCAGGAGGCTGAACGCCGCACCGTGACCAGGCGGCCTGAGCAGGCGGCCTGAGCAGGGGCATCGGGCCCCGGGGCACGGAGATCAGTCCGGTCCCGGCGGCCAGAGGGGGATAGATCATGGCAGGCGCGAGGCGGGCGCGGCGCCGTCCCGGCGTGACGGACGTCGTCGCGGCTCTCGCCGTCGTCGGGGTCGCCGTCCTGGTCTTCGTCATCCGGTTCGATCGGCCGGAGCGGCACGCCAGCGGCGACACCTACTTCTACGCCCTGCAAGCGGAACGGTTCGCCGGGTACGGCACGGAAGCGGCGCAGCGGTCGGCCAATCGACTCGTCTGCGCCGACCTGGTCCGCGGGCTCCGGCTGGACGGCCGGATCACCAAGAGCTGCCCGGGCTACGAGGCGATCACCAGCCCCCGCTATGTCGCGATCTTCACCAGCCGGCCGCTGTGGCCGCTGCTGCTGGCGCCCGGCGTCCGGCTGTTCGGCCTGCCGAGGGCCATGATCCTCGGCAGCCTGGTCGGTGCCGTGATGGCCGCGCTCGCCGTCTTCCTCGCACTGCGCGGGCTGGGCAGCTCCGCCGTCGCGGCAGGCGCCGCGGGCGTCGCGTTCTCCCTCCTGCCGACGGGTTACTGGTCGGACAAGTTGCTGCCCGAAGGCGCCGTGCTGGCGGCCCTGGTGGCCGGGATGTACGGGGGCGCCCGCCTGGTGCGCGGCCACCTGCGGGGGTTGGCCTGGCTGCTGCCGGCCCTGGTCGCCCTGTACGCCTTCAAACCCGCCAACGGCGCCGCGCTCGCTCTCGGCGTGCTCGTCGCGGGCCTGGTGCTGCTCCCGCTCCCCAGAGGTCGCCGCTGGGCCCTGGTCCTCGCCGGGACCGGCGCCGCGGGCATCCTGGGCTGGTTCGCGGTCAGCTCCGCGCTGCACCTGCCGTCGTTCTACGAGACCGTGCAGGATCTCGCGAC
>DATKNA010000410.1:0-22043 GCA_035541595.1 Kineosporiaceae bacterium | reverse complement strand
TGCGCGCCGGGGTAGTCGCCGGAGTGCTCCAGGGAGTCCGCGAGTCGCTGGTAGATCTCGGCGGCGGGTCCCGCGACGCCCTGCTCCAGGGCGAGCGCCAGGCCCCGCCGGACGAGCTCGACCGCTTCCGGCCCCTCACCCATCCGTGCCCGGACGTTGCCCTCCAGCCCGAGGATCCTCGCCTCCAGGTCGGGTCGACCAGCGCTGCGGGCCTGCGGCCCGGCGAGCTCGAGCAGGGACAGGGCTGCCCGGAAGCTGCCGGCCGACCTCAGGTGGGTCGCCGCCGTCAACCGTTCCAGGGCGGCCTCGGCCGGACGGTCGGCCGCGGCGAACGCGGACGCCGCCTGCTCGCGGCCGGCGAGCGCCTCGGGCCAGCGGCCTTGGAGCTCCAACGCCGCGGCCAGACGTCGCTGCGCCCGGGCGGCCCCGAGACCGTCGCCGGCGAGAAGCCGACCCTCGGCCGCCTCGCGCCGCACCGGAACGGCCTCCGCCAGGTTCCCGGCGAGCTCGGCGCAGTCGGCGAGACGTTCGAGCACGTCGAGGCGCTCGGCCTCGTGTGCCTCGCCGGGGTTCTCGGGCCACAGATCGAGGGCTCGCCGGGCCGCGCGGGCGGCGTCGCGATAGGCGTGCACGGAGCAGAAGGCGTCGGCCGCGGCGAGCAGCGAGACGCGGGCCCGGTCGGGCCGCCGACCGGCGATCCAGTGCTCGGCCACCGTCGCCGGTGCGGCCCGGCCGGCCTCCAGTCGTTCGGCGACCGCGCGGTGCAGCGCCGACCGCGCGCTCCAGGTGATCTCGCCGTAGAAGGCGTCCCGGACCAGGGCGTGCCGGAATGCCATGCGGGCGTCCGTGCCATCGGTCGCGCCCTCCGTGACGATGCCGAGCCGGGCGAGCTCGTCGGGCCACTGCGACAGGTCCGCGACGGCCGCCACCAGGTCGGGGTCGAAGACCTGCCCGACCACCGACGCCGCGAGCACCGCGCGGCGGCCGGTGTCGGACAGTCCGGCAGCCTTGAGCAGCACCGCGTCGCGAACGCTCTCCGGCAGCGGGACGTCGTGGCCCTCGGCGAGTGCCAGCCCGGCCGGCCCCGGCTGCAGCCGTCCGCCCTCGGCCAGGGCCGTGGCGAGCTCCGTGACGAAGAAGGGCACCCCGTCCGTCCGGTCGAACACGACCCGGGCCAGCGGCGGTGCCACCGGGCCGACCGTCGCTTCGACGAGCGCCGCGGTGGCATCCGGGCCGAGCGGTTCCAGGAGCAGCTGGTGCAGGTGCCCGGACCGGCGCAGGGCGCCGCGCAGGCGGCGCAGCCCGTGCCCGCGAGGCAGCTCGTCGCTGCGGAACGCGGCGAGGACCAGCAGCGGCACGTCGCCGAGCCGCCGGGCCAGGGTGGGCAGCAGCTCAAGGGTCGCGTCGTCGGCCCAGTGCAGGTCGTCCAGGAACACGCCGGTCGGCTGGCGCCGGGCGAGCGCCGTGAACGCCTGCACCAGCGCATCGTGCAACGTGTCGCCGTCGACGTCCGGCGCGGCGGTGCCCAGCTCGGGCAGGAGCGGGGCGAGCCGGGGCGCCAGCGGCGCTCCGGTGACGGGCTCGGTGACGAGGGACCGCTCGATGGGGCCGGCCGACCGCAGGTACGAGCGCAACGCCTTCACGAGCGGGCCGAAGGCCTGGGCCCCCGTCTGCACGCCGACCCCGACCAGCGCACGCAGCCCCGAGCGGGCCAGCACCGCGCGGGCCAGGGTCGTCTTGCCCACGCCCGCCTCACCGCCGACGAGCACCACGCTGCCCCGGCCGGCCACGGCCTCGGCAGCGGACGCCCGGAGGGCGGCCAGCTCCTCGTCGCGGCCCACCAGGGCGCCGGCGGCGGGGCCGGGCGGCGCCGCGCGGTCGGCGTCCGGCGACCCCCGCCGGATGGTCGGCCCGGTCACGGCCTGCCCGCTGCGGATCGCAGGGTCGCGGCTAGGGTGCGGTGGGCGTCGGCCGCGTCGGTCGATCGGTCCGGGGTACGCACGGATCAAGTGTGCGGTGTCGGCCACCGGGCGAGCATCCGGCAGAGCACGGGGTTTCCGCGGGCGACCTGTGCGGGCCCCATCTCCACGCGGGATCACGGATGTCGTCCCCCGTGATGTTCCTCGTGGCGGCCCGCCCGTGATCGCCTTGATCGTCTCTACCATCGCTCGTGACGATCGCTCGTGACGATCCCCTTGACGATCGAACATGCGTTCGAATACATTTCCCGGGTATGGCCGACCGGCCGACCATCCTGCACGCCGACCTCGACGCCTTCTACGCGTCGGTCGAGCAACTGCTGGACCCTGCCCTACGGGGCAGGCCGGTCGCAGTGGGCGGGAGCCCGCACGGCGGCGTCGTCCTCGCGGCCTCGTACGAGGCCAAGGAACACGGCGTCACCGGGGCGATGCCGGGCTGGCGGGCGCGTCAGCTCTGCCCCGGCATCGTCTTCGTCCGCGGGCACTTCGGCGAGTACCAGCGGCTGGCCGACCAGGTCATGGATGTCCTGCACGACGTGACGCCGGCCGTCGAGCGCATCTCGATCGACGAGGCGTTTCTCGACGTCTCGGGCTCGACCCACCTGTTCGGGCCGCCGCAGGCCATCGCGGAGGACCTGCGCCGGCGCGTCCGGGCCGAGGTGGGGCTGCCGATCTCGATCGGCGCCGCCCGGACCAAGCACCTGGCGAAGGTGGCGTCCCAGGTCGCCAAGCCCGACGGCCTGGTCGTCGTCGAGCCGGCGGACGAGCGCGCGTTCCTCGACCCGCTGCCGGTCGGCCTGATGTGGGGGGTCGGCCCGGTGGCCCGGCGACGCCTGGCCGAGCGCGGGATCCACACCATCGGCGACCTGGCCCGCACACCGTCGTTCTCGCTGGAGCACCTCCTGGGCCACGCGATCGGCGCCCGGCTCAGCGCGCTCGCCGTCAACGAGGACCCGCGACGGGTGTCGAGGTCCGCGCGGGCCCGGTCGGTCGGCGCCCAGTCGGCGCTGGGCCGACGCCGGGCGACCCCCGAGCTGGTCCGCGAGGTCCTGGCCCACCTGGCCGAACGGGTCGCCGGCCGGTTGCGCGCCAAGCACCGCGCGGCTCGGACCGTCGGCGTCCGGGTGCGCTTCGCCGGGATGCGCTCGGTCACCCGGTCGCTGACGCTGCCCGCCCCGCTGGCCGCCACGCTCACCCTCACCGAGATCGCGGAGCAGCTCGTCTGGACCGCCATCGAGGACCAGCGCGACGACACTCTCGAGATCAGCCTGCTCGCGATCTCGACGTCCAACCTGGTCACGGTGCGCGCCCTGCAGTCGGAGCTGCCCCTGCCGCCGGACGACCCCCGCCGCGCCGGGTCGACCAGCGGATCCGCTCGGTGGGCCGTCGACGTGTCGATGGACGCGGTGCGGCGCAAGTACGGCAAGGACGCGGTCGGCTACTGGCCCGCGCTCGTGCGGGCCCACGGCGTGCCCGACGAGTTCCGCGAGCTCGCCGAGCGGGAGCTCTGACCGACCCCGGGGGCCACGGCCCGACCGGCGGCCGGGGTGGGACTGCGGCCGGGGTGAGACGTGGGTCAGACTCAGGTATGCCGCGGGAGACGAGCAGGCCCGGGACCTCGGACCCGCTGGCGCCGTACCGGGGCAAGCGCGACTTCACCCGGACGCCGGAGCCCGCGGGCTCGCCCGCCGTCACGCCGGCCGCCTCAGGCTCGTCCCGGTTCGTGGTCCAGCGGCACCGGGCCCGGCGCGTGCACTACGACGTCCGGCTGGAGATCGGCGGCGTACTGGTCAGCTGGGCCGTTCCGAAGGGGCCGACGCTGGATCCGAACGTGCGAAGGGCCGCCTTCCGGGTGGAGGACCACCCGATCGAGTACATCGATTTCGAGGGGGTCATCCCGGCCGGCGGGTACGGCGGCGGCGACGTCATCGTCTGGGACGCCGGCACCTGGCAACCACAGGAGGCGGGCGATCCGCCGGATCCGGCGGCCGCGCTGGCAGCGGGCGAGCTGCACATGGACCTGTTCGGCCGGAAGCTGCGCGGCCGCTTCGTGCTCGTCCGGACCAGCCCCCGCCGGCCGCGGTACGGCGGCTCCGACCGCGATGAATGGCTGTTGCTGCACAAGCACGACGAGTTCGCGGTGGACGGCTGGAACCCCGAGGACCACCCGCGGTCGGTCCTCAGCGGGCGAACCAACGAGGAGGTCGAGTCCGACCCCGATCGGGTCTGGCGCTCCGACCTGCCGGCCGCCCGCGCGTCGGTCCCCCTCAAGCCGTCGACGGACGCGGTGAGCCGGGAGGAGCTGTCCGACCTGGACCGGCTGCGGTCACAGGGCGTCTGGCGGGTGTTCGGCCGGGAGCTGCGGCTGTCCAACCTGGACAAGGTGCTCTTCCCGGCGCGGCCGGGCGAGGACGCGGTCACCAAGCGGGACCTGGTGCGCTACAGCGCGCAGATCGCGCCCACGATCCTGCCGTACCTCACCCGACGCGCCCTGAACATGCACCGTTACCCGAACGGGACGCTGGCCACCGGGTTCTGGCAGAAGGAGCTCCCGGACCACGCGCCGGACTGGCTGCCCCGCTGGACCGACCCCGAGGCCGATCCGGGCCAGGCCCGGACGTACCTCGTCGTCGACGAGCCGGCCGCGCTCGTCTGGGCCGCCAACTTCGGCGCGCTGGACTGGCACGCGTGGACGTCGATGATCGACCGCCCGCACCAGCCGACGTACGCGCTGATCGACCTCGACCCGGGCGGGACGACCAGGTGGGAGGACCTGCTCGTACTGGCTCGCCTCCACCGCGCGGCGTTCGAGCACCTCGACCTCTGCGCCCGGGCCAAGGTCACCGGTCGTCGCGGGATCCAGATCTGGGTGCCGATCGAACGCGGACCGGGCTTCGCCGAGACGCGGGCGTGGGTCGAGCAGCTCTCCAAGACCGTCGGCAGGGTGGTGCCGGACCTCGTCAGCTGGAAGTGGCAGGTCGGTGACCGCGACGGACTCGCTCGCATGGACTACACGCAGAACGCGATCAACAAGACCCTCGTCGCCCCGTACAGCCCACGGCCGGCCGCGGGCGCCCCGGTGTCCGCGCCCATCGACTGGGACGAGCTCGACGACCCCGCGCTGAGGCCGGACGCCATCACGATCCGCACGATCATCGGCCGGATCGCGGAGCACGGGGACCTGTTCCACGACGTCCTCGACCACCCGCAACGCCTCCCGGTGCTGCGGTGAACGAACCCCCTCCCGGTGATCAAGGAATGAGTGCCCGTGGTCCCGTCGATCCCGTAGCATCGATCGTCCCGGGATCCGCGGGAACGACGCTCCGTGGGAATGAAGCGGAGGTGGGCCGGATGACCCAGGCGAACCTCTCGCATCCCAGCCTCGAGGAGCGCAGGGCGAGGGGCGAGGAGGCGCGCCGCCGCACGCCGCCCTCCGTGCACGCCGGCTGGCGGCCCGCCTCCGACCGTCCCGATCCGGTGACCCTGCTCGAGGAGCAGAACCTGACCCGGGAACCCGACCTGGTCCCGGTCCGGCACGGGCGGATGATCGTCTCGCCGTTCACCTTCTACCGCGGCACGGCCAAGATCATGGCCACGGACCTGGCCGCCACCCCGGTCGCGGGCCTGGACGCCCAGTTGTGCGGCGACGCTCACCTGTCGAACTTCGGCGTCTTCGCCTCGCCGGAGCGTCGTCTGCTCTTCGACCTGAACGACTTCGACGAGACCCTTCCGGGCCCGGTCGAGTACGACGTCGAGCGCATGACCGCGAGCTTCGTCGTGGCCGCGCGCAACAACCGCTTCCCGGCCGCGGCCGTCCGGGACGCCGCACTCGCGGCCGTGACCGCCTATCGGACGTCGATGACGGAGTTCGCGCAGATGGGCACCCTGGACGTGTGGTACGCCCGGCTGGACGAGGACCGGCTCAGGTCGACGGTCCAGGAGGCGGTCGCGACGACGTCCCAGACGGTCAAGGCGTCGAAGGGTCAGGGAAAGGCCGCGAAGAAGGACGCCAAGGCGCAGGAGAAGCGGGCCCGCGAGCAGGCCCGCCGGGCCGAGCGGGCCACCGAGAAGGCGCGGACCCGGGACAGCCTGCAGGCCCTGTCCAAGCTCGCGGAGCTCGTCGACGGGCGGTACCGCATCGTCAGCCAGCCGCCGGTCCTCGTGCCGGCCCGCGAACTCGGTGCCGCGTACCACATGTCGGCCGACGAGGCGGAAGAGGCGATCCGCCAGCAGCTGCGCGCCTACCGGGCCACCCTGCAGGACGACCGGCGACTGCTCCTGGAACGGTTCGAGGTCGTCGACTTCGCCCGGAAGGTGGTCGGCGTCGGCAGCGTCGGCACCAGGGCGTTCGTCGTCCTCCTCGAGGGGCGGGACGCCGGGGACGCGCTGTTCCTCCAGGTCAAGGAGGCCACGATGTCCGTACTCGAGGCGCACCTGCCACGCAGCCGCTACGGCCAGCACGGCGAGCGGGTGGTGCAGGGCCAGCGGCGGATGCAGGCCGCCAGCGACATCTTCCTCGGCTGGACGATGGGCGTTGACGCCGACCGGCACTTCTACTGGCGCCAGCTGCGCGACATGAAGGGATCCGCCCAGGTGGAGGAGATGTCGCCAGAGGGGATGGGGGTCTATGCCGACTTGTGCGGGTGGACGCTCGCCCGGGCGCACGCCCGGTCGGGTGATCCGGTGGCGATCGCGGCCTATCTCGGCGACGACGCAGAGTTCGACGCCGCGATGACGGAGTTCGCCCTGCGCTACGCCGACCAGAACGAACAGGACTACGAGGCGTTCGTCAAGGCGGTCCGGTCGGGGCGGCTGGTCGCCACGGAGGGCGTCTGACCTCCCTGGTGCGGCCCGGGCCCAACGGCGAACGAATGGCGCCTCGGTAGCGCGGACCAGGTCGCGTCGCGGCGGTTCGTCCGTAGCCGGGCGCGGTGCGGCGGACTGCGGTACGGCGAGGCGGCGAGGCGGCGGGCGGCGGGGCGGCAGGCAGCGGAGGCGGACGGGAATCGAACCCGCCTGACCGAGGTCCTCGGTCACGTCGGTTTTGAAGACCGCGGGGAGCACCAGCTGCCCGAACGCCTCCCCGAGCCCGTGCTGGTCGGCCCGGCGACGTCGATGCTAGGCGATCGCTGCGGCCACCCGCCCCGGAGGGAGCGAGCGTTCGGCTTCTCGGTTGGATCACTGTCGGCGACAAGCACCTGGCCGCCCGAGGCCCCGCGAGGATCGCCGGGCTCCGCGAGGATCGCCGGCTCCGCGCCGGCTCGCTTCGTACAGTGCGGGGGTGACGACCTCGGCCCCGGTCCGGCTCACCCAGTACGCGCACGGCGGCGGCTGCGCCTGCAAGATCCCGCCCGGGGAGCTCGAGGAGATCGTCGCCGGGCTCGCGGCGGTCGGTCCTCTCCCCCGGCCGGGCGCCGAGCTCGTCGTGGGTCTCGACGACGGCGACGACGCGGCCGTCGTCGTGACCCCGACGGGGGCGCTGGTGGCGACCGCCGACTTCTTCACCCCGGTCGTCGACGACCCCTACGACTGGGGGCGGATCGCGGCGGCGAACGCGCTCTCCGACGTCTATGCCATGGGTGGCGACCCGATCGTGGCCGTCAACCTGCTGGCCTGGCCCCGGGACGTGCTGGCCTTCGAGCTCGCCCGGGAGGTGCTCCGCGGCGGCCTCGACGTCGCCCGGCTCGCCGGTTGCCACGTGGCCGGCGGGCACAGCGTCGACGCTCCGGAGCCGATGTACGGCATGTCCGTCACGGGGGTCGCGGACGCCGGCATCCTGTTGAGGAACGACGCCGGTTCCGCGGGCCTGCCTCTGACGCTGACGAAACCCCTCGGCGTCGGCGTCCTCAACAACCGGCACAAGGCGACGGGCGAGCGGTTCGAGCAGGCCGTCGACACCATGACGACGCTCAACGACAGGGCCAGGGACGCCGCCCTCGCCGCGGGTGCCACCTGCGCGACCGACGTCACCGGGTTCGGCCTGCTGGGTCACCTGCACAAGCTGGCCCGCGCCAGCGGGGTGACCGCCGAGGTCGACGCGGCCGCTGTGCCCTACCTGGACGGGGCGCGCGCGTCGGTCGCGGCCGGCTACGTCAGCGGGGGCACACGTCGCAACCTCGCCTGGGTGCACCCGCACGCCGACCTGGACGCCGTCGGCGACGAGGAGGCGCTCCTGCTCGCCGACGCGCAGACGTCCGGCGGCCTGCTCGTCGCGGCCGAACTGCCCGGGTACCCCGTCATCGGGCGGCTCGTGGGTGCGCGGCCGGACGGTGTCACCGTCGTCGTCCGCTGATCCCGGCCCCACGCGGCGTCGCGGACGCCGGCGGACTCCGTCGTTCGGGCCGGCACTCGTCGACCGCCGGCCCGAACGACGGACGAACGACGGCGACACGCCGCGATTCAGCGCACCGAGGAGGGGTTCGTCCGCAGTTCGGGCCGATCCAGCCGCTCGCGCTGCGGCTGAACGACGTACTTCGGGTCCTTCGTCGAAGCCCGGCCGGCCTCGAGGATCCCCAGGCGCTCGTAGACGCCGCCGGCCAGCAGCGCCACACCCGACACGACGGCGGCGAGCCGGCTGCGCCGACCGAACATCATGCCGCCCAGCGTGCCGGCCGCGGTCAGCGTGGCCGCGCGCTGCAGCAGCATGTGTGCCCGGCCCGTGAGATACGGCTCGGCCAGCAGGCCCAGCCGGGACTCCAGGCGGCCGGACGCCGCGAGCTCCACGATGGCTCCGTAGATGGCCAGCCGGCGCGCCGGCGCGGCCTCGGCGACCGGGGCCACGATCATGCCGAGCCCGCCCGCGCTCGCAGCCGCACTCGCGGTGACGATGAACGGCAGCTCCTCGTGCGCCTCGTGCCACGCGGGAACCGCGGTCGGCGAGATCAGCACCGCCGTGGATGGGGCGACCGGGGGCGCCACGCCGGCCGCGGCGAGACCCGCCGGGCGGGCCACCGCACCGACGAGCCGGCCGAGCCGGGTCCGCCGGATCGGTTCCGGCATGAGCTCGTCGACGGCGGCGATCCCCATCGGCAGGCCGTAGCCGGCGAGGATCCAGGTGCCCATGCTCATCGGCGACGTCGGCTTCGCCACCCGCAGCATGTGGAGGAAGCGCGCCGGGCGGCCCAGGTCCCGGACGAGGAAGTAGGTGCCGGCCAGTAGCGCCACGAGGGCCCCGGCCCGGGTGCCGCGGCGCAGGGCCGGCCGGCCGGTGAGATCGGCGCCGGCGGCCAGACCGCTGCTGCACGCGGCCAGCCCGCCGAGGAAGAAGTAGTAGGCGATGTCGTCGTGCCAGGCCGGCGGCTTCAGGACCGGGCGGCCGTAATACGAGGAGAAGGTCGCCCGCGGCACCATCGGCTGCTCGCGCGAGCCGTCGTCCGCCGGCCCGCCGCGGCGCCCGCGCCCCATCCGCCGCTGCCGGCCGTGGCCGTCGCCGGCGGACATGCCGTCCGCCGAGGTGCCGTCCGCTCCGCTCACCGACGCCGTCCCTCCTGGAAGGCCGCGACGATCGCGCCCAGCATGGCGACGCCGGCCAGGGCCGCGTACCTCCACATCCGGGGCAGGTCCCGGGTCGGCACGACCGGGTCGGGGGGCAGCCCGTACACCTCCGGCTCGTCCAGCAGCAGGAAGATCGAACCCTGCCCGCCGACCCCGTCGTCGGGGCTCTCACCGTACAGCCGCGCCTCGGCGACGCCCTGCTCGTGCAACGCCTCGACGCGCTGCCGCGCGCGGACGCGGAGCTCGTCGAGCGCGCCGAACTGGATGGAGTCCGTCGGGCACGCCTTCGCGCAAGCCGGCTCGAGCCCTCCGCGCAGCCGGTCGTAGCACAGGGTGCACTTCCACGCCCGGCCGTCGCCATCGCGCCGCTCGATCACCCCGTAGGGGCAGGCGCTGACGCAGTAGCCGCAGCCGTTGCAGATGTCCGGCTGGACGACCACCGTGCCGAACTCCGTCCGGAACAGCGCCCCCGTCGGGCACACGTCCAGACACCCGGCCCGGGTGCAGTGCTTGCACACGTCCGACGCCATCAGCCAGCGGAACTCCTGCCCGGATTCCGCCCCGGTCCGCGCCGGTTGCTCGATGAACGCGACGTGCCGCCAGGAGTTCGCCCCGAGCATGCCGGTGTTGTCGTACGACATGCCCAGCAGGTCGAACCCGTCGTCGGGGACGAGGTTCCACTCCTTGCAGGCGACCTCGCAGGCCTTGCACCCGATACAGACCGTGGTGTCGGTGAAGAACCCGACGCGCGGCGGGTGCGCGTCGTACCCGGACGCGCCGGCGACGTCCGCCACCGGCTCCGACAGCGGATCCGTCATCCGGCGTCCTCCTCGCTCGCCTCGACCGACCCGAGATGCGTCGACGTGCCCTCACCGGCGCGGGCGAGGGGCCCCGCGCGGCGTGTCCCGACGATGACGCCGGCACGCCTGCGGTAGCCGTCGACCAGCGCGACCAGCTCCGGCCCGTGCGGGCGACGTCCGGGCCGGATGTCGCAGGTCGCGACCTTCGACTCCTGGATCAGGACGTTGGGGTCGAGCACCACGCCGAACAGGTCGTTCGCCGAGTCACCGGTGATCAGGCCGACCGTACCCCAGTGGTACGGCAGCCAGATCTGGTGGATGACCCGGCCGGCGACGCGCAGCGGAGTCAGCCGGTCGGTGACCAGGACGCGGGCCTCGATCGCGGTCCGGCTCGTCACCACCGTCGCCCAGCCGAGGTGCTGCAGCCCACGCTCGGCGGCCAGCGCGGGTGACACCTCGACGAACATCTCCGGCTGCAGCTCCGCCAGGTACGGCAGCTGCCGGCTCATGCCCCCCGCGGTGTGGTGCTCGGTGAGCCGCGAGGTGGTCACGACGTAGGGGTAGACCTCCGGGTCGCCGCCGCCGCCGGGCGAGGGGTTGTACGGGTTGTCCTCGCGGGCGTAGACCTTGCGGGTCGGGTTCGCCTGCTGCCCGTACAGCGCGTTGGCGAGCACCGACTCCTGCGGCTCGTAGTGTGTGGGCAGCGGGCCGTCGTGCAGCCCGGTGGGGACGTACAGCCAGCCCTTGCCATCGGCCTGCATCACGAAGGGGTCGTCACCACGCAGCGCCGCCGGGCCGGCGGCGCCCTCCGGCGGGGTGTACGACGGCGGCTTCGTCCGCTCGAAGTCCGGCACGTCGCGGCCGGTCCACTGCCCGTTCTCGCCCAGGTCGGGGTCCCACCAGATGTACTTCTTCCGCTCGCTCCAGGGTCGGCCCTGCGGATCCGCGGACGCGCGGTTGTAGAGGATGCGCCGGTTGTAGGGCCAGGCCCACCCCCACTCGAGCGCGGGAGACGTCGGGTCGTCGGGGTCGCGGGGCACGCGGCGGGCGGCCTGGTTGACGCCGTCCGCGTAGACGCCGGAGTAGATCCAGCACCCGCACGACGTGGACCCGTCGTTCTTGAGGTCCATGTACCCGCTCACGACCGTGCCCGTGGTCAGGTCGTAGCCATTGACGGCCCTCAGCACGGACGCGGCGCTGGGCTCGTCGCCGTGTACCTCGTAATTCCAGGTGAGGTCCTGGATCGGCCGGTCGCGGGCGTCCGTGGAGTCGGCGAGGCGCTCCTTGAGCAACCGGCCGAGGTGGTAGAAGAACCACAGCTCCGAGCGCTGGTCGCCCTGGGGTTCCACCGCCTTCTCCCGCCACTGCAGCATCCGCTGCGTCTGCGTGAAGGTCCCCGCCTTCTCCGTGTACGCCGCCGCGGGGAAGAAGAACACCTCGGTGCGGCACTCGGCGGGCACGATCTCGCCGGTCTCGATCTCCGGCGAGTCCCTCCAGAACGTCGCGCTCTCGATCATCGTCAGGTCGCGCACGACGAGCCAGTCCAGGTTCGCCATCGCCAGCCGCTGGAGCTTGGCGTGCGCGGACCCGACGGCCGGGTTCTGGCCGTGCAGGAAGTAGCCGCTGACCTTCCCGTCGATCATGTCCATCGTCGTCCGGTACGTGCCGTGGTCCCCGGTCAGCCGGGGCAGGTAGTCGAAGCAGTAGTCGTTGTCCTTCGTCGCGGCGTCGCCCCAGAACTCCTTCATCAGCGAGATGAAGTAGGCGTCGGCGTTGCGCCAGAAACCCTTCCGCTTGTCGCCGATGAACGAGTCGAGGTACCGGGTCAGCGACGTGTGCACCCCGGCGCTGGGCATCGGCAGGTAGCCGGGCAGGAGGTTGAAGAGCGTGGGGATGTCGGTCGAGCCCTGGATGCTCGCGTGGCCGCGCATCGCCATGATGCCGCCGCCCGGGCGGCCGATGTTGCCGAGCAGCAGCTGGATGATCGCCGCCGTCCGGATCATCTGGACGCCGACGCTGTGCTGCGTCCAGCCCACCGCATAGACCACGGACGTCGTCCGCTCGCGACCCGAGTTCGCGGTCCAGTCCTCGCAGAGCTGCAGGAACCGCTCGGCCGGGAGCCCGGAGATCTCCGCGACGACCTCGGGGGTGTACCGGGAGAAGTGCCGCTTGAGGATCTGGTAGACGCAGCGGGGGTGCTGGAGGGTCGGGTCGGTCCTGGGCGACGGCGCCGGCCGCGCGAGGCGCGGCCCGCCGGACCCGTGCGCCGGGCCTGAACCGGTCTCCCGCGCGTGGGCCGTGTCCTCGGCGCCCGGCGGGTCCGTCGACTCCATGCCCTCGTACCGCCACGATCTCGCGTCGTACGAGCCGGAGTCGGGGTCGTAGCCGGAGAACAGGCCGTCGAGTTCCTCGGTGTCCCGGAATTCCTCGGTCACGATGACGGAGGCGTTCGTGTACGCGAGCACGTACTCCCGGAAGTCCTTCTCACGGGTCAGGATGTAGTTGATCACGCCGCCGAGCAGCGCGATGTCGCTGCCGGCGCGGACGGGCAGGTAGGCGTCGGCCACGGCGCTCGTCCGGGTGAAGCGCGGGTCGATGTGGATGACCCTGGCGCCCCGTGCCTTCGCCTCCATCACCCACTGGAAGCCCACCGGGTGGGCCTCGGCCATGTTCGAGCCCTGGATGACGATGCAGTCGGCGTTGGCGAGGTCCTGCTGGTAGTTGGTGGCGCCGCCGCGCCCGAACGAGGTCCCCAGACCGGGGACCGTGGCGGAGTGTCAAATACGGGCCTGGTTCTCGATCTGGATCGCGCCGGCGGCCGTGAAGAGCTTCTTGATGAGGTAGTTCTCCTCGTTGTCGAGGGTGGCGCCGCCGAGGCTCGCGATGCCCATGGTCCGCCGGAGCCGGCGGCCCTTGTCGTCGACGTCCTGCCAGCCCTTGCGGCGCGCCTCCAGGAAGCGATCGGCCACCATCTCCATGGCCCGGCCGAGCTCGAGCTCGGTCCACTCCGTCGCGTAGGGCGCGCGGTAGAGGACCTTCCGCTGCCGCTGCGGCCCCGTCACGAGCTGCTTGCTGGCGCTGCCCTTCGGGCACAGCCGGCCCCGGTTGATCGGCGAGTCCGGGTTCCCCTCGATCTGGATGACCTTCCCGTCCTTCACGGACACCTGCTGGGAGCAGCCCACGGCGCAGTAGGGGCAGACCGAGTGGACGAGGTGGTCTGCGGCCTGCGTCCTCGGCTCGAGGCCGCGCGAGCGGGGTGACTGGGCGGCCCGCCCACGACCGAGCGGGTCGCTGCCCGTCACCTGGCGATAGACGGGCCAGCCTCCGATCCAGGTGCGCACGCCCATGGTGCCAATGTGCCAGACTCCGCCCGGGCCGCACCCGGGGAGCACCACCGGTCCCGCGGTACGCGACCAGGTGCCGGACGCCGGTTGCCTGGACGGGACCAGGGCGTGCCGGCCGCCCACCTTGACCGTAGCCAAGCGCTCACGCACTGTGTGAATGAGGCGGGCGCTGTCCGGGTCGGCCGACAGCGCGTCGGAAAGCATGGGATCATTCCGGTCCGGCCGGCGTGAGGAGGGCAGCCCTGTGCCTGAGTGGGCACGGTACCCGCGAACGATCGACGAGCGGGTGACCCGCTTCCTGTGCGCGACGACGCATCTCGACGGCTCGTTCGCCAATCACGCCTGGTGGGTGCTGTTGTCACCGAACCGGCAGGGGCAGGCGCCCGAGCAGGAGATCGACCCCGTGGCGGTCGGTCGGCACGCGATCCTGTCGCTGCGCCGCCGCACCCGCCGCGACCGCCTGCTCGCCCTGCTGCTCCTGGTCGTCGTCATCGCCGCGGTCCTGCTGTTCTTCGCCGGCCTGGACCGTCAGGAGCGGCTGGGCCGGGTGGTGCTCAGCGTGATCGCCCTGCCGTTCGTCGGATGGTTCGTCGCGCTGGTCATCGTCTACCAGCACTATGCGGCCGTCCGCCGCTCCGCGATCGACATCCACCACCAGCGCCACGGCCGGGCCCGGCGGTCCGCTCCCCCGCTGGCGCCGGAGGTCGAGACCCGGCTGGAGCAGCTGCACCGGGCCAACGTCGCGATCTTCAACGCGTACGTGCCCTTCGTCGGGACCGGGCACACCCTGGACACCTGGAAGCTCACCCTCTACGCACCCGGGCAGGGCTTCCCGGCGCCGTCCCGGGCGATCCTGCCCGAGGAGGTCCACCACTACCTCTACCACGAGGTCCCGAACCTGCTGCCGAACGTGATCGCGGAGCGGCGCCTCTACGTCGACGGCGGCATGGCACCGAACGTTCCCGGCCTCATCCCGCGGAGCCCCGGCCCCCGCACGCCCGTGCGGCCGCCCGCGATCGTCGACGACGACCTGCTGGACGAGTACACGCTGCGGCCGACCCGGACGGCGCGGACGTACGTGTGCTTCGTCGAGAACAGTGGCAACGGGGACGTCGTCGTGACCGTTCTCGTCCGGGCCGAGAAGGTCGGCGACACGGTCTACGTCGAGGGGCGCTCGCAGGTGCTGCTGCCCGTCCAGCCAGGCTTCAAGGACGTCTATTGGGTCAGCCAGAACGCCGACCAGGCGTTCCTGCCCGTCCTCCGGGCCGCCGTGCCGGCGACCACGGCGCTGTGGCTGGAGAGCCCGATACGGCTGATCAAGTATTGGCTCGGGGACCGGTCCGACGAGCGGACGCTCAAGCACGAGGGGCTGCGCATCGAGCGCGGCCAGCCCGTCAACTACGGCGCGGGCTCCAGCCTGCGTCAGGATGCCATGCTGCCGGCGGACCCGGGCTATTACGGCGCAGCCGACGAGGTCATGTACTTCCGCACGATGACCCAGCAGATCCTGACCTGCCTGAGCACGTTCCTCGAGGACCACAAGCTGGGCACGCAGGACTTCGAGGAGCAGCGCCGGCTCATCATCGAGCAGACCTTCAACGTCGACGGCATCCGGAACGACGCGCCGAAGGGGACCGCCAACCTCGCGCTCTAGCGCCGTCACGACCTGTGGCCGTCAGTCGTGGTGCGCACGCGCTCCTCGAAGACCACCTCGGCCCGGTCGCGGGGCACGAACTCACAGGAGCCGCGATGCCCGTACTGCAGCACGCACGTCCGGCCGGTCGGCAGGTGCGTCTGCCCGCACGCGCCGCGCAGAGCGAGAGATTCGTCGACCGAGGAGTTGTGGAGGGCGGGTCGGTCCCGCGGAATCGTCATCGGCGGGCTCCTCACGCTGTGTGGGGGGCGGACCGGATCACACCGCAGCTCCGCGGCGCTCGACCGGACACGAGCAGCTCGTCCTACGACGCTACCTCGCGACATTGGGCCCGGACAGGGGCCCGTGCAGAATGCCGCCCAGGTCCCACCGAGATCGTTCCAAGGTTCGTCCCAGACGAGCGCGGCAGGCTGATGGTGTTCGTCTCCTTGGGGGAGGCCGACGAAACGCCTGGAGCGCGTGGTGCCTGACGGGAACCCGAGGCGGGGCGTCATCGTGCGCCTGCTGGCCTTCGTTCTGGTCGCGGCGCTCGCCGGCGCGCTGAGCGTCGTGCTCCTGGCGTCACCGGCCGTGGTCGCCGGTTCGATCCTCACCGCCGCCACCGGGGCGTTCGACGACCTGTCGTCGGTGCTGGCGGCGTTCCCGCTCCCGCAGACATCCGTGCTTCTGGCGGCGGACGGCTCGCGCATCGCCTCCTTCTACACCGAGGACCGCACGGTCGTCCCGCTGTCGAAGATCGCTCCGGTGGAGCGCAAGGCCATCGTGGCGATCGAGGACGCGCGGTTCTACGAGCACGGGGCGGTCGACCCCCGGGGCCTCGCCCGAGCGGCGCTCAACGACCTGACGGGCGGGAGCACGCAGGGCGCGTCGACGCTCACCGAGCAGTACGTGAAGAACGCTCTGCTCGAGCAGGCCGTGCTTGCCGGGGACGCAAGCGCCGCGCGAGCGGCGGTCGCGCCGTCGCTGGCGCGCAAGCTGCGGGAGATGCGCCTGGCGATCGGGCTCGAGCAGACGTTGACCAAGGACCAGATCCTCGAGCGGTACCTCGACATCGTGTACTTCGGAAGCGACGCGTACGGCATCGAGGCCGCCGCCGAGCGCTACTTCGGCGTGCACGCCTCCGCCCTCAGCCTCCCGCAGGCCGCGACGCTGGCCGGACTGGTGCAGCAACCGGCCGCCTTCGATCCGGTCGTGCACCCGAGCGCCGCGAAGCGTCGGCGGAACGTCGTGCTCAAGGCCATGCTCGACGAGAAGATGATCTCACCGTCGGCATACCGGCACGCGGTGTCGACCCCGCTCGCCGTGACCGGCAGGCCGCTGGCCCAGGGCTGCGCGGGCGCCGGGCGCGACGGCTTCTTCTGCGACGACGTCGTGCACGCCATCACCACGGATCCGGAGTTCTCGGCGCTCGGCGGCACCGCCCGGGCGCGGATGGCGGCGATCGCGAGAGGCGGCCTGGTCATCCGGTCGACCGTGGACCCCACGACGCAGGCCGCCGCCGAGCAGGCCGTCGACGCTCGGGTGCCGCAGACCGACCCGAGCGGTCTCGGCGCAGCGGCCGTGACCGTCGAGCCTGGCACCGGCGAGGTGCTCGCGATGGTGGAGAACCGCACCTACGGCATCAGCCCCGGGCCGGGGCGAACCTCGGTCAACTATGCGACCGACACCGGCGCCGGCGGTTCCAGCGGGTTCCAGACCGGGTCGTCGTTCAAGCCCTTCACGCTCGCTACGTGGCTCGCCCAGGGCCATTCGCTCGACGACGTCGTCGACGCCACACCGCGCGACTTCGCCTTCGACCAGTTCACCGCCTGCGGAACGCCGCTGCGCGGGAGCCAGCCGTACCGACCGGGGAACTCCGAGGGCACGGAGACCGGACCCATGTCCGTCCTCCGCGCCACCGCCGACTCGGTCAACGTCGCCTACGTCGCCATGGAGTCCCAGCTCGACCTGTGCGACGTCGCGAACACTGCGCAGAGCCTCGGCGTCCACCTGGCGGCTCCCGAGCGTGAGTGCTCGCCGTCAGGGCCCGCCAGCCAAGACCTGCCGACGTGCATCCCTTCGCTGACGCTCGGTGTCAAGGACATCGCCCCGCTGACGATGGCCGCCGCGTACGCCGGGTTCGCGGACGGCGGCGTCTACTGCCCTCCGGTCACCGTCACCTCGATCACCCGGGCGCTCGGATCGACCACGCCGGGGACGGTCGCGCAACCCCTGCCGTTGCGGGCGCCGCCCTGCCGGCAGGCGACCTCCTCGGCGGTGGCCGCCGGCGTCACGGACGCCCTGAGCCATGTGCTCACCGACGGGACGGCCGCCGCCGTCGGCCCCTTGTCCCCCTGGCCGTCGGCGGGCAAGACGGGCACGACCGACGGGCCGTACGACTCCTGGTTCGTCGGGTACACCGCGCAGCGGTCGACGGCGGTCTGGGTCGGCGACCCGGGGACGAGCGGCTCGCCGCGGCGGCAGCTGACGGACGTCGTCGTCGGCGGCCAGTACTACCCGATCGTCTTCGGAGCGAGCATCGCGGCGCCGATCTGGAAGGACCTCATGAACGCCGCGCAGCAGGGGTTGCCGGTCCAGCCCCTGCCCTGATGTTGACCTGGCCGGGGGCGTCCTGAGAGCTTCGGGCCGTGGCCACGACGCGTGCGGTCGGGATCCTCGACGGGCTGGTCGCGCGCGTGCTCGCGGACTACCCGTACCGGTTCACGCTGCCGCAGACTGCCGACGGGCGAACGGTCGCCTTCCGCCTGCGCGGCCGCGTCGTCGGCACGGAGATCGACCGCGACGCGTACGACGACGTGGCCGTGCAGGTCGTGGGCTGGGCGGACGACGTCCCGGTCTGCACCGGCCGGCTCGTGGTCCCGCCGAACCCGTTGCCGACCCAGGACGCCTGTGATCTGGTCGTCGAGCCGGTCGGCGCGGTCGTGGACGTCGGGCGCATGTGCGTGGCGCCGGAGTACCGGTCCTATCGGCACGCCGCCTTCGTCGCCCTGCTGTGCCGCCTCTACCTGGAGATGCGCGAGCGCGGCTTCGCCGTCGCCTGCGGGATGATGGCACCGGGCGTGCGCCGGCTCATGCGCCAGCTAGGCCTGGTCGTCGAGGAGCTGGGGCCGGACCGCCCCTACCTCGGGGAGCACCGGGGACCGGTGCGGTTCTCGCTGCTCGCGAACACCGAGAGCCTGCCGGCGCGCTGGCGCTGAGCCACCGGACGGTTCCACGGGGTGGTGCCGCGGCGTTCAGCCGGGCTCGAGCACGAGGCAGGCGTTCGCGCCGCCGAAGCCGAAGGATGTCGAGAGCACCGGGGACGGGCTGATCCTGCGGGCACGACCGGCCACGACGTCGAGCGGAATCGCCGGATCGGGCCGGCACAGGCCGGCGACCGGCGGGACGACCCCGCGCGCCGCCGAGCACGCCGCCACGACGGTCTCCACGGCGCCCGAGGCCCCGACGAGGTGCCCGGTGGTCGCCTTGACCGCCGTCACCGGCACGCCCCGCCCGCGCAGCAGGCGGTCGAGCGCGCGGCCCTCGGCCAGGTCGCCCATGACCGTGCCGGTCGCGTGGGCGTTGACGGAGCCGACATCGTCAGGTGGCACGCCGGCGTCCGCGAGGGTGGCCTGCATGCAGCGCACGGCACCCTGCCCGGTCGGATCGGGGGCGACCAGGTGATGCGCGTCGGACGTCTGGGCGTGTCCCGTGACCCGGGCGAGGATCCGGCGGCCCTGCGCGCGGGCGTCCGTGGTCCGCTGCAGGACGACGAACGCGGCCCCCTCGCCCATCACGAAGCCGTCACGCTCGGCGTCGAACGGTCGCGAGGCCAGGTCGGGTCGGTCCGTCCGGCGGCTCATCACGTCGAGTTTGAGGAAGGCGCAGAGGACGCCATAGCTGATCATGGAGTCGAGCCCGCCCGCCAGCACCACGTCGGCGGCGCCGTTCCGCAGGAGCTCGACGGCCTGGCCGACGGCCGCGGTGCCGGAGGCGCAGGCGGCGCTCACGGTGAGGGACGGGCCGCGGATCTCGTGCCGCAGGGACAGCAGCGACGCCGCCGCGCTGGGCATGACCACGGCCACGGTCAGCGGCGCGAGCGCCCGCAGGCCACCCCCGAGCAGCCGGGTGTGCTGCTCCTCCCAGGTCGCCGCGGCGCCGTACCCGAGGCCGCAGACGACGGCCCGGCGTTCCGGCGGCGGCCAGCGGGATCCTTCGACGTCGTCGACGGCGTCCCGGGCCGCGGCGAGGGCCAGCTGCAGGGCCCGGTCGAGCCGGCGACGCTCCACGGCGGAGAAGTACGGCGCGGGGTCGAAGTCCGTGACCCGGCTCACCAGGAGGGCGGCGTCGGCCGGGAGGCGCTCGTCGCGGTACGGCTCGGCCGTCGAGCGCGCGGCGCAGACGCTCTCCCACAGGGCGTCGACGGTCGTCCCGCCGGGGGCCTTGACGCCGGCGCCGACGACGGCGACGTCGCGGCCCGCTCTCACGGCACCGACCAGTTCCCCGCGATCTCCAGCTCGGCGTTGAGCGTGACCGGGTCGACGAGCTGGCCGAGGCCGGTCGCGAACATCCGCAGCAGGGTGCCCGGGGCTCCGAACCGGCCGGCGCCCGGAACACGACCCGCGGCGCTCTGGGCCATCTCGCCCGTCAGGGTCGGCAACCCGTTGCCGGGAGCGAAGACGGCCAGCACGTCCTGCAGGGTCAGCGTGTACCGGGCGACCAGCGCGCCGGTGGTGAACGAGCCGGGGGCGGACCAGTCGGCGCCGGGAGCGGCGCGCCGGTACACGCTGAGCTCCCCGGCGATGTCCAGGGCGTGCACCGACTGGTCGAGCACCCGGGCGGCCAGCTCCCCGCTCGCGTGGGCGGTGTACAGCGCCGTCCCGACCGCCGGTGGGCTCCCCGCGAACAGGTCGGCCGGGGTCAGGCCCGCGACGGCGGTGAGGAAGCCGTTGCTCGTGAAGGTCTCTCCCGCGCTGCCGGACTGGATGATCCGCCCGCGGAACTCCACGACGGTCTCACCCGGACGGCCCAGCGCGACGCCGCCCTGGGCCGAGGTGGTGGGAGCGGTCATGCCGAGGCCGGCGGCGCCGGCGATGCCTGCGCTGGTGAGGACGGTCCTGCGGGTGGTGCCGGACGGTGTCTCGCTCATGTCGACTCTCCTGACCCCCGTGCTCGTGAGGGCTGCTGTCGGGACGACACGGCGCTCCCTGGTGAGCGCCGCACCTGACGGTACTGATCTTCGGCAGCCGCGTCTACGGTCGGGTCCACGGGTCCCCGGGCCACGACCACGTGCGGGACGTCCCGGCGGCGCAGGACGAACCGGTAGTTCGTCAGGACGCCCGTCCGGAACTGCAGCTCGCTGGATGCCAGGTAGCGCAGGAAACTGCGGGTGGTGCCCCTCCCCACCACCTGTGTGGCGCGCCCCTCCTGCCGGCGCAGGCGGACCGACCAGGCCCGGAAGGTCCGCGCGAAGTCCCGCGCGTCGCTGCGGAGGAGCTCGAGCCGGAACCAGGGCTCGAACCCGAGGACGATCTCCGCAAGGTGCGGGCAGAGCGACTCGGGGAACAGCTCCAGGACGACGTCCCCGAGCGGGCCACGCCCCTTGGGTGTCGCGGTGTCCGGGGCGTCGTCGTGAGCGATCGTCTCCAGGCCCAGCCGGCCCCCGGGGACGAGCCACCCATGGCAGGCGGCGAAGAAGCGCCGGTAGGCGAGCACGCGTTCGACCGAGCGGCTGCCGTCGCGGGCGAAGTGCTCGAAGGCGCCGAAGCTGAGGATCCCGTCGTAACGGCTCGTCGGGGCGTGGTCCTGCCACGCCTCCAGGCGGATGTCGGCCCGGCCGGCCAGCAGGTCCTCGCAGTGATCCCGCTGGGCGAGGCTGAGCGTCAGCCCGGTCGCCTCGAGCCGCGGACCGCGGTCGAGCGCCTGCGCGAGCGTGCCGCCCCATCCGCAGCCGACGTCCAGGAGCCGGGCGCCCGCCGGCAGCCGCAGGGCGTCCAGGAAGAAGGCGTTCTTGCGCCGGACGGCGCGCTCGAGCTCGGATTCCGTCTCCCCGGGCTGCCAGAGTCCGCAGGAGTACGTCATCGTCGGGTCGAGCCACAGGGCGAAGAAATCGTTCGAGAGGTCGTAGTGCGCGCGCACCGCCTCGGGTGAGGCCGGCGACCCGAGGCCGGGGGCCGCAGCCGGGGACGCGTCGAGCAGGCTGGGCCGGAGCGGGGATCGCCAGATCTTGGGCGCGGGCCGACGGCGCAGCACGACCCGGTAGAGGGTCTGCTCACCCAGCCGGAAGAGGGCCTCGCCGGCCGCGAGATACCGTTCGACCAGCCGCAGGGTGGCCGGGTCCACGAGTGCCGCCGCCTCGGCGCGGCGGCTGCGCAGCGAGAGGTTCCAGGCGCGGAACGTTCTGGCGTACTCCTGGGGGCGGACCAGGAACCGCTCGAGGCGGAACCGCGGCTCCCAGGCCGGCACGAGCTCGCCGAGCGCCGCGGACATCGCCTCCGGGAAGATCCCGGTGCGGATGAGCTCGGACAGCGGGCCACGCCCCGGCCGGCTGCCGGCGTGGCTGACGTCCTCGAGGCAGATGAGCTGCAGGCCGACCCACCCCTCGGGGCCGAGCCACCCGGCGAGTCGCTCGAAGAACGCCGCGTAGACGGCCGTCTTCTGATCCGCGGTGAGGCGGTCGCTGGCCAGGTGCTCCGTCGCCTCGATGCAGGTGATCGCGTCGTAGGGGTCGTTCGGCACGTGGTCCGCCCAATGCTCCAGCCGCACGTCGACGCCGGGCACCGGCCGGCCGGCG
>DATKNA010000409.1:0-3325 GCA_035541595.1 Kineosporiaceae bacterium | reverse complement strand
TCGACCGTGTGCGGCGACCGCGCCGCGCACAGGTAGACCGGTCGGGCGACCACGTCGCAGGCGACGACGAGCAGCTTCATCGGACGGCGACCAGCGGCATGGCGGGATCCTAGCAGCGGGCCGCCGCGGGTCGCCGCGGGTGGCCACGCCTCAGGCATTCCCCTACCACGGCCGGAGGCTGTTCAGGTGCCGGCGAGGCCGCCTACGATGCAGACCGCCGGCGCGCTGACGGGCGGCCGGCATGCGCGAGGAACCATGGGCGAGCAGGAAATGTGGATCCCCGGCCAGCACGACCGGTACCGCCGCGCCGTCGACCAGGCATGGGACGACTTCGAGGACGTCTACTACGCCACGATCAAGCGGGTGGGCCTCCAGTCGATGGGCGCCCTGCACGCGAAGCGGTACCGCGAGCGCGGCCGGATGCTCAAGTCGATGGCCGACGGCCTGCTCGCCCGGCCCACGCGGACCGAGGAGACCCCCGACGCCATCCGCAAGGCCGTCGCCGAGCTGACCCAGTTCAAGCGGAACCTGAACGAGCTGTAGCATCCCGTCGCTGACCGGGCACGCGTCGCCAGACGGCGCTGTCGAGGGCTCTGGTTCGGCGCCGCAGGTTTTGCCCGCGCAGGGCATCCTTAGCGCGATGACCCAGCCGCGCGCGCCGCACAACGCCTATCCCAACCCCGTCATGGGCCCGGCCGGCCCGAAACGGCGCCCCTCCGAGGAGCGCGCGGCGCTGGCCGCCTCCACCCGCACCGCCACCCAGGTCGCCGTGATCGCCCTGGTCGTCGCGGGCATCGCCCTCGGCCTCGCCGTGTGGCGGGTGCTCGTGCCGTCGGGGTCGTCCTGCCAGAGCACGGCGTGGAATGCCGAGCCGGCCGCCGACCAGCTACCCGACCAGTGGACCGTCAAGGGGACCACCTTCGATGTCAACCGCCGCACGTCCCAGTTCGCGGGCGTGGACCCGGGTGACGGCACGGGCGCGCCCAACGTGCTCGCGACCGTGACGTGCTTCCCCGACGGCGCCTCCGACGTGGTGGCGCGCTCGGCCCAGGCGGCCCGGGACATCGGCCAGGTGGTCGACGACAAGACGGACCTGTCCGACGGCGGGTACGAGGCCACCGACGCGTCGGGCGCCATCTTCCTCGAGTTCCGCCGCGGCGACATCGTCGTCGACCTCGCGGCGTCGGGCGGCGCGACCCCCACCGACATCGAGACCGTGGCGTCCGCGTACGACTCGGCGCTCGGCGGCGACGGCGGCAGCATCGCGACGCCCGAGCCCTCCTCGTCCGATGACCTCGGCGGGGTGGGCAGCCCGAACCCCTCGGACGACACGGGCCTCAGCCACGACGCCCCCGAGCTCGAGAAGCTGCTGCCCGCGAAGGTGGGCTCGGTGGACCTCACCATCGACAGCCTGCTCGGCAGCGCCGTCCTGACCGACGACGCGGGGGGCCGGGCCGCCACCGCCACCCTGCGCGCCGACGGCAAGGCCCCGGACGACCTGCACTACGCGGAGGCCGTGGACCAGACCCAGACGCTCCAGGCGGGCATCACGGCCATGGCCGTCAACGGCCTTGACGCGGCCAAAGTCCGGTCCGTGATCGTCGACTGGTTCCAGCTCTCCGGGTCCGGCGTGACCCGCAGCGACATCACCCTCGCCGGGAAGGCCTGGACGAAGTACGACCTCGGCGACGGGGGCGACATCTACTACCTGCGCGACGACGGCAACGCCGTGCTCGTGATCAACACGTCGGACCCCTCGCTCGCCGAGCAGGTGGCCGCGACGTTGCCCTGACGCCCGCCCCAACCGAGGGGTGCGCGCCGCGCCGGACCACCCCGGACGGCCCCCTTCCGCCCGCCGGTGATCGGCGTATGCTGCGCGTGCGGGTCCGCGGCCGGGGCCCGGTCGCGTGCAGGTTGGAGATCGCGATGCGCGAGCAGCTGGTTGCCTGGGCGGGCGACTGCGTCGTCCGCGGCGACGTGAGCCTCGACGAGGGGCGCCTGAGCGACCACGTCAACCACGTCGAGCTGCTGACCTTCTTCGGCGCGACCCTGGAGGCGCTCGAGGACGGGCACCAGGTGGCCGTGGACGAGCTCGAGGTCGAGCGGTACGAGCTGCACATCATCGAGGTCGAGGGCCACCGTGGCGACCCGTCGCGCCGGCTCCGCACGGTGCCCGAGCGCGTGTGGATGCAGGTCGGCCCGTTCGACGTCACCGGCAACCTCCACCGCCCGCCCAGCGCCCAGCCGCTGGCCTCGCTGGCGAAGTGGGTCCGCTTCGTGCCGATGACCGACGTGGAGTTCCGCCTGCGCAGCAGCGCCCGGGCCGCGACGCGCAGGGACGTCGTCCTCGTCAACCGCGAGCGGATCACGCGTACCGAGGCGCTGGCCTCGATCCCGGTCTACGCCGGCGAGCCCGAGGCGGCCGACGCGGCGGCTCTGGCGGGGACCGTCGCCCTGGCCGGGGCCGCGGCCGCGGCCGAGCCCGCGGGCGTCGAAGGCGGCGGCTGACCGCTCCGCCCGCAGCGCTGCGCTGCGCCCAGCCGGGCACTCGGGCCGCGCGCAGGGGCAGCAGGGCTGCCCCGAGCCATGGTTCAATCGCGCCGTCACCCCGCCGCCGTGCCGCCGCCGGCCGTGCGATCGCTGGGGTGACGCGGGCGGTCGGTCCCCCCGGTCCTCCGCCCGATGCGGCCGGTCGCCCTCTCTCCCCGGGCGACCGGCCGCTCCTTCTCATGGGGCCCCCCGATCAGCGGCGGCTCACCCGACGTCGCGACCCCGGCCCGGCTACGGCGACCGCGGCGGCGAGGAGGCCGACGACGACCAGCGGCATGCCGAGCCCGGCGCCCGGCGACGAGGGCGCCGACGCGTCGGTGGGCGGCGGGGTGGGTCCGTGCCGCGGCGAGGCCGTGGCGCTGCAGACCGTCGACGTCACCGGCGTGTCCAGCGGCACGGCGATCGGGGCGAGCGGCAGCGCGTCGACCGCGACCTGGACGCGGCCGGCGTGCGCCGTGTACGTGACGCAGCCGTGCTCGTCGGGCGAGGACGCGGCAGACGGGCTCACGGCCGAGACCGTGAGCGTCTGGCCGGTCGCGATTCCGGCGGTGACGGCCCACGTCCCGTCGGCGGCGGTCGTCGCCGGGAACACCATGTCCTCGACGACCACCTGGACCGCGGCGCCGGCGACCGGCGCCCCGTCGAGCGTCACGGTGCCGGTCACGTCGGGCGCGTCCGCCGCCAGCGCGGCCGCCGGCACCAGGCCCGCCAGGGCGAGCAGCGCCGCGGCGAGGGCGACCACGGTGCGGCGGGTGGGCATCGATCGGGCTCCGGC
>DATKNA010000408.1:0-5959 GCA_035541595.1 Kineosporiaceae bacterium | reverse complement strand
TGCTCTCGGCGTGCTCTCGGCGTGCTCTCGGCGTGCTCTCGGCAAGGCCTCGAGCCTTGACAACCGGTCGCCTCCGGTCACGATAGGACCGAACGTTCGGTCGGAACAACCCGCCGGACGGGCCGCGAGCCCATGGGAGGGCGCGTGCTGGACCTCACCCCGTCCCGCGAGAGCCTCGAGCCGATCGAGACCGCCTCCCGGGACGAGCTCGTCGCCCTGCAGCTCGACCGGCTGCGCCGCTCGCTGCGGCACGCGTACCAGAAGGTCCCGCACTACCGCCGGGCCTTCGAGACGGCGGGAGTGCACCCCGAGGACTGCCGTTCCCTGGACGACCTGGCGAAGTTCCCGTTCACGACCAAGCAGGACCTGCGCGACCACTACCCGTTCGGGATGTTCGCAGTGCCCCGGGACCAGGTCGTCCGGGTGCACGCATCGTCGGGCACGACCGGCCGCCCCACCGTGGTGGGGTACACGAAGCACGACATCGAGACCTGGTCCCGCGTCATGGCCCGCTCGATCCGGGCGTCGGGCGGCAGGCCGGGAGACGTCGTCCACGTCGCGTACGGATACGGCCTGTTCACCGGCGGCCTGGGGGCGCACTACGGGGCCGAGGCGCTCGGTTGCACCGTCGTCCCTGTCTCCGGCGGCATGACCGAGCGGCAGGTCATGCTCATCCGCGACTTCCAGCCAGACGTGATCATGGTGACGCCGTCGTACATGCTCGCGCTCCTGGACGAGATGGAGCGGCAGGGGATCGACCCGCGCGGGACGTCGCTCAAGGTGGGCATCTTCGGCGCGGAGCCGTGGACCGACGACCTGCGCCGGGAGCTGGAGCAGCGGCTCGACATGCATGCGGTCGACATCTACGGGCTGTCCGAGGTGATCGGCCCGGGCGTGGCGAACGAGTGCGTGGAGACCAAGGACGGCCTGCACGTCTGGGAGGACCACTTCTATCCGGAGATCATCGACCCGATCTCGGAGCAGGTCCTGCCGGATGGCGAGCCGGGCGAGCTGGTCCTCACGTCGCTGACGAAGGAGGCGATGCCCGTCGTCCGGTACCGCACCCGGGATCTCACCCGGCTGCTCCCGGGGACGGCCAGGACCATGCGCCGGATGGAGAAGGTCACCGGACGCACGGACGACATGATCATCCTGCGCGGGGTGAACCTGTTCCCGACCCAGATCGAGGAGCTCATCCTGCGGACCCCGGAGCTATCGCCCCACTTCCAGTGCGTGCTGACCCGCCAGGGCCCGCTCGACGAGATGACGGTGACGGTCGAGCGCCGCCCGGAGGCCTCGCCGCAGGACGCCGCCGTCGCGGCGCTCGAGCTGCGCCGGCACGTGAAGGCGTCGATCGGGGTGACCGTGCGCGTCGAGGCGCAGGAGCCGGGAACCATCGAGCGATCGGTGGGCAAGATGCGCCGGATCGTCGACCGTCGCGCCCGCTGACGCCCGCCCGGCGCCGCCTTCCATGATCGGCGTGAAAGGGTGACGCCCGTGAGCGCCGACCGTGCCGTCCTCGTCGTCAACGGGCCGAACCTGAACCTGCTCGGGACCCGAGAGCCGGCGGTCTACGGCTCGACCACGCTGGCCGACGTCGAGGCGCTGTGCCGCGCCGAGGCCGCCCGGTACGGCCTGGCCGTGGACGCCCGGCAGAGCAACCACGAGGGCCAGCTCGTCGGCTGGGTGCAGGAGGCCGGGCAGGCCCATGCCGAGGGGAGGCTCCTCGGTGTCGTCCTCAACGCCGGCGCCTACACGCACACGTCGATCGCGCTGCGCGACGCGATCAGCGGCGCGAGCGTCCCGACCGTCGAGGTGCACGTGTCGAACGTGCATGCGCGGGAGGGCTTCCGCCACCGGTCGTATCTGTCCGCCGTGGCGGCCGGCATCGTCGTGGGGTTCGGCGTCGACGGCTACGCCTTGGCGATCGCCGGGCTGGCCCGCCGGGCCGGCCTCTCGCCCGCTCCCCCACCCCCATGACGCCTGCTCACCCACCCACATGCTGCCTGCTCACCCAGCCGCATGATCACGACCAGCGGTCGCCGCGGGCGATCGCCGTCGACGGCGAGTCCCGTGCGCACCCGGCCGCCCGGCCCCGAGCAGCGGCGCCTGTCGGGGGATCGACGTACAGTGGGGATTCGGGTCGATCTCGAGCGAAAGCTCACGTGAAGGCGGCGGCCATGAAGGGTGACAAGGTCGAGATCGTGATCGACGCGGGCGGTGACACCCGCACGTACGAGGTGACCGCGACGCGAGCGGGCAGGCGTGTCGAGGTCACCCAGGGGCGCGGGATCGTCGAGGTGACCGAGGTGACCCGGGGAGGGACTGCGGTCCGCACCGCCCGCTTCATGTCGGCCCGGGTGCTGGCCCTGGTCGAGCATCCGGCACCGCGTCCCGCCCAGCCCGACGACGAGGAGGTGGCCCGGCTCCACCGCACCGCGTGACTCACTCCGGAAAGGGCAGGATGGGGCCATGGCGCACAGCGGGGATCCCCGGGCATCGGACGCCGGCGGCCAGCGCATCGGCTCGGCGGAGCGGGATGCCGTGGTCGCCGCGCTGCAAGCCCACTACCAGGCCGGGCGGCTGACCCCGGAGGAGTACGAAGATCGGTCCGTCCGTGCCTCGAAGGCCATGACCTGGGAGGAGATCGCGCCGCTCTTCGCCGATCTGCCCGAGCCCCGGCCCGCGCCCGTCGCTGCCACTCTCGCCGCGACGACGGCGCCGCCGGCACCCCAGGGGCTGCTCCCGATGCCCGACCGGGCCCGAGACACGATCATGTCGCTGACCCCGCTGGTGGCGTTGCTCCTATTCTTCGTCACCCACACCTGGCTCTGGTTCCTCGCGATCCCCATCGTGGCGATCCTGCTGTACGGCTCCGACCGGGGGAGCGACCGCCGGCGCCGATCCTGACCGGGGCCGGCGTCAGTGGGGTGGCTCGACGAACCTCGGCTCCAGGCCGTCGCCCTGGGGCCCGCCCTGCTCGGACAGATCGGGCGCATCGTCCGCCACCTCGATGGCCGTCAGGTCGTCCGGGTCGATCGCGCCGCGCTCACCCGGCGTCCCGTCGTCCTCGCCCGTGGCCATCGCGCTCTCCAGGACCGTCGACGGGTCGGGTGCCACCGTCCCCGCCACCTCGTCGCCGTCCCACGGCCGCCGGTTCCTGATCCCGTCCGTCATGGTCCTGGTCTACCCGTCCGTCAGCGGCTGAGCCACACCGGGCTCCGTCATGCCCTCGCCCGTACCAGCCCGAGCGCCCGCTCGTAGGCGGCCACGCTGCGGGCGACGACCTCGTCCCACGTCACCGCCGGCGGCACCGACCGGTTGTGCGCCGAGATCCGACGGCGCAGCGCGGGATCGGTCAGCAGCCGCGCGACCGCGTCGGTCAGCCCGGCGTCGGAGTGCGCGAGCAGGCCCTCGACGCCGTTCCGCACGAACTCGACCACACCGGTCCCGGCCCGCGCCACGACCGGCAGGCCGGCGGTGCGCGCCTCGAGCGTGGCGATGCCGAAGGACTCCAGCACGGCGGGGGCGACGTAGACGTGCGCACGCCCGTAGAGGTCGCGGAGCGCGTCGGGCGCCAGGCGGCCCGGCAGCTCGACCCAGTCCATGCCGTGTCGGCGCAGGTGTCGCTCCATCGCCGGGCGTTGCGGCCCCTCCCCCGCGACGACGGCGCGCAGCCTGGTGCGATCCGGCACCTGCCGCCGGACCTGCCGGAGCACCTCGAGCAGCGGCATCGGCCGCTTGCGCGGGGCCAGCCGCATCGCCGCGACCAGCACCAGCTCCCCGTCGTCGGGTGGCGGCGGCGAGCCGGGCCGCCAGCTCCCGGCGTCGATGCCGTTCGGTAGGACGCCGACCTGCGCCCGGCCGCGGAGCACCGCACGCACCGGGTCCGCGGCGACGTCCGAGACGGCGGTGAACGCCACCGGCCAGCGGGTCCAGCCGGTGACGAGGTCGGCCACCCGGAACAGCGAGGTCGCCGGCCCCCAGAGCGAGTGCACGGTGACCACCGCCGGCACACCCGCGCGTACCAGGGCCGGCAATGCGCCCTGCGCGAACGGGGCCACCACGCCGAGGTGCACGTGCACCACGTCGAACCCACCCGCCCGGACCACACGCAGGACCTCGCGACCCGGCCGCGGGTGGACGGGGAGCTCGTAGGGCAGGTCCACCGTCGCCCGGTGGACCGGGACGCCGTCGACGACCTCGCGCGCGCTCCGGTCGTGGCGCGCGCGGGGGGTGGCGGTGACGACCTCGACGTCCAATCCGGCCTCCCGCTGCCAGCGGGCGAGACCGTGCACCTGCGTCTCGATCCCCCCCAGGCGGGGCAGGTAGCAGTCCGAGACGTGCGCGATCCTCACGGCACAGACCTTACGGGGGTGCGGGACAATCGCCGGTCGTGGCATTCACCGTCGTGTCCTTCCACGCGCATCCGGACGACGAGGCGCTGCTGACCGCCGGAACCCTCGCCCGCGCCGCCGCCGAGGGCCACCGGGTGGTGCTGGTCTCCGCGACGGCCGGAGAGCTCGGGCTGGCGGCGTCGTCCTTCGGCCGCTCGGAGGCCCTCGCCGAGCATCGCCGCGCCGAGCTCCAGCGATCGGCGGCGGCGATCGGAGCGCGGCGCGTGGCGTTCCTCGGTTACGGCGACTCCGGGCTCGACGGCCGTGCGGTACCGGCCGACGGGAGCGAGGCGTTCGCCCGGGCGGACGTCGAGAAGGCCGCCGGCCTCCTCGCGGAGCTGCTTCGCGAGGAGCGGGCGGACGTGCTCACCAGCTACGACAGGTCCGGCGGCTACGGGCACCCGGACCATGTCCAGGTCCACCACGTCGCCGCCCGCGCCGCCGAGATCGCCGGGACCCCGGTCGTGCTCGAGGCCACCGTCGACCGGGACCTGCTGCGCAGGGCCGTCCGGCTGGCGTCGCTGGTCTACCGCTTTCCGCCGGAATTCGACCGCACGGCCTTCGGGCGGGCCTATGCTCCTCGTGCCGTGCTGACCCACAAGGTCGACGTCCGCCGCTATGCCGACCGCAAGCGGGCCTCGATGGCGGCACACGCCAGCCAGGCGACCGCGGACAGCGGCGACCGCACGCTGGCCGCTCTGCTCCGCCTGCCGCAGCCCCTGTTCCGGCGGGTGCTGGGGAACGAGTGGTTCATCGAGCGCGGGCGCGCCCCCGGGCACCCGTTGCTGGACGACGTCTTCGCCTCCCTGATGTCGCCGGGCACCGGTGCGTGATCACCGCCCCGGCCGTTCGGTCCAAAGGGTCACGCGTTGGTTGCGCAGCGCATACGGGCGCACACAGGATGCTGATGACGGCACCGGGGGGCCTTCCGACACTCCTGCGAAGGATGGCCACGTGACTGCTCTGGACCCGACGGCGCCGCGCGTGGGCCCGCTTCCGGCCGTGCTGGTGCGTCTCCTCGGTCCGGTCCGCCTCGAGGTGGACGGCGTCGACCGGACGCCGCTCGGCCCGCTGCTGCGCGGCCTGCTCGCGTCACTGGGCTGCGCCCGCGGAGCGGCCGTCCCGGTCGACACGCTCGCGGATGTCCTGGCTCAGCTCGGCGGGGAGGGCGCCGACGGCGAGCCCGCGCAGCAGGTCCAGGTGCACCTCGCGCGACTCGCCGACGTCCTCGGCCCGGCCGCGTCGTACCTCACGCAGACCGCCGCCGGCGTCCGGCTGGCGGGGCCCGGGCTGGTGACCGACCTCGACGCGGTCGAGGAGGCCGTTGCGGCGGGCCGGTCGGCGGCCGCGACCGGAGACGGCGCGGGCGCCGCGACGGCGCTGCGCCGCGCGCTGGCGCGGTGGCCCGGCCCCGTCGCCGACGACCTGCCCGGCCTGGCGGCGCTCGCGGGGATCCGCGCCCGCTACGCCAGGATGCGGCCCGACATCGTCGAGGACCTCGCCGCGTCGGAGCTGCGGGACGGGTCGCACCTGGCGGCACAGGTCAGCGTGCGCGAGCTCGA
>DATKNA010000407.1:0-2767 GCA_035541595.1 Kineosporiaceae bacterium | reverse complement strand
CTTCTCCGGCGGCGAGAAGAAGCGCCACGAAATCCTTCAGCTCGAGCTGCTCGACCCGAAGATCGCCGTACTCGACGAGACCGACTCGGGTCTCGACGTTGACGCGCTCAAGGTCGTCTCCGAGGGCATCAACCGGTTCCGCGCCAAGCCGGGCCACGGGGTGCTGCTCATCACCCACTACACCCGGATCCTGCGCTACGTCCGGCCTGACTACGTGCACGTCTTCGTGGCCGGCCGGATCGTCGAGGAGGGCGGCCCCGAGCTCGCCGAGGTACTGGAGAACGAGGGCTACGAGCGGTTCACGGGAGCGGGCGCATCGGCATGAGCTCTGTTATCGCCGCCGTTCCGGGGGATGACACCGTGCCGTTCGACGTCGAGGCGATCAGGAACGACTTCCCGATCCTCCTCCGGACCGTGCGGAACGACAAGCCGCTTGTCTACCTGGACTCGGGCGCCACCTCGCAGCATCCCGCGGTCGTGCTGGACGCCGAGCGCGAGTACTACGAGCTGCACAACGCGGCCGCGCACCGCGGCACGCACCTGCTCGGCCAGGAGGCGACGGAGATCTACGAGGGGGCGCGCGTCAAGCTGGCGTCCTTCCTCGGCGCCGCCCGCCCCGAGGAGATCGTCTTCACCAAGTCGGCGACCGAGGGGATCAACCTGGTCGCGTTCGGGCTCGCCTGGTCGCTGCGGCCCGGCGACGAGATCGTGATCTCGGAGATCGAGCACCACGCCAACCTGGTGCCGTGGCAGCAGCTCGCGCTGCGCACCGGGGCGACGCTCAAGTGGTTCAGGGAACTGCCCGACGGCCGGCTTGACGTCGACCCGTCGCTGATCACCGAGCGGACCAAGATCGTCGCGGTGACCGGGCAGTCGAACGTCACCGGCGTGATCCCGCCGCTGCGCGAGATCGGCGAGCTGGCGCACGCGGTCGGCGCGCTTTACCTGGTGGACGGCGCCCAGCTGGTGCCGCACCACCCGGTCAACGTGCAGGAGCTCGGAGCAGACTTCCTCGCCTTCTCCGGCCACAAGATGCTCGGCCCGCTCGGCCTCGGCGTGCTCTACGGCAAGTACGCGGCGCTCGACGCGCTGCCCCCGTTCCTCACCGGCGGTTCGATGATCGAGATCGTCCGGATGGAGGAGACCACGTTCCTGCCGCCGCCGGCGAAGTTCGAGCCCGGTGTCCCCGCGGTGTCGCTGGCCGCGGGTCTCGGCGCGGCGGTGGACTACCTGACCGCGCTCGGCATGGACAACGTGGCCGCGCACGAGCAGGCGCTGACGGCGCACGCGCTCGAGACGCTCGGCGAGATCGAGGGCGTCCGCATCCTCGGCCCGCTGACCACGGAGAACCGCGGCGGGACCGTCGCGTTCGAGGTCGAGGGCGTGCACGCGCACGACGTCGGCCAGGTTCTCGACGAGCTCGGCATCGCGATCAGGACCGGCCACCACTGCGCGTGGCCGCTGCACCGCACCCTCGGCTGCCAGGCATCCAACCGGGCGAGCTTCTACATCTACAACACGCACGCCGAGATCGACGCCCTGGCGGACGGCATCCGCTACGCGAAGAAGTTCTTCCGGGTATAGCTCTTCCGGCATAGCGGGCGGAACACCGGGTAACCGTACTGCGTTACAGAAGGCACTATGCAGCTTGAGGACATGTACCAGGAGATCATCCTGGACCACTACCGGAACCCGCACCACAAGGGCCTGCGGGATCCGTTTGACGCGCAGGTCTACCACGTCAACCCGACGTGCGGTGACGAGGTGACGCTGCGCGTCCTGCTGAAGCGGCCCGCCTCCCCGGATAACTCGGGCGGCGGCGAGGCGGTCGTCGAGGACGTCTCCTTCGACTCACTCGGCTGCTCAATCAGCCAGGCGAGCGCGTCAGTGATGACCGACCTGGTGATCGGCAAGCCGGTCAGCGAGGCGATGAAGATCAGCGACGCCTTCCTCGAGCTGATGCAGTCCAAGGGCCAGCTGGAACCCGATGAGGACGTCCTCGAGGACGCGGTGGTCTTCGCGGGCGTGTCCAAGTACCCGGCGCGGATCAAGTGCGCGCTGCTCGGCTGGATGGCCTGGAAGGACGCTACGGCGCAGGCGATCGCACATTCCGACACCCACTCCGACACCAACGGGGGACAGGCATGACCGAGAACTCGGCAGTGACCGCGGCCGTTCCGGGACTCACCGACACAGTGCTTACTGAAGACATGGTCAAGCACAAGACCGAGGACATCCTCGAGGCGCTGCGCGACGTGGTGGACCCCGAGCTCGGCATCAACGTCGTCGACCTGGGCCTCATCTACGGGGTCCTGCTCGACAGCCCGGACCGCTGCACGATTGACATGACCCTGACAAGCGCCGCCTGCCCGCTCACCGACGTCATCGAGGAGCAGGCCGCCGAGGCCCTCAAGGACACCGTCGAGGACTTCACCATCAACTGGGTCTGGATGCCCCCGTGGGGCCCGGAAAACATCACCGAGGACGGCCGCGAGCAGCTCCGCGCCCTCGGCTTCAACATCTAGGACTCCTGGACCCTGAAGAATCCTGCCGCGGGCGGCGGCCGCTGGGTGGAAGTTCCGCCTGAGCGCCTGGTGTCCTGGATCGTCACGTTCGCGCAGCGTCACGGCGGAGCCGTCCCCGGTCGGCCGGTGGTGCCGGCCGAGGACGGCGCGACCGTCACGTTCACGGCCGCGGACGGGGCCACGGCCGAATGCCATCCGCCTTTCCCGCCTGTGCCTCCAGAGGGAAGGGCGGAGCCGGTCGC
>DATKNA010000406.1:0-11733 GCA_035541595.1 Kineosporiaceae bacterium | reverse complement strand
CGCCCGCGGCCGCTCCGCGAGCGGCACAGCGCGTGCAACCCGAGACAGCGCGTGCAACCCGAGACAGCGCGTGCAACCCGAGACAGCGCGTGCAACCCGAGACAGCGCGTGCATCTGATGGCGCATGCCGGCACACGCCTCACCGACGTCGACAACCGATCGGGTCGACGACGCCGCGCCGTACCCATCCCCCCGCGCACACGATCGGCAGTGGTTCATGAATCGGTATCGGTCGTGTGACAGCCCATCCGCGTGATCACCGTGAGGGCACTGATCGGCGTGGAGCGCTTGAGCGCCCATCGATTGCCCGATCGAGTGGACGGGGGATGGCCGGGGAGGATTTCACAGGAGGCGTACAGGGAGTCCACTGGTGCGCTCAAGGGTTGCAGCGAACAGTTGAGGCATGACGACGACGAGTCCATCCCCCGCGACCGGCACCACCGCCACCCGCCTCACCCGCCCCGACGGCAAGCCGTTGCGCGCCCTCGTCGTCGACGACGAGCCCATGCTGCAGGACCTGCTGTCGATGGCACTGCGCTACGACGGCTGGGAGGTCAAGACGGCCGGCAGCGGCATCGCCGGCGTCCGGACGGCCCGTGAGTTCGAGCCGGACGTCGTGCTGCTCGACGTCATGCTCCCCGACATCGACGGGCTCGAGGTGCTGCGGCGCCTGCGCGGCACGGACCCGGACGTACCGGTCCTGTTCCTGACCGCGCGCGACGCCGTCGAGGACCGGATCGCCGGGATCACCGCCGGCGGAGACGACTACGTCACCAAGCCGTTCAGTCTGGAGGAGGTCGTGGCCCGGCTGCGGGGCCTGGTCCGCCGGCGCAGCGCCGCTCTGCGTGCGAGCGACAGCGTGCTCACCGTCGGTGACCTCACCCTCGACGAGGACAGCCACGAGGTGCGCCGGGGTCCCGACCAGATCGAGCTCACCGCGACGGAGTACGAGCTGCTGCGCTACCTCATGCGCAACCCCCGCAGGGTGCTGTCGAAGGCCCAGATCCTGGACCGGGTCTGGAACTACGACTTCGGCGGCCAGGCGAATATCGTCGAGCTGTACATCTCCTACCTCCGCAAGAAGATCGACGCGGGCCGGGCGCCGATGATCCACACCGTGCGGGGCGCGGGGTACGTCCTCAAGCCCGCTGACTGACACGGCCGGGAGGAAAGGGGCGACAGGGTGAGGACGCTGCTGCTGGCGCCCGGTCGCTGGACCCTGCGCGCCCGGCTCATCACCACGATGGTCGCGCTGCTGGCCGTCGTCTGCCTCGTCGTCGGCGGCCTCGTGACGCTGGCCCTGCATACCTTCCTGCTCGAGCGGCTCGACGTCCAGGTCAAGGCCGTCACCAGCCGGGCCTACACCGCCCGGGACGGCGACGCCGGCGAGTACCAGCCGGACGGTGAGGGCCCGCCACCGGGGAGCACGCGCGTGCAGGCGAACCCGCTCGCCTTCCTCGACGCCCCGGGCCTGCCCGTCGGGACCGTGGGGGAGCGGATCGTCCGCGCGTCGGTGGTCGCGTCCGGCCGCCTGGCCGAGGGCTCCCCGCGTCCCGTCACGCTGACCACCGAGCAGCAGGCGGCGCTCGCGGACTTCCCGATCAACGACACCGTGCAGACCCGCACGATCCCGGGCCTGGGCGAGTACCGGCTGACCGCGCAGCGGTCGCCGGACGGCGACGTCGTCATCGCCGGCCTGCCCCTCAGCGGGGTGCACGACACGATCTACCAGCTCGTCCTGGTCGAGGTCATCGTCGCCGGCTCCGGGCTGGTGATCGCCGCCGTCGTCGGCTCGGTCATCGTCCGGCGCAACCTCGCGCCCCTGCGCCGGGTCGCCGCGACCGCTCGCCGGGTGAGCTCGATGCCACTCGACCGCGGGGACGTCGCGTTGGCGGAGCGCGTACCGGACGTCCACGCCGACCCGCGCACCGAGGTCGGCCAGGTGGCCCTCGCGTTCAACCGCATGCTCGGCCACGTCGGCGCGGCGCTCGCCGCCCGGCATGCCAGCGAGACGCGGGTCCGCCAGTTCGTTGCGGACGCCAGCCACGAGCTGCGCACACCCCTCGCCTCGATCCGCGGGTACGCCGAGTACGCCCAGCTCTCCGGCGGCACCGACCTGCCGGACGACGTGGCGCACGCGTTGTCCCGGGTCCGTTCCCAGACCGAGCGGATGAGCGAGCTCGTCGACGACCTACTCCTGCTCGCCCGGCTGGACGCCGGGCGACCGCTCGACTCCGCGCCCGTAGATCTCACCCGGCTCGTCGTCGACGCGGTCGGCGACGCGCACGCCGCGGGCCCTGATCACGTCTGGCATCTCGATGTGCCCGACGACGTCGTCGAGGTCCTCGGCGACGAGTCGCGGCTCCACCAGGTCGTCGGAAACCTGCTCGCCAATGCGCGCTCGCACACCCCGCCCGGGACGACGGTCAGCGTCAGCCTCACGGTTCCCGGAGGCTCTGCCGCGCGGCAGGCGGTCCTGGCGGTCGTCGACGACGGCCCCGGGATTGCGCCCGAGCTGCTGCCGGACGTCTTCGAGCGATTCGCCCGCGGCGAGGGCTCGCGGACCCGGGGCGCCGGAAGCACCGGGCTCGGCCTCGCCATCGTCGCCGCCGTCGTCGAGGCACATGGCGGGTCCGTCGCGGTGGAGAGCCGGCCGGGGCGGACGGCGTTCACCGTGCGCCTTCCTGCGCACGTCCTGAGCTTCCTCACACCCACAGCGAGCGCATAGCGCTGTCTCACGGCCGCCACATGGCCGTCGTCCACCGTAAGGGTATGAGCACACCCCAGGGAGACAGATCCCCCGCCCGCGACGTTCGGGACGTCTGGGACGTTCGGACCGGTCACGAGGCTCGCGAAGCCGGACGTCGCCGGACGGCGGCCGCCCGCGGCGCGCTCGTCGTCGGCGGCGTCGCCGCCTCGCTCGCCGTCGCGGCCGTCGCCCAGGCGTCGACGAGCAGCACGGGCACGACGAGCAGCTCGACGGGCACGAGGTCAGGGACGAGCTCGGGGACGAGTTCGGGAACCGGTTCGGGGACGAGTTCGGGAACCGGTTCGGGCACGACCTCCGGCTCGGGTTCGACCACGTGGGGCTCCGGCTCGGTCCAGTTGGGACCCTCCAGCGGCGGCTCGCAGGCGACCTCCGGGGGGTCGTGAGATGCCCCTCGTCGAGACCCTCCCCGTCGACGACGCCACCGCGCAGTGGCAGCTGTGGAGCACCACCGCGCGCGTCGTCGTGACCGATCCGTCGCGCCTGGGCGCCGCGCGGGAGCTCGTCCAGGGCGTCTGCGACGACGTCGAGCATGCCGCCAGCCGGTTCCGGCCCGACGCCGAGGTTGCCGGGCTACCCCGCGCCGGCGGCCGCCCCGTCGCGGTCAGCTCGACGCTGACCGCCCTGCTCGCCGCCGCCCTCGAGGCCGCGCGGCGCACCGACGGCGACGTCGACCCCACGGTCGGCCGGGCGGTCGCAGACCTCGGCTACGACCGCGACCTGCGCACGCTCCCCCTGGATGGCGGTCGTGTCCGGGTCACCGTGCGTCGTCGGACCAGCTGGCGCGACGTCGAGCTCGGCGACGGCTACGTCCGCGTGCCGCCCGGCGTTGAGCTCGACCTCGGTGCGACCGCCAAGGCCTGGGCCGCCGACCGGGCCGCCGCGCTCGTCGCCGCACGGCTGGGACCCGGCCGCCCCGGTGCCCTCGGGGTGTTGGTCGCCCTGGGCGGAGACATCGCCACGGCAGGTCACGCGCCCGAGGGCGGCTGGCGGGTCCTCGTGCAGGACGGGCCGGACGAGCCGGCCGACGTGGTGACCCTGCCCGCGGGCGCCGCCCTCGCCACGTCGAGCACGCTGTCGCGCCGCTGGGTCCGGGACACCCGGGTGCTCCACCACATCGTCGACCCGGTCACGGGTATGCCGGCCGAGCCGGTGTTCCGGACGGCGTCGGTCGCTGCGCCGACCTGTGTGGAGGCCAACACGCTCAGCACCGCCGCGATCGTGCGTGGTTCCCGGGCACTCGCTCTGCTGACCCGCGCGAGCCGGCCGAGCCGACTGGTCACCGCAGGCGGCGAGGTCGTCCGCCTCGCCGGCTGGCCGGCGTCCGGGGGGGATCCGGCGTGAACGCGGTGCTGGCCAGTGCGTTCTGGTACCTCGGTCGCGGCACGGGCGTCACCGCCCTCGTGCTCTTCACGATCGCGGTCGCGCTGGGCATCGGTGTCCGATCGGGCCGTCCGCTCGCCGGGCTGCCCCGGTTCGGCGTGCACCAGCTGCACCGGACGGCGAGCCTGCTCGCGACGTCCCTGCTGGCGGTGCACGTCGGAACGCTGCTCCTCGACCCGTACGCCCAGCTGCGTCTGGTGGACGTCGTGCTGCCCTTCGCCGGGGCCTACCGACCGCTGTGGCTGGGCCTCGGCACCCTCGCGCTCGACCTGCTCGTCGCGGTCGTCGTCACCAGCCTGTTGCGCGACCGGATCGGGCGGCGGGCGTGGCGCACCGTGCACTGGGCGACCTACGCAGCCTGGCCGATCGCCCTACTGCACACGCTCGGCACCGGCACCGACGCCTCGACGACGTGGTTCCGCTGGATCGCGCTGGTCTGCACCGTGACCGTCGCGGCAGCCGTGCTGTGGCGCCTCACCGTCACCGACCCTCGGCGAGGACTCCAGAGCGAGCAGCAGCCGCGGATGGCGACGAGCTCGGGCGTCGGAGGTCTGTCGTGACCGGCCCGACCATCGCACCCGTCGGCGTCTCGGCGGGCCTGTACGGGCTCGTCGCCGCATCGGTGGGGGACCTCGACGCGCACCTGCGCTCCCTCGGGGCGTGGCCCCGCCTCGACCCGTCGGCGATCGTCGCCCTGGCGCGCACCGCCGGTCTCACCGGTCGAGGCGGCGCAGGCTTCCCGACCGCCCGGAAGCTCGAGAGCGTCGCCGCCGCACCCGGCGGCCCAGCGGTCGTGATCGCCAACGGCGGCGAGGGCGAGCCGTGCAGCGGCAAGGACGCCTACCTCCTGCGGCACGGCCCGCACCTCGTGCTCGACGGCGTCCAACTCGCAGCTCGCGCCGTCGGCGCACGGCAGGCGCACGTCTACGCCCGCGACGCCGGGAGCGGCGACGCGGTGGCGGCGGCCCTGGCCGAACGCGCCCGCGCCGGCCTCGACACGGTGCCCGTCGAGGTCGTGGAGGCGTCCGGCACCTTCGTCGCGGGGCAGGAGTCGGCCGCGGCGGCCGCCGTCCAGGGCCGGCCCGCGGTGCCCTCCGGCGCGCCCGAGCGTGTGTTCGAGCGGGGCGTGAGACGCCGCCCGACTCTGGTGCAGAACGTCGAGACCCTCGCCCACCTCGCGCTGCTGGCCCGCCGAGGGCCGGCCTGGTACCGGTCCGTCGGCGTCCCCGAGGATCCCGGAACCTTCCTCGCCACCCTCGGGGGGGCTGTGGTGCGCCCCGGCGTCGTCGAAGCCCCGCACGGGATGTCGCTCGGTGACCTGCTGGCCATCGGCGGCGGCCTGTCGGAGCCGGTGCGGGCGGTGCTGCTCGGCGGCTACTTCGGGACCTGGCTGACCTGGCCGGACCACGCCGACGTGCCGCTCGCCCGACCCTGGCTGCGGCCGCTCGGCGCCGATCTGGGTGCCGGCGTCGTGCTGGCGCTGCCGACGCGGGTCTGCGGGCTCGTCGCGGGTGCCCAGATCGCGCGGTACCTCGCCGACGCGAGCGCGCAGCAGTGCGGGCCGTGTCTGTTCGGGCTACCCCGGGTGGCCGACCTGCTCGCACGGCTCGCCGCCTGCGAGACGTCGCCCGGCCTGCCGACGGAGATCGAACGGGTCATCTCGATGGTGCGGGGCCGCGGCGCGTGCGCCCACCCGGACGGGGCCGCGCGGTTCGTCCACAGCACGGTGACGACCTTTGACGACGAGGTGAGGCACCACCTCCGCGGTGGCTGCACGGTGAGGCGGGCGGTGTGAGCGGGACACGCACCCGGGACCGCACGGCAGCGCGGCTGCACATCGACTGGACCGCGTGCGAGGCGCGCGGCGCATGTCTGGAGCTGCTGCCGCACCGCCTGACGACGGACGACTGGGGCTACCCCCGCCCGCGCGACGGCGGGTCGGAGATCCTGCTCCACGCACGCGACGTCCCGGATGCCGAGGAAGCGGTGGCGCTCTGCCCGAGGATGGCGCTGACGGTCCTGCGATCGCCCGGCCGCTGACCGCTCGCGGGTGGCTCTGCGTGGGCGCCGTCACACTGCACCGCACCGGATACACCCGATGCGGTGCAGCGCACAGCGGCTCGACCTGGCCGTGCACCGGCATCTCGCGGGCCGGGCGGCGGCCGGACCCTCGCAGCGTCGCCGCCCGCCCGTCGTCAGGGTCCGCCGCGGCTGCCACCGACGAAGGCGAGCGCCTCCTCCGCGAGGACCCGCCAGTCCTGGACATCGAGGCCGGCGACGACAACCCACTCCTTCATCGGCGACCTCTTGCCCGCGTCGAACGGTCGCCCCGCCCCGGACGCGACGAGTTCGGCGACGCGGGCCCCCGGGAGTTTGACCACGAGCTCGTCGCGGGTCAGCATCGCGAAGATCGATCCGTCGACCTTGAGCGCCGAGGAGCCGAAGCGAGGCCGGCTCTCACCCGGCGCCGTGACCCCCGGGCGGCCGGCGAATGCCTCGACGAGCTGATCGAACCGCTGTGCCGGCAACGTGCCGCCCGGTCTCGCCATCGTCTCCTCCCGCCCGACAGCGGCTCCCGGACCGACCGGCCGCTGTCAGGGGCACTCTAGCCGCGCCCACCGACGGACCCGACCCGGCCGATCAGGCACTCAGGCACCCTCCTGAACCTGGAAGATCTCGTCCGCGACGAGGCCGTGCGCCTCGCGGTGCACCGTCTCGGCGGCGACGGCGTCCGGCGCCTCGACCAGGCAGAAGACCTGTCCCTTGCCCTCGTCGACCCAGTAGCGCAGGTAGTTGACGTCGTGGTCGCCCTGCGTGGCCAGGTCGGCCTGGTGCGCCTTGGCGACGTCGTCCATGCCGACCTCGCCGAGGCGGTGGATGTCCATGAAGAGAGGCATCTCGTTCCTTCGTGCCGTGGCGCCCGGCCGGGACCGGCCCGGCGCCGCTCGATATGACACCTCTGGTCTATCCCCGGCCCGGCGGGTGCCGGATCGGGAGCGACTACCCATTCGACGGTGAGGCGGTACCCAGATTGGCCTCCAGGCCGGTCCGGGCGCGCGCTGCCGGCCGCCCCCGTCGACGCCCCGGCGGACCCCCCGACGGACCCCCCGGCGGACCCCCCGACGGACCCTCCGACGGACCCCCCGACGGACCCCCCGGAGCCGCTCGCGCCGCCGCCTCCCGTCGTGTCGCCACGCCCAGTTTCGCCAGGATGGCCGCCACGTGGTGCTCGACAGTCCGCCGGGACAGCACGAGCCGCTCGGCGATGTCGGCGTCCGAGAGGCCCTGGCCCACCAGCACCAGCACCTCGGCCTGGCGCGCGGTGAGGCCGGCCGGATGCGCCCGGGTCGCCGGCCGCGGCGCCCGCGGCCCGGGCAGGCCGAGGGACCGCAGCAGCGCGCGGGACCGGGTGGCGGCCGCGTCCGCACCGATCGCCTCGAACAGCGGCACGGAGCGGGCGACCAGGTCGCCGACGCCGCTGCGGGCGAGGGCCATGGCCTGCTCGAACGGGCTGCCGAGGTCTTCCCAGGCCGCTGCCGCCTCCGGCCAGCGCCCGGCGCGCTCCAGCTCGTACGGCGGGGCGAGGGTCGCAGGGGTGACCCCGACCTCCGGCGGGAGCCAGGTCGCCACCAGGCCCCGGTCCCAGGGGGAGTCGGTGGGCAGAACCCGCTGCCACACCCGCTGGGCTTCACGGTGAGCTGCGTCGAGGTCCCCGACGACCCATGCCGCCTCGCAGCGGGCGGCAGCCACCGGGCCGAGCCGTTGCAGCTCGCGCGTCTGCTCGGCGAGCTCCGCCGCGCGCTCCAGCGGCGCCCGCCAGCCGTCGTCGCCGGCGCGGATCCTGGCCCTCGCGATCACCGTCAGCGGGCCGACGAGGCTGATCGGGGCGACCTCCGGTCGCCGGATCACCGACTCGGCGACGGCGCAGGCCCGATTCGGGTCGCCCCGGTCGAGGAGCAGCTGCGACTGCCAGCCCTGCAGGTACAGGCTCCAGGAGTCCAGGTCGCGCTCGAGGCAGTAGTCCAGACCGGCATCGAGATAGGACTGGCCGTGCTCGTGGTCGCGACGCAGCACGGAGCTCGCCGCGATGTTGCAGTAGGCGCGGGCCGCGTGCTCGTGGAGTTCCGCCGTCAGGGCCTGCTCGAGACTGCTCGCGAGCATCGTCCGCCCGCGCTCCGCGTCACCCGAGACCAGCTCCGCCGTCCCGAGGTTGTTCAGCACGTGCACCATGGTCTCGGTGCGCCGGTCGCTCTCCGGGAGGCGGCCGAGCACGTCCAGCGCGCGGGAGGTCCAGTCCCGGGTGACCTCGAGGTCGCCCCGGAGCATGGCCAGCTGCGCCTGGTTGCTGTACGCCATCGCGAGCTCGAGGGACTCGGTGCGGCGCAGGGCATCAACCGCCAGGTCGGCGTGCCGTTGCGCCGCCGCCCCCCGGCCGAGGAACCAGTTGAGCCGGGAGAGCCAACGCTGCACGTCGCCGACGCCGATGACGTCGCCGAGGCGGGCCCGGATCCCCAGTTCCTCCTCCCGTGCCGCGAGCGCTTCGTGCCCCAGGTCCGTCAGGTAGCACTCGTACGAGAGCCGGCTCAGCAGGTCGGCACGCCGGGCCTCGTCGAAGCCGTCGGCGTGCCGCATCACGCGGTGGTACTGCAGGACCGCTTCGCGGTGCGCGCCCAGCGCCGCGGCCCGGAGGGCTGCCGCGCCGGCGTACTCGACGGTGGCGGCGGCCGCGTCGGCGGCCTCCGCGTGGTGGGCGAGCCGGGCCGGACCCACCGGCGTCCCCGCCGTCGCCGACTCCAGCGCCGCGAGGATCTGCCGATGCGTCGCCAGACGCCGGTACGCCGGGACCTGCTCGGCGACTGCCTGCCGGGCCAGCTCGTGACGGAACGTCACGACTCCGGCGGCGAGGCGCAGGATGTCGCGCTCCAGCGGCTCGTCGATCGCCGCCAGGTCGGGGCCGAGCAGGGTCTCCAGGAGTTCGAGCTCGGCGCGGGGACCGGCCAGGGACGCCACGTCGACGACGCGACGGGCGGCGGGCGAGAGCCGGGCCGTCCGGGCCAGGACGGCGTCGCGGACGCTCCCGGGGAGGTCACCGCCGGCGGCGGCGAGGACCTCCGTGACGAAGAACGGGTTCCCGCGGGTCACGCGGTACAGCCGCTCGACGTCGTCGTCCGCCTGCCAGGGCTGGTGCTCCCGCGCCAGGGCCCGGACGCCGTCGGCGGACAGCGGCGCGACGTCGATCCGGCGGACGCCTGAGCCCGTGGCGGCCTCACCCATGACCAGGCGCAGGCCGTGGTCGGCGTGGAGGTCTTCGGGCCGGTAGGTCACGAGGATCAGGGCGCTGAGCGTGTGGACGCGGCGGGCGAGGTGGCGCACGAGGTCGAGGGTGGCCTCGTCGGCCCAGTGCAGGTCCTCGAGCACCAGCAGGTACGGCTGCGGCGTGGGCGGCGTCCGCAGCGCCGACACCAGCCGCGCGAAGATCTCGTGGCGGTCGGCGCCGGCGGGCCAGACGTCCGTGGGCAGGGCGGGGAGCATGTCGACGAGCGGAGAGAGCGGCGCAGGGGTGGACGATCCGTCACAGCTTCCGGACGCCGACCGCGCGGCGTCGGCCGCGCCCGCCACCGCGTGCCGCACGAAGGTCGTCTTGCCGACCCCGGCCTCCCCGCCCACGAAGACCAGGCGGCCGTGGCCGGCGGCGGCGTCACCCAGGTAGGCCGACACGGCGCGCAGCTGGTGTTCCCGCTCGAGCAGGGCCACGCCTGATGCTACGTCGGCGCCGCGTGAGAGTCGCAGCGCTAGAACATCTGTTCGATGCGGGTCATCATGGAGACATGGGCAGCGGCGGGTGGGGGAGGCAGGAGGCGCGGCGCAGCGCGGACGCCTTCCGTGCGGCTCGGGAGAGCGAGCGAGCCTCGGCCGGTCGGCGCCCCACCCGCGATCCCTCCGCGCCGGACGCTGACCGCACCCGGTTCCCGCCGCGCCACTGCTGGGTCACGGATCCACCCGCCGCGCCCGGTCGGTGGCCCGGGGTCGTCGTCGGGTGGCGCGCCGTCGACGGCGGCTGGGAGGGGAGGGTGGTGGTGGTCGTCGGCAGCGGCCCGGCGGCCGGCGTGCTCGACCTGTGGCTCGGCGAGGCGCAGCTGACCCCCGCCTGAGGGTGGTGTGGGTCGGTGCGTCGTGTCGAGGCGCAGCACGAGGAGGGGAGCCGCGATGTCGGGCGGGAGCCGCGGATCCGGTTCCTCGCGTCCGGCGAGGACGAAGCCGTTGCGTTCGAGCACCCGCCGGCTCGCGTGGTTGTGCTCGGCGACGACGCCGTACAGGGGGCGGTTGGCGTCGACCGTCAGGAACTCGGCGAGGGCCTGTGACGCGAGTCCCCGCCCCCAGAACTCGCGCCCCAGCCAGTAGCCGACCTCCCGGACGCCCTCCCGCGGGAAGCTCAGCACGAGACCGGCCACGACCCCGTCGACGTCGACGGTGCGGATCACGACCTCGGGGTCGGCGAGGATCTTGGCGAGGTGCGCGGCGTGCGCCCCCCGATCACGCCACACCACGGCCGCCAGCCGAGATGCGGTGACATCCGCCTGATGCCTGTAGAGCTCAGGCACGTCGCGTGGCTCCACCTCACGTAAGACCATGGTTGCCATGGTGCCGTCCGGGTCAGCGGACACAGCCTGGCCGGGTAGCGTCCCCGCACATGGTGGACGCTCCCGGCAAGACCATCGTCGTGGTGCCGACGTACGACGAGCGCGAGAACCTGCCCGTGCTGGTCGGGCAGCTGATGGGCCTCGGCCTTCCCGGCCTGGAGGTGCTCGTCGTGGACGACAACTCCCCGGACGGCACCGGCGACGTCGCGGACAAGCTGGCGGTCGAGTACCCGGGCGCCGTCGACGTGCTGCACCGCACCGAGAAGACCGGCCTCGGCCGGGCCTACGTGGAGGGGATGACCAGAGCGCTCGACCGGGGCGCGGACGTCGTCGTCCAGATGGACGCCGACCTGTCGCACCCCACGTCGGTCGTCCCCGTCATGATCGAGACCCTCCGTACGACGGACGCCGGGGTCGTCCTCGGCTCGCGATACGTGGCCGGCGGGTCGACGGCGACGGACTGGCCCTGGCACCGCAAGGCGCTCTCGACGTGGGCGAACATCTACGTCAACGCGGTCCTGCGACTCGGGGTCCGCGACGCCACGGCCGGCTTCAAGGCCTGGCGGGCCTCGACGCTCCGGACGATCGATCTCGGCTCGGTGCGCAGCGACGGGTACTCGTTCCAGGTGGAGCTGCTCCACCGCTGTGGGCAGCACGGGATCCGGATCGTCGAGGTGCCGATCCGGTTCGAGGAGCGCGTGCACGGTGCCTCGAAGATGAGCCTGCGCGTGCAGGCCGAGTCGGCGTTGATGCCCTGGAAGTTGCGCTTCGCCCGCCCCTCCCGTGATCAAGGAATGGGTGGCGATCACGGCTCGCCGTCGTCGCCATCTATTCCTTGATCACGGGAGGGGTCAGGACGGCGAGCACCTCGCCCACCTGATGCGGCTGCTCGACCCGGTGCCGCAGGGGCAGGCCGGACCGGACCCGATAGTGGTTGCGGCG
>DATKNA010000405.1:0-5159 GCA_035541595.1 Kineosporiaceae bacterium | reverse complement strand
TCGGGAGGTCGGGAGGTCAGGTGACGTCGCGTCGCGTCGTCAGCGCGACCCCGAGCACGGCGAACAGGACGCCGTAGCCGAGCAGGACCAGCAGCCCGCCCCACCAGGGTAGGAGCTGCTGCTCGAACCCGCCGTTCGCGCCCTGGACCAGCGCTGCCGACGCCTGGTTGGGCAGGTACTGCGCCACGGAGCCCGCGTGCGCGGCCTGCAGCCCCAAGGCGAGCAGCGGGGCGATGAGCACGGCGACCCCGATCGCGACGAACAGCGCGGCGACCTGGTTGCGGATGAGGGTCCCGACGCCCAGCCCGAATACCGCCCAGAGGGAGCACCCGACCATCGACAGCCCGACAGCCCGACCCACGCCGGATCCGCCGAGCCCCAGCGGGTAACCACGCGCGGCCACGATCACCGCACCGAGGGCGGCGCCGGCCAGGATGATCACGACGCCGTAGCCGAGACCCGCGAGCATGTACGCGACGAGCTTCGCCCCCACGAGCCGCCCGCGGCGCGGCACGGCGAGCAGCGTCGGCGTGATCGTCTGGTGCCGGTACTCGCCGGCCATTCCCAGCACGCCGAGGCAGAGGGCGATCACGTACCCGTAGGTGAACCCGCCTGTGTAGATCGATCGCAGCATCGCCGGGTCCCGCGGCGTGGGGCTGGGTGCCGCGCCGTTCCCGAGCGCGAGCCCGGCGGTCCCGGCCAGCAACCCCGAGTTGAGGAAGGCCAGCGAGACGCCGGCGATGAGCAGACCCCACCAGACGCGGGTCGTGCGCAGCTTCAGGAGCTCGGTGTCGACCAGCCGGCTGAGCGGGGCGGGACGGCCGGTGCCGGCCGGGGCGGAGGTCACGGTCATCAGGCACCACCCTCGGTGCTCCGGGGGCCCGCCGGCGCGGACGGCGACGCCGACGGCGAATACGGTGTCGCGGACGGCGACGCCGCCGGCGAATCCGGTGTCGCGGACGGCGACGCCGCCGGTGAATCCGGTGTCGCGGACGGCGACGCCGCCGGCGCACCCTGGACGGCGGGCACGGGCTCGGACGGGGGAGCTGTCGGGGGCGGCGCCGACGTTGGCGTAGCGGCAGTCTCCCGATCCTCCACCAGGCGCAGGAAGATGGTCTCGAGGTCGCTGGCGGCGGGCCCCAGGCCGTGCAGCTCGATCCCGGCGGTGAACGCGGTGTGCCCCACGGCGGCCGGCGTCGTCCCCCGTGCCAGTACCTCCTCCGGCAGCGGCGCGCGCGCCTCGATCCCGGCCGCCGTCAAGGCCACCACGAGACCAGCGGCGTCCGGCGTCACGGCGCGGACCGACCCGGCGCCGGACAGCTCCTCGAGCCGGCCCGACCGCACCAGCTGGCCGCGCGTGATGATCACGACGTCGTCGACGGTCTGCTGGACCTCACTCAGCACGTGGCTGGAGATGAGGACGGTCCGCCCCTGGGCCGCCAGCGACCGCAGGAATCCCCGCAGCCAGGCGATGCCCTCCGGGTCGAGTCCGTTGGCGGGCTCGTCGAGGATCAGCACGCCGGGGTCGCCGAGCAGGGCCTGGGCCAGGCCGAGGCGCTGGCGCATCCCGAGCGAGAACTCGCCGACACGCCGCCCTGCGGCCGGCGTCAGGTCGACCAGCGCGAGGAGCTCCTCGATGCGCTCGTCGGCGATCCCGGACGGCCGCGCGGCCACGCGCAGGCTGTCCCGGGCGGTGCGGCCGGGGTGGAAGCTGCTGGCCTCGAGCACGGCCCCCACGGTCGTCTGCGGGCTGGGTAGATCCACGTAGCGGCGGCCGCCGATGGTCGCCGTCCCGCGGGTGGCCCGGACGAGTCCCAACATGATCCGCAGCGTCGTCGTCTTGCCGGCGCCGTTCGGGCCGAGGAAGCCGGTCACCCGCCCGGGCACCACGCTGAACGACAGGTCCCGGACGGCGACCACGTCGCCGAAGAACTTCGTCAGACCCCGGACGTCGACGGCCCACTCGTGCGGCGCATCAGGCACAGACCCGACCATATTCGGTCGACGGCCGCCACCTTGACGTCCACCCATCCGACGGCGAGTGCGGCGGCGCGGACGACGTCCTCGGTCAGATCGGTCGGCACTCCCGAAGCGCGCTTCGGCCACGCCACCCAGCACCTGCCACCGGGGGCGGTGAGCGCCATCCCAGACGGCAGTCGGGCGACCAGACGGGCGGAGTCGGGACAGAAGATCAGAAGAACACCGGCCGGGGGCTCCAGGGTTCGCCGGCGCCCTTCGTGGCCGCACGCCGTGCCGGTGGGCTCTTCCCCGCCGACCGTGACCAGCTCGACGTCGAGGTCGGGGGGCGCGAGCAGCCCGAGGTCGAACTCCGGCGGCGCTGCCACGACGAGCACCCGCGCGCCGGGCTTGACACCGAGCTTGCGGTGCAGCGGGCTACCGGAGTAGCCCGCGGGATTGGGGTCCGCGCCGTCCATCGTGCGATCCTTTCCTGTCGGCCCCTCCCTGCTTCCGAGAGTGTCCTCCGTGCACTTCCTTCGCTCCGATCTCCCGTCCGACACCGGCCCGCACCGCGACCTCGCGTACGCCGACGTCTTCCTCGTGCCCACCCGGTCGACCGTCGCATCGCGCCTGGACGTCGACCTCGCCAGCGACGACGGCACGGGGACGACGATCCCGGTCGTGGCGGCGAACATGACCGCCGTCACGGGACGGCGGATGGCCGAGACCATCGCGCGCCGCGGCGGGATCGGCGTCCTGCCGCAGGACGTCCCGCTGGAGGTCGTCGCCGACGTCGTCGCCCGGGTCAAGGCGGCGTCCCCGGTCCTCGACACGCCCCTGACCCTGGGACCGGAGGACACGGTCATCGACGCCCTCCACCTGCTGCCCAAGCGGGCGCACGGCGCGGTCGTCGTCGTCGACGAGCAGCTGCGCCCGTCGGGTGTCGTGACCGAGGCGGACTGCCGAGGTGTCGACCGGTTCACCCAGTTGCACGCGGTCATGTCCCGCGACCCGCTCACGCTGGAGGCCTCGCTCGTCGAGAGCGCGGAGGGTCTGCGGGCCGCGTTCTCCTCGCTGCACGCCGCCCGGCGCAAGTTCGCGCCCGTCGTCCGGAACGGCCGGCTGGCCGGCGTCCTGACCCGGACGGGCGCGCTGCGGTCGACGATCTACTCCCCGGCGCTGGACGCCGACGGCCGCCTACGGGTCGGCGTCGCGATCGGGATCAACGGAGACGTCGAGGCGAAGGCCAAGGGCGTGCTGGAGGCGGGGGCCGACGTCCTCGTGGTCGACACCGCGCACGGTCACCAGGAGCGGATGCTCGAGGCGCTGCGGCTCGTGCGCGGTCTCGACCCGCAGGTGCCGGTCGTGGCCGGCAACGTGGTGACCGCCGCCGGCGTGCGCGACCTCGTCGCGGCGGGAGCCGACGTCGTCAAGGTGGGCGTCGGCCCCGGCGCCATGTGCACCACGCGGATGCTGACGGCCGTCGGTCGTCCGCAGTTCTCCGCCCTGGTGGAGTGTGCTGCCGCCGCACGTCGGCTCGGCCGGCACGTCTGGGCGGACGGTGGCGTGCGCCACCCGCGGGACGTCGCTCTCGCGCTCGCCGCTGGCGCGAGCCAGGTGATGATCGGCTCGTGGTTCGCCGGGACCTCGGAGAGCCCGGGCGATCTGCTCCTGGACGAGCAGGGGAGGGCCTACAAAGAGAGTTACGGTATGGCCTCGGCACGGGCGGTGGCGGCCCGCACGGCGGGGGACAGCCCCTTCGACCGGGCTCGCAAGGGGCTGTTCGACGAGGGGATCTCGACGTCCCGGATGTACCTCGACCCGGCTCGTCCCGGGGTCGAGGACCTGCTCGACCACATCACGTCAGGCGTGCGGTCGGCCTGCACGTACGTGGGTGCGGCAACGTTGGGCGAGTTCGCCGAGCGGGCGGTGGTCGGCGTGCAGACGGGGGCCGGCTTCGAGGAGGGTCGTCCCCTGCCGTCGGGGTGGTGACGTCCTCGACATTTCCGTGATCATGCAATCTCCGCTGATCATGCAATCCGTGTCGATCAAGTGAGCGGTCGTCACTTGATCGACACGGATTGCATGATCAGCGGGGACTGCATGATCACGGGGAGGAGTGTGGCGAGGGGCGATGCATGATCGACGAGGTCGCAGGCGGTAAACTCGTGGTCGTTCTCTTCGTCGACCCAGCGCGTTCGAACGCGCACTGAGAGGTCCTCCCGGTGACCGCATGGCTCCTCGTGGGCCTCGGCGTCCTCCTCACGGTCGGCACGGCGTTCTTCGTGGCGGGCGAGTTCTCCCTCGTCAGCGTCGACCGGCCGACCGTCGAGAGGGCGGTCGCGGCCGGCGATCGACGGGCGGAGGGCGTGCTCGCCGCCGTCCGGACCCTGTCCACGCAGCTGTCCGGTGCGCAGGTCGGCATCACGGTGACGACGCTGGTCGTCGGCTTCCTCGTCGAACCCTCGCTGGCCACGATCCTCGAGCCGCCGTTGCACGACCTCGGCGCGTCAACCGCGCTGGCACAGCCGCTGGCCGCTGCTCTGGGCCTGTTCATCGCGACCGTGTTCTCCATGCTCTTCGGGGAACTGGTGCCGCAGAATCTCGGCATCTCGGCCCCGTTGCCGACCGCGAAGGTCGTCGCGGGCCCGTTGAGGATGTTCACCCGCGCGGTGCGGCCGCTCATCACGGTGCTCAACGGCAGCGCCAACCGGGTGCTCCGCGCGGTCGGCGTCGAGCCGCAGGAGGAGCTCTCCAGTGCCCGGACGCCGGACGAGCTCGCCGCCCTCGTGCGCCGCTCCGCGCAGGTCGGGACGCTCCACGAGACCACAGCCGAGATCATCACGCGCTCCTTGGACTTCGCCGACCGCACCGCCGCCGACGTCATGACCCCGAGGGTGCGCATGCAGGTCGCCCGTCGCGGCGACAGCGCGGCGGACGTCGTCGCGACGGCCCGCCGCACGGGTTTCAGCCGGTTCCCCGTCGTGGCGGTCGGGCTCGACGACGTCGTCGGCGTCGTCCACCTCAAGTCCGCGATCGGTGTCCCGCGGGACCGCCGCGGGGCGGTCCCCGTCGAGGCGCTCATGGCCGACGCCGTCCGGGTGCCCGAGACCGTGCGGCTCGAGCCCCTGCTGCGGGCCTTGCGTCAGCAGGGCCTCCAAATGGCGGTCGTGGTCGACGAGTACGGCGGCACCGCCGGC
>DATKNA010000404.1:0-8785 GCA_035541595.1 Kineosporiaceae bacterium | reverse complement strand
GCGTGTCCTTGGTGATCATGGCCGTCTCCGCATCCGTGGTCACGACTCAACGCTACGACAGTGAACCTCTCGGTACCGACACATCGACCGGGATCGGCCGAAGTTGAGACGATCAGCGTAGACGAGGGAAGCACCGATCACACCTGATCGTCACCCCGTCCGCCCGCGCAACTCCTTGACCAGTGCGGACTAGGTGCGGACTACAGAGGCGCTGGCGGGTCGCTCCAGTCAGTCAGAGTAGCCACGAACAGCCTCTGAGCTGGGATTTTGTCGGAGCCGCCTGTGGGAATCGAACCCACGACCTACGCATTACGAGTGCGTCGCTCTGGCCGACTGAGCTAAGGCGGCGTGTGCCGCCTCGGCGGCACGGTCCACGAGTATACGGGCCTACTCGGCTTCCCTCCGCCGGTCACGCCCCGGCGAGCCACGCCCTCCGGGGAGCACGGGGCCCGACCCACGCCACGAATTCCTTGATCGCCAGGTATTCCTTGATCACGGGCAGACCTGGGCGGCAGCGGGGAGCGTGCCCTGGACGAGGTACCGGTCCACCGCCCGGTCGATGCAGGGGTTGCCCTGTCGGTACGCGGCATGCCCCTGACCGGTCCGGGTCAGCAGCCGGGCCGACGACAGCTGCGACGCCAGGGACTTCGCCCACTCGTAGGGCGTGGCTGGGTCGTCCGTCGTCCCGATGACGACGATCGGTGCGGCGCCACGTGCCGTGAGCCGCTGCGCGGGCACGACGGCGCGCAGCGGCCACACCACGCATTGCACGTCCCCGGTCGCGATGAAGTCTCCCAGCGGCGGGTAGCTCGCGCCGAACACCCGGGCCCGGGCGAGCACCTGGTCGACGGTTCCGGATGGGGCGTGGTCCAGGCAGTAGATCGGGCTGTAGGCGGTGAGGTCCTCGCCGTAGCGTCCGTGCGAGTCCCGGTCGGTGTATTGGTCCGACAGCGCAAGCAGCTGGCTCCCGTCACCGCGCATCGCCTGGGTGATCCCCTGGGTCACCGTCGGCCACAGCGCCTGCGCGTACATGCCCTGCGCCAGGCCCGTCGCCATCAGGGACTGGGTGAGCTGCCGGCCGCCGGACGTCGGCAGTGGCGCGGTGTCGGCCCGGGCGAGCAGGCCCTGCAGCTGGCTCATGGCGTCGTCCACGGTGCCACGGAAGGGGCAGCCGTCCTGGGATAGGCAGTCCTTCAGATAGGCCCGGACGGCGCGGGTGAATCCCAACGCCTGCCCCTGGGCGTACTGCTCGGAGGTCAGCGAGGGATCCACCGCGCCGTCCAGGACCATCCGGCCGACCCGCCAGGGGAACTCCTGCGCGTACCAGGCGCCGAGATAGGTCCCGTAGGACGCGCCGTAGTAGGTCAGCACGCGGTCGCCGAGCGCCGCCCGGAGCACGTCCATGTCGCGCGCGGTGCTCACCGTGTCGACGTGAGCCAGGATCGTCCCGGTGTGCGCCTGGCACGCCCGGGCGAACGCCCGCTGGCTTTCGACGAACTGCTGCACCTCGGCCCCGTTGTCCGGCGTCATGTCGCCCGCGTAGTAGGCGCCCAGCTGACTGTCGTCCAGGCAGTGGACCGGTGCGGAATCACCGGTGCCGCGGGGATCCCAGCCGACGAGGTCGTAGGACGAGCGCAGCGCGCCGCCGAACGTGCCCGCCGCCTCACGTACCCAGGAGGCGCCGCCCACACCCGGCCCGCCGGGGTTGATCAGCAACGATCCCAGCCGCTGCCCGGTCGCCGGCCGGCGCAGAACCGCGAGCTGGAGCGTGGCGGCGTCCGGATGGGCCCAGTCCACCGGCACGGTGACCTTGGCGCACTGGAAGCCGCCGTCGCAGTCCGTCCAGGCGACCCGCTGCCCGTAGAACCGGGCCAGGGCCGGCTGGGCCGCAGGGTCCGTCCGCCCGGCCGGCGCGACGCCGCCGTCGGCAACGGGAGTCGGGTCACCGATGTCGTCCCAGCCCAGGCTCGACGAGCACGCGGTCGCCGGAAGCAGGAGAGCCAGGAGCGCCGCCACCACCGCGCCGGTGCGCCCCGGACGCCGACCTCCCGGCAGGCGCGACGGCCTGCGGAGGGTGGGGGTCACCGAGGCAGGCTAACCCCGGCCGGTCTGCGCGGGATCGCGGGTCGGGCGCAGCTCGACCATGAGCGCTTCGACGGCCAGCAATGGCGCGACGTTGGCCGAGATCCGCTCTCTGGCCACGCCGATCGCGTCCATCCGGCGGACGGTGACGTCGGGCGCGCACGAGCGGGCCAGCCCGTCGACCTCCTCGGCGAGCTCGGCGTTGACGAGTTCGACGTCTGCGCCGAGCTGCACGACGAGCACGTCGCGATAGAGCGACAACAGGTCGACGAGCGACCGGTCGAGGACATCTCGCTGGGCCCGCGTAGCCCGCCGCTTCTGGTTATCCTCCAGCTGCCTGACCTGGGCGCGGACGGCGGGCGGCAGGGTGGCGGCGCCTTCGGCGCCCAGGGAGTGCAACAGCGCCCCGCGCTCGGCGGCGTCCCGCTCGGCCGTGGCCGCCTTCGCCTCCTCGGCCGCCACGGCGACGAGCTCTGCGGCGGCGAGCACGGCGGTCCCCACCGTCGACAGGGAGCCGGGCAACGTCAGGACGTCGCGTCGCCGGATCCGCGCCCCCTCGTCGAGGGCGAGCCGGCGGGCGACGCCGACGTGACTCCCGGCCGCTCGCGCGGCGAACGCGGCGACCGCGCGGTCGACGCCGTGCCGCCGCACGAGCAGCTCGGCGACGTCCCGCGCCGGCGGCACACGAAGACCGAGGTGCCGGCAGCGTGAGCGGAGCGTGACGAGCACGTCGTCCGGGCTGGGTGCGCACAGCAGCCAGACCGTGCGCGGCGGCGGTTCCTCGATGGCCTTGAGCAGGAGGTTCCCGGAGGTGTCGTTGAGCCGGTCGGCGTCCTCCAGGACGACGACGCGCCAGCGCCCGAGCGAGGGCCGTTGCTGGGCCAGCGTGACGAGGGGCCGGACGTCCTCCACGCGCAGGAAGACGTGCTCGGTGGCCACGAGCGCGACGTCGGGGTGGCTGCCGGCAAGCGCCGTCCTGCATTCGTGGCACGCGCCGCAGCCGCCGCGCTCGCACTGCAGGGCGGCGGCGAAGGCCCGCGCGGCGGTCGAGCGCCCCGAACCCGGAGGGCCGGTGAGCAGCCAGGCGTGCGTCATCGGCCCGTGCTCGACCGCGCGCCGCAACACGGCGACGGCGTCCGGCTGGCCGACGACGTCGTCCCAGACAGTCACGGCTGCAGCGTCTCACCCCGCCCCGGCAGGCGGTCACCGAGGTCGAGGACGGCGGTGGGCACGGGCGTGTCGGAGCGGCCTTGATCGCCGGAGTCCGGCTGATCCGCGTCGCTCGGGCGACCGGCACGATGCGCAGGATCGCCACGAGGTACGTGATCCGCGGGAAGTGCATGATCCGCGGGAAGTGCGTGATCCGCTGGGGGTGCATGATCGCCGCCAGCGGAGGGCTCGGCCTCGTCGAGCGCGCGCTCGGCCTCCTCGCGCAGCCGGCGGCGGGTCTGCAGCAGCGCGCGCGACTCGTCGAGCCGGCGCCCGCGCAGCTCGGCATCCAGCCGGAGCACCTCGGCCTCGGCCTCGGCCCGGCGCCGACGATCGTCCTCCTCCTGCGCGAGCTTGTCGGCCAGCCGCGATCGCAGCGTCGACGACATCGGCAGGAGGTCACGGACCCGGCGGCGGATCTCCGCCTGGATCTCCTCGCGCGGCAGCGTCGCGTCGAGCACGAGGTAGCGCTGGGGCTCGGCGTGCGCCAGCTCCAGGAAGCGCGCCCGGACCTTGTCGTGGAACTCCTCGGGCAGCGCCTCGAGCCGGTCGTCGCCCTGCCGGGCGGTGTCGCGGGCGCGGCGCACCCGGGAGAATTCGCTCGGGATGTCCAGCAGCACGGTGAGATCCGGGACCAGGCCGCCGGTGGCCCAGCGGGACAGCGAGGCGACGTCGTCGGCGCCCAGACCGCGCCCCGCGCCCTGGTAGGCGACGGACGAGTCGACGTACCGGTCCGTGACCACGACCGCACCGCGCTCCATCGCGGGGAGCACCGTCGAGGCCACGTGATCGGCCCGGTCGGCCGCGAAGAGCAGCGCCTCGGTCCGGGGTTCGAGCGTCTCGCCGCGGTCGAGCAGCAGCCTGCGGAGCCGTACGCCGAGCGGCGTCGCGCCCGGCTCCCGGGTGAGCACCACCTCGTAACCCTGGTCGGCGCGCAGCCAGTCGACCAGCATCCGCGCCTGGGTGGACTTGCCGGCGCCGTCTCCGCCCTCGAAGGCGATGAGGTAGCCGGGCAGCACTCGCTTAGGGAACGACGGCGCCGGCGCCGGCACGAATGCCCTGCGCCGCAGCGCCGAGAGCAGGTCGGTGACGAGCGGAACCCCGCGGCGGTCGTCCATCTGCCGGTAGGCCGTGAACCCCAGCACGAGCGCGAGCACGCCGGCGAGCAGGAACACCCAGGCGGAGCCGTTGTAGGTCAGGACGAAGTTCGGGGCGAGCCTGATCGTGTGGGTGCCGATCGGTGCGGCGATCGCCGGCCCGGCGGCGAGCACGAGCACGAGGACGACGCGGGCGGCGGACTGCAGGAAGGCGAAGGTGCGGCCGCGCACCTCGTCGTCGACCTCCAGGCCGAGCAGCGTGTAGCCGGTCACCCAGGCGATCCCGCCGCAGGCCCCGATGAGGACGGTGAACACGACCGCGGCGACCAGGCTGGGCACCAGTGCGAGCCCGATGAGGAAGCCGCCGGCGCAGATCAGCGACAGACCGAAGAGCCGCCGGCGGGAGAAGCCCTCGAGCAGGCGCGGGCCGAGCCACATCCCGGCGGCCAGCCCGACGAAGACCGCCCCGAACAGGACCCCGAACCCGGCCTGGCCGGCGCCCAGGTCCTGCACGAAGGTCTGTGACAGCCCGACGACGAACCCGGCCGCGCCGAAGGCGCCGAGCATCCCGATGACCAGGCCCCGCACGACGGGTGTGGCGCCGATGAAGCGCCACCCGTCGATGATGGTGCTGAACAGGCTCTCTCCGCGAACGTGCTCCTGGTACGGCGTCCGCGGGATGTCGAGGCGCCAGATCACCAGGCCCGAGATGAGGAAGGTGACCGCGTCGATCCAGATCGCGGCGATGATCGGATCGAGCCGCAGCCAGGGCGTGAAGTCGATGACCGTCCCGGTGATCAGCGCCAGGCCCGAGTAGACGAGTGCGGCCAGTGGGGCCGTGCCGTACGTCGCCACCAGACTGATCTGGTTGGCGGCCTCGAGCCGCTTCGGCGGCACCAGGTTGGGCACGGTGGCGTCCTTGGCGGGCATCCAGAACAGCGCCACGCATTCGATCAGGATCGTCGCCACGTACAGCCAGGTGAGCGTGCCGACGAGCGGGATGCTCGCGAAGAGCGCGAACCGCAGGATGTCGCCGAGCACGAGGGTCCAGCGGCGGTCGAGCCGGTCGGCGACGGCGCCGGCGATCGGCCCCAGCAGCACGGCCGGGAGCAGCCTGAGGATGAAGACGCCGGCGATCGCGAAGTTCTGCGCCGTGTAGGAGCCGCTGGCCAGGTTCTTCGCCAGCGCGGCGGTGGCCAGGAGGCCGAGCCAGTCCCCGAAGCTCGACCCTGCGAGGGCGAGCCAGAGCCGGCGGAAGGGCGTGATTCCCAGAACCGCGCCGACGTCGTGCTCGGGCGCGGAGTCGTCAGGCCAGTACTTCTCGGCGTACCGGGCGAGCGAGTCCTCGTCGCCCGCGATGCCGGAGGCGGTCGCCTCTGGCGCGGCGGCACCGGAGGGCGCCTGCGCGGCGGGCGGGCTCGCCGCGGCGGGCGGGCCCTCGGGCGACGTCGAGGCCCCGGTGGCGGCGTCGGACGCCTCGCCTCCCGCTCCGGAGGACCGCTCCGCCCCCCGAGTGAGGCGGGTCAGACGCCTGGCCACGGCGCCAGAGTAGTCGGGGGTCCGGACAACCCGGCCGGTCACGAACGGCCCGCACTCCTGCCGGGGCCCGTCCGGACCGGGTCCGTCCGGACAGGGGTCATCCGGACAGGGTCTCTCCGGACAGGGGTCCGTCCGGAGAGGATCGGTGCGGCGCAGGTTCGCGCCGGCAGGGGACGGTCAAGGACTGGCGTGCGCGGAGCCCGGCCCGGCGCTCACCAGGTCCAACCGCGCGCCCGTAGCTCGACTTCGGCCAGGAGCCGCCGGGAATCCCCGGCGCCCTCCTGGACGGGCACGCCCGCCAGCCGGCAGGCCTCGTCGAGGAGCCGGTCGTACGCCGCGATCGCCGAGTAGAGGTGGTGCGCGCGGGCGAAGCGCCGGTGGTCGCGTTGCAGATCGTCGATGAGCCGTTCCACCCGGCCGAGGGCGAGCTGGACCTCGAGCGCGCTGAAGGGATCCACGGTCGAACGCTGCGTGCGGCTGCTGACCCAGCGGCTCAGTGTGCTGATCGCGCTCATCGCGGCTCCCCGCGTCCTGCTCTCCCGCGCGGCCGTCGGACCGGGTCCCGGGCCGCGCTGCCTCAGCAGAACGGTAACTCCCCGCGGGCCGGGTTGGGCAGCCGATTCCCGGTGGCCCAGGTCACGGATCGATGTCGGTCGCTCGGCCGTCAGCCCGGGGTGCGCTTGGCGGCGCGGCCGGTCGCGGACCGCGTCGTGTTCCTCGTGGTCGACGCCGCGGCCGTCTTCTTCGCGGGCGTCCGCGAGCCGCGCTTGGCCGGCCCGCGGGAGCGCTTCTCGGCGAGCAGCTCCGCCGCCCGCTCCAGGGTGATCGAGCCCACGACATCGTCCTTGCGCAGGGTAGCGTTCGTCACACCATCCGTCACGTATGGACCGAACCGCCCGTCCTTCACGACGACGGGGGCACCGGACGCCGGGTCCGGCCCGAGCTCCCGCAACGGCGCAGAGGCCGCCGCCCGACCGCGCTGCTTGGGCTGGGCGTAGATCGCCAGCGCCTCGTCCAGGGCGATGTCGAAGATCTGATCCTCGCTCGCCAGCGACCGCGAGTCGGTGCCCTTCTTGAGGTACGGGCCGTAGCGCCCGTTCTGTGCAGTGATCTCCTGGCCGGTCGCCGGGTCGGTGCCGACGAGGCGCGGCAGGGACAGCAGCCGGAGCGCGTCGGCGAGCGTCACGGTCGACAGCCGCATGGTCTTGAACAGGCTCGCGGTACGCGGCTTCGGAGCACCCTTCCGGACCGACGAGCCGTCCTCCTCGACGACCTCGCTCACGTACGGGCCGAAGCGCCCGGTGCGCGCCACGACGGTACGTCCGGTGTCCGGGTCCACGCCGAGCTCGCGGTCGCCGTCCGCGTTCGTCTGCAGCAGCTCGCGTGCCTTCTCCACGGTGAGCTCGTCGGGCGCGACCTCCTCGGGCACCGAGGCCCGCCGCGGCTCCTGGCCTTCCGTCCCCGGCGCCTCGAGGTAGGGGCCGTACCGACCGACGCGCAGGACGATCCCGTCGCCGACCTCGATCGTGTTGATGTCCCGGGCGTCGATCTCGCCGAGGTCGTCCACCAGCGGCTTGAGCCCGCCGTCGGCGTCGAAGTAGAAGCGGGACAGCCAGTGCGCGCGATTCTCCTGGCCGGCGGCGATGCGGTCGAGATCCTCCTCCATCTCCGCGGTGAAGTCGTAGTCGACGAGCCGCTCGAAGTGCTCCTCCAGCAACCGGGTCACCGCGAAGGCGAGCCACGTCGGCACGAACGCCGAACCCTTCGTCGTCACGTACCCGCGGTCCTGGATGACCCGGATCGTGGGTTCGTACGTCGACGGCCGGCCGATCCCGCGGTCCTCCAGGGCCTTGATCAGACTGGCCTCGGTGTACCGGGGCGGCGGGGAGGTCTCGTGGCCGTCGGCGCGCAGCTCGCGCGCGGCCATCGGGTCGCCGGTCGCGAGCGCGGGGAGACGGCGCTGCTCGTCGTCCCCACCAGCCCGTCCGGTGCGGTCGTCGTCCCGCCCCTCCTCGTAGGCGGCGAGGAAGCCGCGGAACGTGATCACCGTTCCGGACGCCGAGAACTCGCAGTCCCGCCCGTCGGCGGCCGTCGCGCCGAGCCTGACCGTCGCCGTCGAGCCCAGGGCGTCGGCCATCTGGGAGGCGACGGTCCGCTTCCAGATGAGCTCGTACAGCCGGAACTCGTCCCCGCGCAGCTGCGCCGAGACCTGTGCCGGCGTCCGGAACGCGTCGCCGGACGGCCGGATCGCCTCGTGCGCCTCCTGGGCGTTCTTCGTCCTGCTCGGGTAGACCCGCGGGCGGGTCGGGACGTACTCGGGGCCGTAGAGCTCCGCGGCCTGCCGGCGAGCCGCTGTGACGGCCTGGTCCGAGAGGTTCGTCGAGTCGGTCCGCATGTAGGTGATGTAGCCGTTCTCGTACAGCGTCTGCGCCAGCCGCATGGTCTGCCGGGAGGAGAACCGGAGCTTGCGGCTCGCCTCCTGCTGCAGCGTGGAGGTCGTGAACGGGGCGGCCGGCCGGCGGGTGTACGGCTTCTCCTCCACGCTGCGGACGGCGAAGGCGGCCGTTCCCAACCCCTCGGCCAGCACGCTCGCAGCGGCCTCGTCCAGGTGGACGACGCCGGCGCCGCGCGCGGCCGGGGTCAGCGCCCCGCGGTCGTCGAAGTCACGGCCGCTCGCCACCCGCGCGCCCTCGACGGTCACCATTCGGGCGGGGAAGTCGCCCGTGGTGGCGTCCGGCCCACCCCCACCGGGACCGGCGGGCGCGAAGGTGCCGACGACGTCCCAGTAGGACGCCGACCGGAAGGCTATCCGCTCGCGCTCGCGCTCGACCACGAGGCGGGTCGCGACGGACTGGACG
>DATKNA010000403.1:0-4320 GCA_035541595.1 Kineosporiaceae bacterium | reverse complement strand
GACCGACGGGGCCGAGGCGACGCTGGCGCAGTACGCGCTGACGACGATCCTCGTTTGGGTCGGCCTGGTCGTCGAGCGGATGACCCTGGACCGGGTCGTCGCGAACGTCGCCCCGCCGGCGAAGCACGCGGCGCCCACGCTGCTGGTGGGCGAGCCGGAGCGCTGCCGCCAGGCGCTCGAGAGTCCGGCCCTGAGCGCGGAGGCCGGGTACCGCTCGGTGGGAATCGTGGACGTATCGGTGCCTCCGGCTCCCGAAGCGCTCGGCCACGTGGGGGAGTTCGCGCGGATCCTGCACAGTTCCGAGGCGGAGACCGTTGTGCTCTGCGGTACTCTGCCGGAGGGGCGGCTCGAATCCGTCGTGGACGCGTCGCTCACGGCGGGCTGCCAGCTGCTTTCGGTGCCGCGGCAATTAGGCCTGCAGGGCGTCGAGCCGAGCGTGATGTCGTACGGCGGTCACTACCTGATCGAGCTTTCGACGCCCAGCTTGCGAGGCTGGCAGCTGGCCTTCAAGCGGCTGTTCGATCTCGCGGCCGGCTGCGTGGGGCTGCTGGTCGCTTCGCCGTTGATGCTGTTGATCGCGGTGGCCATCACACTGGATTCGCGCGGTCCGGTGTTCTTCCGCCAGGAGCGGCTGGGGCAGGGCGGGAGACGGTTCCGAGTCTGGAAATTCCGGACGATGACGAACGGGGCGTCCGACGCTGCACATCGCGACCTGATCACGCGGATGCTGTCGGAGGACGAGCAGCGGACGGCCCAGACGGCCACCGACGGGTCCAAGGTCTACAAGCTCATCCGCGACGATCGCGTGACCCGGGTGGGGCGCTGGCTCCGCCGCTACTCGCTGGACGAGCTGCCGCAGGTGTTCAACGTGCTTGCCGGCGAGATGAGCCTGGTGGGCCCGCGGCCGCCGCTCAACTACGAGGCGGAGCAGTACGACCGCTGGCAGTACGGCCGCCTGCAGGTGCCGCCGGGCATCACCGGGCTGTGGCAGGTGTCGGGTCGGAACCTGCTGACCTACCGGCAGATGTGCGAGCTGGACATGGAATACGTCCGGCAGTGGTCGTTGTGGCTCGACATGAGGATCCTCCTCAAGACAGTGCCCGTCGTGCTGTTCAATTCCGGCAGGGCGGCCTGAGAGTGGTACGGGAACGAGAGGGATAGCATGCCACCGCTGCGTGTAGGCGTGATCGGATGCGGTTATTGGGGCCCCAATCTGGTGCGGAATTTCGCGCGCCATCCCGAGGTCAAAGTCGAAGCCGTGTGTGACCGCGATCTGAAGCGCGCGGAGCGTACCGGCGCGGAATATCGTGTTCCGACCGTCGCGGCGAGTCCGGATGCGCTGTTCGGAGCCAAGCAGCTGGACCTGATCGTCGTGGCGACCCCGACCGCGACGCACTTCGAGCTGGCCAAGGCGGCGCTGTCGGCCGGGAAGCACGTGCTGGTCATGAAGCCGCTGACGTCTTCCGGAGAGCAGGCGGAGGAGTTGGCGCACCTGGCGGGGAAGCGCGGCGTGTTGCTGGCGGTGGATCACACCTTCGTGTTCACGGCGGCCGTGCGGAAGATGAAGGAGCTGGCGACGAACGGGGCGCTCGGCGAGCTGTACTACTTCGACTCGGTGCGGGTGAACCTGGGGCTCTTCCAGCGCGACATCAACGTGATCTGGGATCTGGCACCGCACGACATCTCCATCCTGGACTTCCTCGTGGGCGGCGAGCCGGAGGAGATCCTGGCCGTGGGCGTCGCGCACGGCCAGAGCCCGACCGAGAACATCGCCTACATCACGATCAAGTACCCGAATTCGTTCCTCGCCCACGTACACGTCAACTGGCTCGCGCCGGCCAAGGTGCGGCAGCTGATCCTGGGCGGCAGCAAGAAGATGGTGGTCTACGACGACGTGCAGCCGAGCGAGAAGGTCAAGGTGTACGACAAGGGAGTGTCGTTTCAGAATGACGCCGACCCCTACAAGGCGCTCGTGTCGTACCGTTCCGGCGACATGGTGGCACCGCAGCTCGACGGCAAGGAGGCCCTTGCCGTCGAGGTGGACAACATCGTGAAGGCGGTGCGCGGAAAAGAGCAGCTGGTATCGGATGGGGCGGCGGGCGTGCGCGTGGTTCACCTGCTCGAGGCGGCCCAGCGGTCCATTGCCCAGGGCGGCTCGCCCGTTCGCCTGGGTGCGTTGGCTGGGAGCGCGGCGTGATGGCTCCTCACGATCGGGTGGCATCGTTCGATCCGGGGGGCCCACAGTCGGGGCCGCCGGTCTGAGGGCGCACAGGCACCAGCGCGTCATACGGTCTCTCCGGCACCGGCTGCTGCTCTGGTCGGTGTTGGGGGGGCTCGCCGGATTCTGGGCCTGCCGCGACGCCACGCATTCGACACCAATCCTCTTCCAGTCTCTGAGCCTGCCCATGGACTCGATCGTCGTGGGCACTCCGGGGCGTCCGTATCCGCAGCGCGTGCTGCTGTACGTTCTCGACGTGGAGGGAAGCCGGATCGGCGGGGCTGCGCTGCAGTGGACCGTGACCGGCTCCGGCGCCCGCGTGGAAGGGGCCTCGGCGTATAGCGATGAGGACGGCGCCTGCGTTGCCACGTGGGTGATGGGGACCGACGCCGCGGAGGAGCAGGACCTCGAGGTTCGGGCGACCGCGGGCGGGCGGACGGCCAGCGTGAAGCTCCGGGCCGCGCTCGTTCCGTCGGAGGTGGCGGCGCTGGCCGTCGTTCCGGACACGCTCAGTGTGAAGGTCGGCGTCGCGACGCGTGTTGAGGTTCGTGCGCTCGACCGGTTCGGCAACATCGTCCCGGCGCCCGGTGCGGCCTTTTGCTCCCTCGACAGCTTGACGTCGGTGGACTCGACCGGCGTCGTCAGCGGACGGCGGCGCGGCTGGGGCCGTGTCGCGGTCCGAGCCCAGTCGGTGGCAGACACGTTTCCCGTGCACGTCGTGCAGATCATCCAGAGCATCACGGTCGAGCGCGATACGTTGCGGTTCTCCGCGATCGGCGCAGCGCAAAGCGTAGCGGTGCGCCTCGTGGACGACCAAAGCCAGGACGTGGATGACTCGTTGCCGGCGGTCTGGGTGGCCGATACGACGGTCGCCGCCGTCGTGGCGGCGTCGCCGCTCGTCGTCACCAGCCGCGCCAACGGCGCGACCACGGTGCGGCTGTCGGCGGGCGACGTGCAACACCTCGTGACCGTGCTGGTGGGGCAGCGGGTGACGTCCCTGGTCGTATCGCCGGATACGGCCACCCTGCGGCTGGGTCTCGCCGACACACTCACGGTGACCGCGACCGATTCGCTCGGCGTCGTGGTGGCGCAGCCGGGCATCCGCTTCACGGCGCTGGACTCGGCGGTCGTCTCGGTGGATTCCACGGGCGTGGTGCGCGGCCGCGGCCGGGGGGAGGCGCGGATCGCGGTGCGCGCACAGCTGCTCGTTGATACCGTCCGCGTGCACGTCACCCAGGTGGTGCAGGGCATTCGCGTCACATCGGACACCGTGCGCTTCACGTCGCTGGGGGCCGTGCAGAGCGTCGGCGTGGAGCTGACGGACGATCTCGGTCAGGTGGTCGTCGATTCGGAGCCAACCGCGGCAGTGGCGGACACCGGCGTCGCCACGCTGGTGCCGCCGGGCCCCCTGGTGCTGCGCAGCCGGGCCAACGGCAGCACGAGGGTCGAGCTCGTCTCCGGGACGGTGCAGCAGCAGGTGACCGTCGTCGTAGCGCAGCGCGCGACGCGTCTCGCCCTGGCCAGTGACACCCTTCGCTTCGACGCGCTGGCGGAGTCGTTGAAGGTCGCCGCGACCGCCTACGACTCGCTCGGTTCGGTCGTCCCGGGAACGCTTACGGGCCTGGTGGTCGCGGACACGTCGGTGGCGGCGGCCCTCGACGACACGACGATGCGCGCCAAGGCCAACGGAGTCACCACAGCGAGCTTCAGCGTCAGCGGCCTCGCGGGCCTGGTTCACCTCGTGGTGGCGCAGGTGCCGGCCAGGATCACGGTCGGCGTGACGGCGCCGAACCCGATCCTCACGCTGGCGGTGGGGGCGCAGGTGCCCGCGTCCTGCCAGGCCCTGGACCGCAACGGCTACGCCCTGGCCGCCGCCCCGGTCGTTGCGACGTCGAGCGTCGGGGCGGTGGCGGGCACGGCGTGCACGAACCTGCGCGTGGTGCGTTCCGGCGTGGACACGTTGCGAGTATCGCTCGGACCCGCGCAGGCGGTGGTGCCGGTGGCCGTCGCGGTGCCTCCGGTGGTGTGGCCGCCTGCCGCGGAATCGCTGCAGGTGGACAGCTTCCCCACCGTATTCACCGATACCGGCCCAGTGCCACCTG
>DATKNA010000402.1:0-4168 GCA_035541595.1 Kineosporiaceae bacterium | reverse complement strand
GCTCGGCCGCGAACTCCACGACAACATCTGCCAGACCCTCTATGCCGTCAGCCTGACGCTCGAGGGCGTGCGCAAGAAGCTCGGCGGCGCCGGCGAGACGGAGCAGCGCCTCGACCAGTGCGTGGCCGAGCTGCGCCGGCTCAACCGCGAGGTGCGCGCCTACCTGCAGGACCTCGAGCCCGGGGGCGGGCCGCACGGCCCGTTCGGCGAGGCGCTCGAGGCCATGCTGGCGACGCAGGCGACCGCGGGCGGCGTCCGGCTCGTCCGCAACCTCGATCCCGAGGTGACCGCCCTGATCGCGCCGGAACAGGCCACCGATGCCGTGAACATCGTGCGCGAAGCCGTCAGCAACAGCCTGCGCCACGGCCAGGCCCGGACGATCACGGTCCGGGCGGCGCGCGGCGAGAACAGCGTGGTGGTCGCCGTGCAGGACGACGGGACCGGCTTTGACCCGGCGGAGCCGCGCGGCGGGGGCCACGGTCTCGTCAACATGCAGGCGCGGGCCCGGGCCCTGGGCGGCTTCGTCGAAGTGACCTCCGCTCCGGGAAAAGGAACTCGCGTTTTGCTCACGCTCCCGGTTGGCTCAGCGCCGTGACCTGCATGAGCCGGCTGGCGCAAACCGGACCCGCCGGGCTGGGGCGCGCCGGCCCACCCCACCCATGAGCGCGTCGACACCATCCCCGATCCGCCTGGTGTTGATCGATGACAGCCCGCTGATTCGCGCCGGGCTGCGCGCGGTGCTGGAAGGCTACGCGACGGTGACGATCGCGGCCGAGGCGGGTTCGGCGGCCGAGGGGCTGGAGGCGGTGATGCGCCACCGGCCCGACGTCGTGCTGCTCGACCTGCGCCTGCCGGACCGGCCGGGGCTCGCCGTGTGCCGGGATATCCTCCAGCGGCGCCCGGGCACGCGCGTGCTCATCCTCACCTCGGCCGCCGAGGAGCGCACGGTGCGCGAGGCGATCGCCATCGGCGCCCACGGCTATCTGCTCAAGGAGAACGACGGGGCCTCCCTGGTCGCGGCGATCACCCGGGTCGCCGCGGGGCATTCGGTCCTCGATCCCTCGATCGCCGACCAGGTCCTCAGCCTGATGAAGCGCGGCCCTGAGCCGCCGCACGGGGACCGCCTCGCCGTCCTGTCGGGCCAGGAGCGCCGCGTGCTGGCGCTGCTCGCCGACGGCCTGACCAACAAGGGCATCGGCGAAAAGCTGGGGCTGACGGAAAAGACCGTGAAGAATTACCTCAGCAACATCTTTGACAAGCTCCACATGTCGAACCGCGCCCAGGCGGCCGCCCTCTACGCGCAGCAATCCTCCGAACGCCCAGGGCGGTGACCGCGGGCGCGGTCGGAGCCGGCCAAGAACCGGCGGCCGACCGCCCGGACCGAAGCGAGTGCCGGCGCCTGGGGTTTTCCACCAGTGCCGGGAGAGGCTTTCAGCCCTAGGCCGACCGGGTCTTTTGGCCGGCCGTCCGCCTCTTCTGGTGGCCGCGCCGCTGCGCTATAAATAGCTAGTACCTGTACCAGCGCTCCACCCATGGATCCAGCACGCCAATCGAAAGGGAAGATGCGCGGCGGCGCCTTGCTCCGCCGGCGGGACTCCGCCGGGTTCACCCTGTTTGAAGTGTTCTTTGCCGCCTTCATCCTCTGCATGATGGCGGTCGGCGTCTACGCGATCCTGCTCCAAGCCTACCAGACGTCGGCCCTGGCCCGCTATCGCGACGACGCCCGCGCCGTGCTGCGGACGTTTGCCGACCAGTTCGAGCGCCTGCAGACGGCCGATCCGGCCACTAACTACCGCCGCGCGATCTTCACCACGAGTGATGCAACGGGACAGGGGCTCAGGTATTGGGACTCGAGCGTGCCGTCGTCGCCGGGCAATGGGCTCTGCGACCAGGCGTCGAACGACCCGGCGATTGCGGCGGAGGGGGCCTATCTTCTCGTAAATCTCGGCGCCCCGGGAAGCCAGGTCGCCGCCAAAGTGACCCGCACGGTCTACGCGATAAACCCCGGACCCTCGGCGGTCGGCTCCGTCCAGCCCGGCGGGACATTTCCGCAAGGCACGGACCCCATCTACGCCGCGCACAATCTGTGGCTCGGCACCTTCACCATCACCTATCCCGTTGACCCGGCGACCGGGAATCCGATCCAGTCCCGGACCATGCGCGTCCAGACCCAGACCATCTCCGTCCTGCGAACCCCGTGATGAACACATCTACTCACAGTGCCAAGGGTCGGAATCCCCGCCGGCGTCCAGGGTTCACTCTCGTCGAAGTTCTCGTGGCCCTCGCCCTCAGCCTTCTGGTAGTCGGCGCAGTCTTGGCCCTCACGCTTGTCGCGCTTTCATTGTACCGCAAGAACCGGCTGATCGCCGACTCGGCCGCGGCCACGCGGATGGTGCAGGAGTACATCAACAAGGAGCTCTCGATGGCGGTCAGCCAGAACAAGCCGATCCCGATCTATCCGACCTACTCCGATCCGGCGCCCTCCGGCCCCGCGCGGTTCGGCACCCTGATCTACCGGGTCCCGCGCGGCGCTCCGGCCACCGTGGCCGACACCGCGGTCCCGCAGGGCGTCAGCCAGATCGACCTGTTCTGGCCGCTGACGCAGGAGGCCCCCAGTCCGCATGACATTTTCCTGCTGGACGCGCTGGTGCTCCAGGATCCGGTGACCCATGCCCCCGGCATCCCGATCGCCAGCGCCACCCGCGGCACGGACCCGGGCGGCCACCCGATCATCACGGTGGTCTTTGGCATGGATTCCACCGGCACCCAGGCGACGATCGCCTCGTTCAACAACGGCGTCACGAGCGCCGACACCAACCAGGTGCAGCAGAACTCGGTCGCCCTGATCCAACGGGAGCGCCGGTTTGAGACCAACCACCCGGCGGCGGGCTCCGGGACGCCCCCGGCGCGCGACGAGTTGTGGTGGTACGAGAACCCGCAGGCGGCGCCGGTCGTCATCACCCATAACGTCGACGCCCAGAACCGTTACCTGTTCGCCCCCATCCCCAACGCCGCCGCCGACGAACAGGGCGTCGGCTGGCAGTTCACTTTCCTGACGGAGGAGAACACCAACTACCTGCCGGGATCGAAGCCCTACTTCCAATCCAATTTCGCCGAGGGGCTGGTCATGCCCAAGTCCGGCAATCCCCTCAACAGCACCGATTCGTCCGGCGACACCTGGACGGTGGCCCGCCTCTCGACCACGACGACCACCCTGGGGACGACGACCCTCGAGTCCACGACCACGCTCGGCACCAGCACGACCCTGCAGTCCACCACGACCTACGATTCCACCACGACGCTGGAGTCCACGACGACGGCCGGGACCAGCACGACCATCCAGTCGACCACCACTGCCGGCACCAGCACGACCAAACAATCGACCACCACGCTGGGCACCAGCACGACCCTGCAGTCGACCACCCTGAAGTCGACGACGACCAAGGGCACGAGCACGACCAAGCAGTCGAGCACGACCCTGCAGTCGACCACCACCGCCGGCACCAGCACGACCAATTACTCGAGCACGACGCTCAAGTCGACGACGACCGCCGGCACGACCCTGCTGTCGACGACCACCGCCGGCACCAGCACGACCCTGAAGTCGACCACGACCGCCGGCACGACCCTGAAGTCGACGACCACCGCCGGCACCAGCACGACCAACCAATCGACGACCACGGTGGGGACGACCCTGCGGAGTTCGACGACCACGCACCCGACGACCACCATCATGGGCGACTAGACCCTGCGCCCGAGTCCCGACGGCCATGCACTCCAAAACGAACCGCGCCAGCATCCTGCTCTCCACGCTGCTCCTGGCCACCGTCGCCGTGCTGGTGGCTTACGCGATCTTCGACCTCGCCCTGTCGAACTACCGCTTGTCGCAGCGCAATGAATACCTAGCCCGCGCCCGGGCCCTGGCGGACAGCGAGCTCGAATACATCTACTTCCAGATCCAGATGGCCATGCGGGCCGACGCGTGCGCCGCCCCGGACGTCCCGTCCAACCTCCAGAGCAAGGGCTTCTGTGACATCTCCGGGGAGGGGGACGACACGTTCATCCCGACGACCGACCGCACGCCGTTCTCGCTCGCGGCGCAGGCGGCCCCGGAGGGCTGGGTGGTCCGGCGGTCCATCGTGTACGATTTCAAGACGCTGGGCACGAT
>DATKNA010000401.1:0-17999 GCA_035541595.1 Kineosporiaceae bacterium | reverse complement strand
GATCAGGCCGGCGGCTGTCGCGCCGGGTGGCCGCGATGGCGGGGCTGGCGGCCGGGGCGTTGGCGATCGGGGTCGCCGAGCTGCTGGCCGCGCTCGTCGGACCCTCGTCGGAACCGCTCGTCGCGGTCGGCGACGCGTTCGTCGACCGCACGCCGCTGTGGCTGAAGAACGCGGCCGTCGCGGCGTTCGGCACCCACGACAAGCAGGTGCTGCTGGGCGGGGCGGCGCTCGTGCTCGCCGCGTTGACCGCCCTGGCCGGCGTGCTCGCCACCCGCGGTCTCGGGGTCTACCTCGTCCTGGCCATGGGCGCGTTCGCCGGGTTCTGCGCGGCCACCCGGCCGGACGCGACGATCGTCGCGGCGCTGCCCTCCGTGGTCGCGGCGATCCTCGGGGCGATCGTGCTCAGCGCGCTCGTCGCCCGGCTCGGGACGGCACCCGACCCCGGCCGGCGCGCCTTGGTGCGCACCGCCGGCGCCGTCGCCGCGGTGGGCCTGGTCGCGTTCGCCCTCGGCCGCCTGCTCGGGCAGCGGATCGCCGGCGCGGACGCCTCGCGGGCCGCGGTCCGGCTGCCGGCTCCCGCCGACCCCGAGCCGCCGCTTCCCGCCGGTGTCGACGTGGGCGTGCCGGGGGTCACACCGTTCCGGGTGCCGGCCGCCGACTTCTACCGGGTCGACACGGCCCTCGTCGTACCACGCGTGCGGACCGAGGACTGGCGGTTGCGCATCCACGGGCTGGTCGACCGCGAGGTCACCATCGACTACGCGACGCTGCTCGCCTCCCCGCTCGTCGAGCGCGACGTCACGCTCTGTTGCGTGTCGAACGAGGTCGGCGGTGATCTGGTCGGCAATGCCACCTGGCTGGGTCTCCCCATCGGCCCGCTGCTGCGCCGCGCAGGCCCGCACCCCGACGCCGACATGGTGCTGTCGACGAGCACGGACGGGTTCACCTGCTCGACGCCGCTGGCCGTGCTGACCGACGGCCGGGACGCGCTGCTCGCCGTGGGTATGAACGGCGCCCCGCTGCCGATCGAGCACGGGTTCCCGGTCCGGATGGTCGTCCCCGGCCTGTACGGCTACGTCTCGGCGACGAAATGGGTCGTCGACCTCGAGGTGACGCGGTTCGACCGGGCGGTCGCCTACTGGACCCCCCGAGGCTGGGCCCCTCGTGCGCCGGTCAAGACCCAGTCCCGCATCGACGTCCCGCGTGACGGGGCCTCCGTCCGGGCGGGGACCGTCCCGATCGCCGGCGTGGCCTGGGCGCAGCACCGCGGCATCGAGGCCGTCGAGGTGCGCATCGACGGCGGCCCCTGGCAGCGCGCGGGGCTGGCGGCGGAGGCGAGCATCGACACGTGGCGGCAGTGGGTCTACCGGTGGCAGGCGCCGCCGGGTCGGCACATCCTCGAGGTCCGGGCCACCGACGGCACCGGCGCCGTGCAGACCGGCGTCCAGTCCTCGCCGGCCCCGGACGGCGCCACCGGCTGGCACCAGGTCACCGTGGACGTCGGCTGAGGGGCACCGGGTGCGGGAGGCGGGACTCGAACCCGCACGCCCGAAGGCACAGGAACCTAAATCCTGCGTGGCTGCCCGTTACACCACTCCCGCTCCCCCGGTGCCCGCGCCACGTTACCCGGGACCCGGGTCACACCCCCAGGGCCTTGCGCAACGCGGCGACGTGCCCCGTCGCCTTGACGTTGTACTTGGCCAGCTCGACTGCGCCGTCGGGATCGACCACGACCGTCGACCGGATCACGCCGACGCTCTTCTTGCCGTACAGCGTCTTCTCGCCCCAGGCTCCCCATTGCTCGAGCACCCGGTGGTCAGGGTCGGACAGCAGGGGGTACGGCAGCGACTGGTCCGCGGCGAAGCCGGCCAGCTCTGTCGGCCTGTCCGGGGAGATCCCGAGCACGGTGTAGCCGGCGCCCTGCAGCGAGGCGAGGTTGTCGCGGAAGTCGCAGGCCTCCGTCGTGCAGCCGGGGGTGTTGGCTCTCGGGTAGAAATACACGACCACGTGCCTACCGCGCAGGTCGGAGAGCCGGACGGTGGACCCGTCAGCGGCGGGCAGGGTGAAGTCGGGTGCGGGATCGCCGACCTCGAGCTTGGGCACGAGCGCCTCCTCAAGCGATGGGCGGGGCACCGAGCAGCCCCTGGGTATCGATGCCAATCTAGGTCGGGCCGGCTCTCCCGGCGCGCGCGAGCCGGGCGGCCTGTGGACGGTGGGACGACGGCCGCATGACCCCCCGGGCCTGTGGACGACACGAGATCGCCTGCGCCGTGGCCGTGCTCTACCTTTGCGGGCATGGGAGCTGACCAGCGAGCCGACGGACCAGGCCTCCCCCCGGATCCCCTTCCGCAGGACCCGGACGCCCTCGAGCAGATCGTCGACGCACGGCGACGCAACCTCGCGGCGACCGTCGACGAGCTGGTCTACCGCGCACACCCCAAGCAGATCGCCCGGCGTGCCGCCGAGGACCTCCGCCAGCGGGCCGTCGCCCTCGTCACGGACGAGCAGGGGGAGCTGCGCTACGAGCGGATCGGCGCGGCCACGACCGCCGTCGTCCTGGTGGTCGTCGTCGTGATCGTGCGACGTCGCGCGAGCCGCGCGTGACCGGGCGGGATAGCCTGCCACGGTGACCCAGACGGCCAACGGCGCGCAGGCGACGCCCGGTGCCGACCGCCTCCCCATCCGGATGCTGCACGACCGCGTCCTCGTCTCCGTCGACGGTGACGCGGGGGAGCGTCGCTCCACCTCCGGAATCGTCATCCCGGCCACCGCGGCGGTGGGCCGACGGCTGACCTGGGCGACCGTCGTCGCCGTGGGCCAGCACGTGCGCCAGGTGCAGGTGGGCGACCGCGTGCTCCACGACCCCGAGGACCGCGCCGAGGTCGAGATCCACGGCGCCCCGTACGTGCTCCTGCGCGAGCGCGACATCCACGCCGTCGCCGCGCCCCGGGTGGAGGACGGCCAGACCGGCCTGTACCTGTGACGACCGCCGCGGCCGTCCGGCCCCCCCGGCGCAACGCCCGCCACACCCCGCTGGCCGCCGACGGCCCGATGCCCGCCGCCATGCTCCGGGACGCGCTGGCGATCCGCCGGGACCCACTGGGCTACCTCGCCGCCACGGTGGCCCGCTACGGCGACCTCGTCGCCTTCCCGCTGCCGAGGACGCCGGTGCTGTTGGTCAACACCCCTGACGGCGCCCGCCGGGTCCTGCAGGACAACCACCGGAGCTACGGCAAGCGGACGGTGCAGTACGCGGCCCTGGGCCTGGTCACCGGCGAGGGTCTGCTCACCGCCGACGGCGAGGAGTGGCGCCGCCGCCGCCGTGCCGCCCAACCGGCGTTCCACCACGGGCGGCTCGGGGCCGTGGCGACCGCCGCCAGCCGGGCCGGCGACCACCTCCGCGACACGTGGGACGCGGCGCCCGACGGCGTCCTGGACGTCGACCGCGCCACGCTGGCCACCATGCTGGAGGTCGTCGGTTCGACATTCTTCGCGGCCGACCTCGCGGCCGATGCCGAGCGCCTGGTCGACGCCGTCGACACGGCCCTGCAGGTCGTCGTCCGCCGGGCCCGCTCACTCCTGCCGGCGGTCCTGCCGGGCTGGCTGCCGACGCCCTCGCAGCGTCGGCTCCGGCGGGCTGTGGCGACGCTGGACGGCGCCTGCGAGAGCGTCGTCCGGGGTCGAGCCGCCGGACCGGCCGGGGACGACGCCGACGTGCTCGCCGCGCTGCTGCGCGTCGCGGATCCGGAGTGGGTGCGGGACGAGATCGTGACCCTGGTCATCGCCGGCCACGAGACCGTGGCCTCCTGCCTGACCTGGACGCTGCACCTGCTCGCCGGCCACCCGGACGCGCAGGAGCGGATCGCGGCCGAGGTCGGCGCCCTGGGTGAGGACGGGCCGCGCGGTCTCGCAGACCTCGCCGAGCTGCCGTGGACGAAGGCGGTGGTCGACGAGGCCCTGCGGCTCTACCCGCCCGCCTGGCTGATCACCCGCCGGGCCCTCGCCGACGACGAGATCAGCGGTCTTGCGGTCCCCTCCGGCACGCTGGTCGTCCTGAGCCCTTGGCTGCTGCACCGGCGGGGCGCCGAGTGGCCGGAGCCCGAGCGCTTCGACCCGCACCGCTTCCTCCAGGCCGGCTGCGCAGGGCGCGGCCGGGCCGGTCCCCGGGAGGGCTACCTCCCGTTCGGCGCCGGACCCCGGCTGTGCATCGGCCGGGACGTCGCGCTCGTGCAGGCGGTGCTGATCCTGGGTCGGCTGCTGCGCGGCCGGCGGGTCCTGCGCCCGGCGGCCGCTCCCGGCGTGCGCGTGGACGCCCTGGTCACCCTGCGCCCCCGCGGGGGGCTCCCGCTGCGCCTCGTGCCGCGCTGAGGCTCAGGCCGGACGGTGCGTGTGGTCCCGGGTCCAGGCCAGCAGGTCCGGCAGGGGCCAGGTGTTCACCACGCGCTCGGCGGGGACGCCGCACGCCTCGGCGCGGGCGCAGCCCAGTGGTTGCCAGTCGAGCTGCCCGGGTGCGTGCGCGTCGGTGTCGATCGCGAACAGGCAGCCGGCCTCGACGGCCCGCCGGATCAGTCGCAGTGGCGGGTCGAGGCGCTCCGGCCTGGAGTTGATCTCCACGGCCACCCCTGCCTGCACGCAGGCGGCGAAGACCTGCCGGGCGTCGAACTGCGATTCGGGCCGTGCCCTGCCGCTGCGTGTCCGCCCGGAGAACCGTCCCTGGAGGAACTGCCGGTCGATGACGTACCGGCCGGTGGCGTGCCCGAGGACGTCCGTGTGCGGGTCGGCGATCGCCGCGATCATGCGCCGGGTCATCGCGTCCGCGGGCATCCGCAGGTCGGAGTGCACGCTGGCCACCACGACGTCCAGCTCGGCGAGCAGTTCCGGCTCCTGGTCGAGGCCGCCGTCGGCCAGGACGTCCACCTCGATCCCGGTGAGCAGGTGGAACGGCCGGACGTCGGCGTCCACCCGGGCGACGACCTCGAGCTGGCGGCGCAGCCGCTGCGGGGTGAGGCCGCGCGCCACCGTGAGCCGGGGCGAGTGGTCGGTGAGGGCGGCGTACTCGTGGCCCAGTGCCGCCGCCGTCCGGGCCATCTCCTCGATCGGCGACCCGCCGTCCGACCAGTCCGAGTGCAGGTGCAGGTCACCGCGCAGCGCCGCCCGCAGCGCGTCGCCCCCCTCGGCCAGCGGCCCGGCCGCGGTGGCCTCCAGGGCCGCCAGGTACTCCGGGACGTGCCCGGCCACGGACTCCTCCACCACCGCGGCCGTCCGCTCGCCGATCCCCGTGATCGTCCGCAATCCGCCGGTCCGCGCGAGCAGGGCGACGTCGTCCGAGGGCAGGGCGGCGAGCGCGGCGGCGGCCGTCCGGAAGGCCTTCACCCGGTAGCTGGACTCCAGCGTCCGCTCCAGCAGGAACGCGATGCGCCGCAGGTCCTCGACGGGATCCCTGGGTGGGGCGGTGGCGGGCGGGCTCACCCGGGCAAGCTTGTCAGCTGCGGCAGGGCGAGTCCCCGTCGGCGGTCCGCCGAGCCGCCGGGAGCAGCGCCGCGACCGTCAGGTCGAGCGGGCGGGGGTCGGGCGAGGGCACCCAGCGGCTGCCGTCGAGCGCGTACGTCCAGCCCTCGCCGCCGGTCAGGAGATCCTCCAGGGCTTCCAGCAGGGCGTCGACGTCCTCGCTCGAGGACCCGACCCCCACGCTGGCCCGCACCGCGCCCGTCCCGGAGAGCCGGTCCATCAGCGGGTGGGCGCAGAAGCGCCCGTCGCGCACGCCGATCCCGTGCTCGGCGGACAGGTAGGCGGCGATCCGGCCGGGGTCACGACCCGCCACCGTGAAGCTGACCACGCCGATCCGCTCGGTGGCGTCGGGCCAGATCGACAGCACGCGGACGCCGGGCAGCGCGCGCAGCCCGGTCACGAGCCGCTCCCGCAGATCGGCCTCGTGCGCGGCCAGCACGCCCTCGGGCAGGTCGGCCAGCGTGCGGCAGGCGGCGGCGAGCGCCGTGGCACCGACGACGTTCGGCGTGCCGGCCTCGTGCCGCTGCGGGGCCGGCGCCCACTCGGTCTGCTCGGCGCCCACCTCCCGCACCGCACCGCCGCCGGCCAGGTGGGGCGGCGCGGCGTCGAGCCAGTCGCGGCGGCCCACCAGGGCCCCTGCACCGAACGGCGCGTAGAGCTTGTGCCCGGACAAGGCCACGTAGTCGACACCGGTGGTGGCGAGGTCGATCCGCCGGTGCGGGGCGAGCTGGGCGGCGTCGACGACGAGCCGCGCGCCGTGGGCGTGGGCCAGGTCGGCGAGCTGGGCGATCGGCACCAGCTCCCCGGTGACGTTGCTCGACCCGGTGACGGCGACCACCGCGTACGGCTGCTCGGCGAGGGCATCCGCGATCCCCGCGACCGTGCCGGCGAGGGTGTGCGCCGCCGTCACGCAGCGGTGCGGCAGGTTCCGCCACGGCAGCAGGTTCGCGTGGTGCTCGACGTCCAGGAACAGCACCGCGCCGGTGCCGTTCGCCCCCGCCGGAACGGCCGAGGCCAGCAGGTTCAGGGCCTCGGTGGTGTTCCGCACGACGACCACGACGTCGTCGTCCCGGGCGCCGACGAACTCGCCGACGCCTGCCCGGGCGGACTCGTAGAGCGCTGTGCTGACCTGGGACGTCCAGCCCGCCCCGCGGTGCACGCTGCCGTAGACGGGCAGGACGTCGGCCACGTGGTCGGCCACGGCGCGCAGGGCCGGCGCACTCGCGGCGACGTCCAGGTCGACGTACCGGGAGGTCCGGCCGTCGACGAGCGGGACGTGGCGGCCGGCGCCGGCGACCGGCAGCAGCGGGGGGGCCGTGACGAGGGTGGACGAGGACATGCAGCACCTCCGGTCGGAGGGAACCCGGGAGGGAACCCGCGCTTGCCGCGCCGGATCCGTCGCGGCCCGGTCATCACCCGGAGCACCCCACCGCGGCGGAGGGTTGCCGGCCAGCGAGCCGGGGCTTGGCGCTGGCACTCGTGACCTGTCCACCACGGTACGTGCCCTTTCCGACGGCCTCAACGGCCCGGGGGCACGGTCCCGGATCGCGAGACGGATACTGGACGGATGCCTGAGCACGCGGAGATCGAGCAGAAGTTCGAGACGGGACCGGATTTCACCCTCCCCGATCTGACCGGGCTGCCCGGCGTCGCGGCCGTGACCCCGCCGACGGTGCTCGACCTCGAGGCCACCTACGTCGACACGCCCGACCTGCGGCTGGCCGCGCACCGGCTCGTCCTGCGCCGCCGCATCGGGGGGAACGATGCCGGATGGCACCTCAAGCGGCCGCGCGCCGACGGGTTCCGCGACGAGATCCAGGAGCCGCTGGGTGATCCGGAGCAGGTCCCCGCCGCGCTGCGCCGGTTCGTCGAGGTCTACGCCCGCGGGGAGCGCCTCGTCCCCGTCGTCCGGCTCGACACCCGGCGGACGGCGAGGAGCCTGCAGGACGCCGACGGCACCGTGCTGCTCGAGCTGGCCGCGGACGACGTGACGGCGTCCGTCGTCGGCACCGGCATCGGCGAGGAGGTGACGGCGTGGCACGAGCTGGAGGCGGAGCTGGTGCACGGTGACCTCGACCTGCTCGACGCGGTCACGCGCCGCCTGGTGGCGTTCGGGGCCCGGGTGAGCTCATCGCCGTCGAAGCTGGCCCGTGCGCTGGGTGACCGGGTCCACCGACCGGAGCCGGCACAGCTGCCCCTCGGCACCGCGGCCGCCGCGCTCGACGCCTACCTGGGGCAGCAGGTCGAGGACCTGCAGGCGCATGACCCGCTGGTCCGTGCCGACGCTCCGGACGCCGTCCACCAGATGCGGGTCGGCTGCCGGCGGCTGCGGGCCGTGCTCGCGGCCTACCGTCCCGTCTTCGACGCCGAGCGGGTCGAGCCGTTGCGCGAGGAGCTGCGCTGGCTCGGCGAGGTGCTGGGCGCGGCGCGTGACAGCGAGGTCGTCCGGGACAGGCTGCGCGCCGAGGTCGAGGCGGAGCCGCCCGAGCTGGTCATGGGCCCGGTCGAGGGGCGGATCGCGCAGACCTTCGCCACCCGCTACCGGCAGGCGCACGCCCGGGCCGTGGAGGAGCTCGACGGGCAGCGGTACTTCGCACTGCTGGACGCCCTGGACCGTCTGGTCGCGGACCCGCCCCTGGGGGCGAAGGCGTTGCTGCCGGCCGCCGAGGTCATGCGGGCCCGGTTGCGGAAGACCTACGAGCGCACGGCACTGCTCGTCGACGAGGCTCAGGCGCAGCCGGACCGGGAGCAACGCGAGCACCTGTTGCACGAGGTCCGCAAGTCCGCGAAGCGGGCCCGGTACGCGGCCGAGGCCGCGGGCGCGGTGCTCGGGGCGCGGGCACGCCGGTACGGGAGCGCGATGAAGGCCGTCCAGGAGGTGCTGGGCGAGCACCAGGACAGCGTGGTGGCGCGGGAGGAGCTGCGGGCGCTCGCGGAGGCTGCGCACCGGGACGGCGAGAACACCTTCACCTACGGGCGGCTGCACGGCCTGGAGCAGTGCCGCGCCGCCGAGGCCCTCGCCGGCTTCGACGCCGCCTGGCGGAAGGCGCGCAAGAACCGGGTCAGGTGACCCGCAGCGCCTCGAGCAGCCGCTGGACGAACGCGGTCTGCGCGGTGACGATCCGCGTCATCGCGTCCGCGGGGGAGAACCAGGCGACGCGGTCGAACTCGGGGAAGGCCTGCAGTCGGCCGGACCCGGGCGGCCACTCGACCTGGAAGGTGTTGCTGATCGCGGTCGCCGGATCCAGATCGCCCTCGGCGGCCCAGGCGCGCACGTACTTGCCGCCGGCCTGCTGCACCTCGCCGAGGTCGACGAAATGCTCGGCCGGCACCGGCTTGCCGACCTCCTCCTCGAACTCCCGGAGCGCGGCGGCGAACGGGTCCTCATCGTCGCTGTAGCCGCCCTTGGGGATCGACCACGCGCCGACGTCGCGGCGCCGCCACAGGGGGCCGCCCATGTGACCCAGCAGCACCTCGGGGACGCGCGAGGAGTCGGCAGGTTCCACCGCGAAGCGGTAGAGCAGGACCCCGGCGCTCTGCCGACGCTGACGGGGCGGCGCGGTCACTGGTCGAAGTCGTCGTCGTACGGGACCTCCTGTGCCTGCTCGGCGAGGTCCGCCTCGTTCGCGTCCAGCAGGGCCGCTTCCAGGTCGCGGCCGGTCAGCGGGCCCACGGCGGCCTCGGGGTCGGCGGGCGCGTCCTCGGGCCCGCCGCCGTCGACCTCCTGGCACTGCTCCTGCGCGTCCGCCTCGTTCGCCTCCATGGCGTCGTCCACCGGCGACCAGGTCCCCCCGGGACCGCTGCTGCCGTCCATGCCTGCTCCCTCCGTCCCGGCCGTCCTCCCGGCCGTGGCCGATGCCGGCCACCAGCCTCCCACTTCCCCCGGTCCGGGCACGAAGCCGGGCCCACGGAGGGCACACTTGTCCGTCATGGAGGACAGCCGGCCGGGCCCGCGGCGCCTGCTGGTCCATGTCGGGCACACCTGGATGCCCCTGCCGGTCGGCGAGTGGGTGATCGGTCGCGCGCCGGACTCGGACATCCTGATCGACGACGACCGGGTCAGCCGGCGTCACGCGGTGGTCCGCGCGCTGTCCTCCGGTTGGGAGCTCGCCGACGGGGGCAGCCTCAACGGCATCTGGCTCGACGGCCGCCAGGTGCAGCGGGCCCCGATCCCCGCCGCCGGCCTCACGGTCCTGTTCGGCGGACGCGACGGCGTCCCGGTCCGCCTCCTGCCGGTGCGTACCCGCGCCGCGACCGAGCCTGCGGGACCCGCGGCGAACGGCGCGGCCCGGCCGGGTCCGACGCCGGCTCCTGGCACGCTCCCCGCCGGGGTGCGTTTCCAGGAGGTCACCCCGGAGTGGACCGCCCCGGAGTCCGTGCTCGGCCCCCCCGGGGGCGAGGAGACCGGTGTCCGCCGGCTGCGGGCCTTCATGCGCCAGGCCGGCCGGCTCGTCCGCCGCGAGGGCCTGGACTGATCGGGCCCGCACCGTCCGGGCCACCGCCTTCCCGCCCGCTCATGATCCCGCCCGCTCATGCGGGGGGCGGGACCCTCCGGTCCTGACCACGAGGCAGCCGGCCCAGGAGGATCCCGGACCGGCTGCCTGGATGGCTGGCGCCGGGTCAGCCCTGCGGCTCGGCGCCCGGCTCGGGCTCGTCCTCGCCGGAACCGGCCGCCGGCGCGTCGACCGCGAGGATGCGGTACATCGCGCGCCGCGCCTCCTCGAGGACGCCGAGGGCCTGGGTGGCCTGCTCGTCGTCCGCGAACCGGGCGACCTGCTGGACCGCCGCGCCCAACGCGAACGTGGCGCGCATCAGCGCCTGCGCCCGCTGGCGCGGGCCGTGGTCGGCGACCTCCCCGGGCTGGCGCAGCTCGTCGGCGTGATCCTCGACGTAGCGCCGGCCTTCGGCGGTCAGGTCGAACACCTTGCGCCCGTCGCTGTCGGTCGACGTCACCAGCCCCTCGTCCTGCAGCTGCTGCAGGACGGGGTACACGGACCCCGGGCTCGGCCGCCACAGGCCACCGCTGCGCTCCGAGAGCTCGGTCATGATCGAGTAGCCGTGCCGCGGCTCCTCCGCCAGCAGCGCGAGGATCGCGGCACGGACGTTGCCGCGGCCGCGTCGGCCGCGACCGCCGTGCCACCCGCGATGACCCCAGCCGCCCGGCCCGCCGGGGCCGAACGCCCAGCCGCCGCGCCCGAAGCCGGGCCCGAAGCCCGGACCGCCGGGCCCGAAGCCCGGACCGCCGGGCCCGAAACGCGGACCGCCGGGGGCGAACCCGCGGCCGCCAGGACCGAACCCTTCACCCGGACCGACGTCCTCGTCCCCGGGCCGGTCACCGGCCTCGTACCGGCCGTAGCCACGCGGGCCGAACCCGTGCCCGAACCCGTGCTGGCCGTACCCGCGCCTGCCGTAGCCCTGCTCACCTGTCGGATCGAACATCCTGCTCCTCATCTCCGTCCTCTCCTTCTGACGAACTAACGATATATCGTCGAACGATCGGAGGTCCAGTGGTGTTCCCGTCCCCTGCGGGCTTTGCCAGAGCCTTCGCAGATGCGATGCGTGGTCGTGGGGGCGGGGGCCTGGCCGAGGGTGTCCGGCACTCAGACCGATGACTCGCAGGCGACTACTCATCCCCGGGTGCGTTCGGCCCGGGATCGGCGGCGCGCCGGTAATCGGCGGTGCCCGCGCCGGCCAGCGTGCGCAGGACCTCGTCGTCCGTCGTCGCGGTGAAGTCGTCGTACGCCTCGCCGACGGCGGCGAACGGGCGCGGCTGCCAGGGGCAGACGAGGTCGTCGACGGTCGGTCGCAGGGCGCGCACGGTCTCCGGCGCCCCCACGGGGACGGCGACGACGACGGCGAACGGGTCGAGCCGGTGCACCCCGGCGACCGCGGCGCGCATCGACGCCCCGGTCGCCAGGCCGTCGTCCACGACGAGCGCGACCCGACCCGCCACCGGCAACGGTGCGCGGCCGTCGCGGTAGGCCGCCTCCCGTCGCCGCAGCTCGGCGAGCTCTGCCTCTAGCACGCTGTCGAGGACCTCGCCGGGCACGGGCCAGCGCCGCAGGACGTCCTCGTTGCGCACCACGGACACCACGCCGGCCACCTCTGTCACGGCCGCCATCGCCAGCTCCGGCCGCCCCGGCAGACCGAGCTTGCGCACGACGAGCACGTCCAGCGGAGCCCGCAAGGCCGCCGCGACGGGGGCCGCGACGACCACGCCGCCGCGCGGCAGGCCGAGGACGACGACATCCGACCGGCCTGCGTACGCCGCGAGCAGGCGGGCCAGGGCGAGGCCGGCGTCCCGCCGGTCGGCGTACCTGCCGTGCCGCGCCCTCGTCACGACCGGCTCATCGGGCCGGCGGCCTCCGACCGGTCGGACATGTCGCCGCCCGACGGGGTGCGGGTGTACCGGGTCATCGTGACATCGCCCTCCTCGCGGCGCCGTGCGGGCATTCTTCCCTCAGCTCGTGCGCTCGCCACCAGACAGCGCGACGGGCACGGTGTCGCCCACCGGAGCGAGCGGGCAGGTCCACGCCGGCGAGTAGGCGCAGGACGGGTTGTAGGCGAAGTTGAGATCGACGACCAGCCGGCCCTCCGCGGCGGCACCGCCGAGGTCGGCACCCTTGACGGTGTCGAGGACGTACCGTCCGCCGCCGTAGGTGTCCGGTGCGGCGTCCCGCACCGGGAGGAAGACGCCTCCGCCGTACGACTCCAGCCACCACACGTCGAGGTCGCCGAGCCCCGGCAGGTGCGCGACGCCGATCCGCGAGAACGGCACGACACCGTCGGCGCTCGTCTCCACCGACCAGCTCAGCGGTGGAACGGCCCGATCGAGCTCGACCTCGAACCGCAGGGCGGGGTCGTAGGCCGCGACCGGCAGGCCGGTGAACCCCCCGCGCTGTCCCGGCGGCAGCGGCGAGTCCGGGTGCTCGGCGAACAGCCGGTCCCGGCCGGCCCGCCAGAGCCGGTGCCCCTCGGCCGGGTCGGCGGCCGCGCGGACGTCCGCGTACAGCCGATGGACCTGGCGACGCCAATCGAGCAGGGTCAGTGACATGTCGCACGATCCCACGACGAACGAGTGCTACGGCCCCGACCTGGCCCTGGTGCACGACCGCGGGTTCGGCGTCCACGCCGACCGCGTGGCGCCCGGCCTGCTCAGCCTGCTCGAGGGCGTCCGCCGGCAGGGCGGTCTCGTGCATGAGATCGGCTGCGGTGCCGGCGCGCTGACCCGGCACCTGGTGTCGGCAGGTCACCTCGTGATCGCGAGCGATGCGTCGCCGGCCTTCCTGGAGATCGTCCGGCAGAATCTGCCGGACGTCGACGTCCGGTGTATCCGCCTGCCCGACGACGCGGTGCCCGTCGCGGATGCGGTCGTCGGCGTCGGCCACGTGCTCAACTACCTACCGGACGCAACCGCCGTCCGGCGCGCCCTGACGGCCCTGGCCGCCACCCTGCGACCCGGCGGCCTGCTCGCCCTGGACCTGTGCGACCTCGCCTTCGGCGTCCGTGAGGTGGAGGCGCCCGACGCTCGGGTCGGCGACGACTGGGCGATCGTCACCCGGTTCTCCTCCCCCCGACCGGACCGGTTCGTCCGGGACATCACCACGTTCCTGCGCGAGGACGACGGCCGCTGGCGGCGCTCCGACGAGCGACACGACACGGTGCTGCTGGAGACCGCGGCGGTGCCGAGCTGGCTGGACGGGACCGGCGTGAGGGCCGGGATCCAGGCGGCCTTCGGCACCGAGGAGATGCCTCGGGGGCTCGTCGTGCTCGTCGGCGAGAAGGAGGGCTGACGGCGTGTCCGGTAGGTCTGGGGGAGACACGCCTCAAGCGGCCTGGAACGACCGCTTGGCGAGGCCGATGAAGAAGCCGTCGATAGCGGTCGTCACCGGCGCCTCCGGATCGGTCGCGGCCCCGAGGGTGAGGAACAGCGGGACGAAGTGCTCGACCGTGGGGTGGGCGAACGGCATGCCGGGGGCCTGGGACCGGTAGCCCGCCAGGGTCTCGACGTCGCCGCGGGCGAGTGCGTCAGCGGCCCAGGCGTCGAAGTCCGCCGACCAGGCGGGGACCGCGCCCGCCAGCATGTCCCGGGTGAGGAACGGCAGGCCGTGGGTCATGAAGCCGGACCCGACGACGAGGACCCCCTCCTGACGCAGCGGGCGCAGCCGGCGCCCCAGGTCGAGCAGTCGGGCCGGGTCGTGGGTGGGGATCGACATCTGCAGCACCGGGACGTCGGCCAGCGGGTACATCACCATGAGCGGCACCCACGCGCCGTGGTCCAGACCTCGGCTCGGGTGCACGTGGACCGGCTCGGCGTCCGGCATCGCAGCCGCCACCCGGCGGGCGAGGCCGGCGGCGTCGGGCGTCCGGTAGGTCAGGGTGTAGTACCCCGGGTCGAAGCCCCCGAAGTCGTAGACCAGCGGCGTGCCGGCGGCGGGGGAGGACAGCATCAGCGGCGCGGATTCCCAGTGCGCGCTGACGACGAGCACCGCCTTCGGCTTCGGAAGCCGCTGCGCCCAGGCGGCGAGCGAGGTCATCCAGGCGCCGTCGTCGAGCAGCGGCGGAGCGCCGTGACTGACGTAGAGGGCGGGCAGCGGGCCGTCGTCCGGCGTCCAGGCGTGGTGGGCTCGGCTCGCCGCGGAGATCCCCGGCAGGAGCGCGTCGTAGGCGCCGGCGGGGACGTCGGGGTGCAGAGGCGAGCTCACGGGCACCTGACTTCGGGTCGGGGAGGAGGGTGTGTCCTCGAGAGTACGTGTCTAATGTTGAAGCGTCAAGTTAACGCGTGTACACTCCGGTCATGACGGAGCGAAGTCCGGAGCCGCGCTGGCTCGACGGGGAGGAGATGGATGCCTGGCTGGCGCTCAACGGAGTGATCCTGCTGCTCCCGGCGGCTCTCGACTCGCAGATGCAGCGCGACAACGGGATCACCATGTTCGAGTACATCGTCATGGCGATGCTCTCCGAGGCGCCCGGGCGCACGCTTCAGCTCAAGCGGCTGGCGCGGATCACCAACGGTTCGCTGTCCCGGCTGTCGCACGTGGTGACGCGGCTGGAGAAGCGGGACTGGGTGCGGCGCCGGCCGCTGGCCGAGAACGGGCGGGTCACGATGGCCACGCTCACCGACTTGGGCTACGCCAAGGTCGTGGCCTCGGCACCCAGCCACGTGGAGACCGTGCGCCGACTGGTGTTCGACGGGTTGGAGCGGGAGCAGGTCCGGCGGCTGCAGGAGATCTCCGAACAGCTGCTCGGCTCGCTCGACGCCGACTGCGCGTCGGAGCGGCTGGCGCCCCAACGGTAAGGCCCCCCAGATCAGGGCCCAAGATCAGGCCCCCAAGATTCAGGCCCCCAAGATCAGGCCCCCAAGATCAGGCCCCGCGTACGCGGCACGAGCCCGCCTCTCGGGCGCGCCGAGGCGGACGTCGACTCGCCGGCGCGCCGTGCCCGACGGCGGCCGAAGGGCGAGATGGCGCCACGACCGCACCGCGGTCCGGGGCCGGGGGCGCGGGTGTTGATCCACGAGGACGTATGCGATGATCGAAATGAACGAGAGGTATACTCGTTCACCTTCTCGTCATCTTGGCGGTCCCACGGCTGCCCGCGGCGGGAATCGGGCATCCGACGACGGCCTGCTGATGCCCCGTACGTCTGATCGGAAGACCCTGAAGAGGGAAAGCCAGCGAGGAGGTCCATGGTGACGACCACACCGGTGACGACCGTCGGGGACGCAGGCTCCGGACTGGAGAAGTCACGAGCGCGGTCCGAGAAGGCTCGGCAAAGGCTGACCGACGCCCAACGGCGGGTGGAGGACGTCGAGGCGCGGCTCGGCCGGACCACCGCGGAGGTGAGCGCGGACGAGAACGCCCTGCGCTCAGCAGTGGCGGAGGCCAAGCGGCTCAAGCAGGCCCTGAAGGACGGTGAGAAGAAGCGTCGCAAGCTCATCGTGGCCCGCAAGCAGGCGCAGTCGGCCGTCGTGAAGGCCGAGGCGAAGGCCCGCAAGAGCGAAGCCAAGTACGACCGCGCGGTGCGGGCGGACGGGATCCGGCGGCAGAAGGAGGAGGACCGCGGGACGGCGTCGGCGAACGGCGCGGCGGCACCTCCGGTGCCGGACGTGCCTCCCGTCTCGGAGGCATCCCCGATCTCGGAGGCGCCCCCGATCTCGGAGGCGCCCTCGGTCTCGGAGGCGCCCTCGGTCTTGGAGGCGCCCTCGGTCTCGGAGGCGCCCCCGGTGCAGGACGTTCCCTCCGCCTCGAACGGTGCCCCGGCCGACCCGGCCGTGCCGGTCGGTGGCCTCGCCCCAGCGGATCAGGCCGCGCAGCCCGCCACCAAGCCCCCGACGCCGCGCCGCACCTCGACCACCGGCCGCACCTCGACCACCGGCCGCACCTCGACCACGGGCCGCACCTCGACCGCCGGCCGGACCTCGACCACGGGCCGGCGCACGTCCCGGTCCTGACGGGTGGCGCCGTCCCGGGCGCTCCCGGGCGGCGGCGGTCAGCGCCGGTCGTCGCCGGCCCGGGCCTGCAGAGATGCGAGGTACGCGTTGTAGGCCGCCAGCTCGTCCACACCCTGACCGGTCGCCGCCGCCCGGTCGGCGGCCCGGTCGCGACGGCGTGCCTCGCGGTCGTCCGCACGAACCCACCGGACGAGCACGACGGCCAGCACGAGGACGATCGGGAGCTCGCCGAGACCCCACGAGAGGCCGCCGCCGAGGTGCTGGTCCGCGAGCAGGTCCCGGGCGTACGGCCGTTGTAGCGCACCGAAGTACCCCAGCGCGAGGACGTCCCGCGAGCTCATCACCGCGATCGAGAAGAACGCGTGCAGCGCCATCGCGGCGAAGAGCAGCCCGACGGCGGCCAGCGGGTGGATGCGCCGCGGCGCCGGGTCCACTCCGATGATCACGTAGAAGAACAGCAGCCCGGCGGCGAGGAAGTGTAGCTGCATCAGCGTGTGGCCGAGGTGGTTCGTCATCAGCGCCGGGTAGAGCCCGGAGAAGTAGAGCAGGTAGAGGCTCCCCACGAAGATGGCAGATGCCACGACGGGGTGGGTCAGGACTCGGGCCGCCCGGCTGTGGAGCACGGCGAGCAGCAGCTGCCTGGGCCCGCGCTCGCCCTTGACCCGGGCGCCGGGGAGACTGCGCAGCGCCAGCGTCGCGGGTGCACCCAGCACGAACAGGACCGGTGCCAGCATCGACACCAGCATGTGCGCGCCCATGTGGGCGCTGAACAGGACGTGGGAGTACACGCCCAGCCCGCCGATGGTGCACCAGGCGAACACGGCCAGCCCGGCCGCCCAGGAGATCGTGCGTCCGATCGGCCAGCGGTCACCTCGCCGCCGCAGCGCGAAGACTCCCGCGGCGTAGAGCGAGGCGCCCAGGGCGAGGACGACGAGGGCGAAGCCGTCGGCCGTGAACCCGAGCAGCAGGTGAGCCGGCGTGGGTGCCGGTGGCATCGCGAACCCGAGGAGCTGCGACCCGGGGTCGGCCGGAAGGGCCTGCTGCGCGGGTGTGGGGGTGCGGCCGAGCGCAACGGCCAGCCCGAACGTGGCGGCCATGACCGTGAGCTCGGCGGTGGCGAGGGCGGCGAACGGGGGCACGCCCGACCCGCCCCCGGTCTCGGCGCGGCGCAACAGGGCCGGCACCGTGCGACTGCGGTGACGCCGCCCGAAAGCCGCGAGGACGAGCAGGGCGCCGGCCTTGGCCAGCACGAGCCCGCCGTAGGTGGTGCCGAGCAGGGCTCCGACCGAGCCCAGACGGATGCCGGCGTTGACGACGCCGGAGATGGCGACCGCGGCGAAGCACCACAGCGCCAGGGCCGAGAAGCGCGGGACGGCGAAGCGCAGTCCGGCCACGCCGCGGCGGGCCGCGACCACCAGGGCGAACAGCCCGCCGCACCAGAGCGCCGCGGCGAGGACGTGGACGAGCAGGCTCGCCACTGCCAGGGTGTGGCCGGCGGAGCCGGCGGTGTGACCGGCCAGGGCCTGGGGCACCAGGCCCGCGAGCGTGAGCACGAGCAGCCAGGCGGCGCCCCCACCGGACCTCACCAGGACCGCGGTGACGGCGGTGACGGCGGCGAGGACGAACTGGGCCGCCAGCGCCCGACCGAGATCGGTCTGGGTGACGAACTGGTCGAGCAGGGTCGGATCCAGGGCCTGGGCCGGCGGGATGGCGAGGATGTTCGACAAGGTCAGCGGAAGCTCGATGCCCACGAGGAGCACCTCCAGCGCCGCGGCCCAGGCGACGCCGTCGGTCTGCCGGGCACGCTCGCCCCGGAGCTCTGGGCTCGGGGCGGGCAGCAGGAACGCCGCGCCGAGGGCCAGGCCGACGGCGGCCACGGCGGCGAGGTCGGCGGCGAGGCGGAGTGCCGGAAGGCCCCAGCCGGTGACCGGCCCCGGGTCCGGGATGCCGAGCGGGGCGGGCTGCGGCGCTCCACCACCGACGCTGAGCGCCAGCAGGAGCACGGCACCCGCCACCGCCGGCAGCGCCCACAGCGGGA
>DATKNA010000400.1:0-4281 GCA_035541595.1 Kineosporiaceae bacterium | reverse complement strand
CGCGGGCATGCCGAGGGCATCGCGAGGGCATCGCGAGGGCATCGCGAGGGCATCCCGAGGGCATCCCGAGGGCATGCCGAGGGCATCCGCGAGGACGGGTCCGCCGACCACGCACGGCGTAGCCTGACCCGCGTCCGGGTGCGCCCGGCGTCCCCGATGACGTGACCCGAAGGGGTGGTGTCCGTGTTGCGCCAGGTCCTGCTGCAGGCGTCCGGGAGCACGAGGGTGCGATCGCTGGTCGAGACCGCGCCGTGGTCCCGCCAGGTCGTCCGCCGCTACGTGCCGGGCACCGAGGCGCAGGACGTCGTCCGCGCGTGCCGGGAGCTGGTCGCGGACGGGCTGACCACCACGCTGGACCACCTCGGCGAGGACACCACCGACCCGGAGCGTGCCCGGGCGGCGCGGGACGCCTATGTCACGGTGCTGCGGCTGCTCTCGGACGCCGGTCTCACCGAGGGGGGCCGCGTCGAGGTCTCGGTCAAGCTGTCCGCCGTCGGGCAGGCTCTGGGCGCGGACGGAGAGAAGATCGCCCTCGACAACGCGCGGGTGATCTGCGAGGCCGCCGCCGCCGCGGGGACCACCGTGACCCTCGACATGGAGGACCACACCACCACGGATTCGACCCTGGAGGTGCTGCGCGAGCTGCGCCAGGACTTCTCCTGGGTCGGTGCCGTCCTCCAGGCCTACCTGTACCGGACCGAGGCGGACTGCCGGGACCTCGCCCGCGAGGGGTCGCGGGTCCGGCTGTGCAAGGGCGCGTACAAGGAGCCGCCGTCGGTCGCCTTCGCGTCGGGCGCGGACGTCGACCGGTCCTACGTCCGGTGCCTCTCGGTGCTCCTGGCCGGGTCGGGCTACCCGATGGTCGCGACGCACGACCCGCGGCTGATCGCCATCGCCGGGGCGCTCGCCGTCCGGCATCATCGGACGTCGGCCGACCACGAGTACCAGATGCTGTACGGCATCCGGCCGGACGAGCAGCACCGGCTCGCCCGGCAGGGGGAGCGCGTGCGCGTCTACCTGCCGTACGGCGGGGAGTGGTATGGCTACCTCATGCGGCGGCTCGCAGAGCGGCCCGCGAACGTCGCGTTCTTTCTCCGGTCGCTCGTCAGCAAGGGGTGACACGTGGCGGACCTGGTCTCGATCCTGGGCGGCGGAGTGATGGGGGAGACCCTGCTGTCCGGCCTGCTGCGCGCCGGCTGGTCGCCCGCCGAGGTCGTCGTCAGCGAACGCCGGCCCGAGCGGGCGGCCGAGCTCGCGCAGCGGTACGGCGTGGCGATCGTCTCGAACACGCAGGCGTCGGCGTCGTCCGACACCGTCGTGCTCGTCGTCAAGCCGCAGGACATGGCGGGCCTGCTGGCGGAGATCCGGGAGGCGATCCGCCCCGGCGCGCTCGTCGTGTCCATCGCGGCCGGCATCACGACGGCGTTCGTGGAGGAACGGCTCGCGGAGGGGATCGCCGTCGTCCGGGTCATGCCGAACACGCCGGCGCTGGTCGACCAGGGGATGGCGGCGATCAGCCCGGGGACGCACTGCGACGAGGCCCATCTCAGCCGGGCCCGCGCCCTGCTGGAGGCGACCGGGAAGGTGGTCCAGGTGCCGGAGTACCACCAGGACGCCGTCACCGCGATCAGCGGCTCGGGACCTGCGTACATCTTCTTCGTCGTGGAGGCCATGATCGAGGCCGGCGTCCTGCTCGGGCTCCCCCGGGCCACCGCTACCGAGCTCGTCGTCCAGACGCTCTACGGCGCCGCCACCATGCTCAAGGAGACCGGGCAGCACCCTACCGTGCTCCGCGAGCAGGTCAGCAGCCCCGCCGGGACGACGGTCGCCGCGCTGCGGCAGCTCGAGGACCACAAGGTCCGGGCCGCGTTCCTGACCGCGATGGAGGCGGCGCGGGACCGTTCCCGCGAGCTGTCCAGCGGCTCGGCCTGATGGCCGGCGCGCTCGCCGATCCACTCGCCGATCCACTCGCCGGCCGGCCCGGCCACGGGCGGGCGGACTACCGTGGGCGCATGGAGGCGTTGCGGCTCATCTGGGACGACGCCTTCCTGCACTACGACTTCGGCCCCGGGCATCCGATGGCGCCAGTGCGTCTGGAACTCGCCGAGCTGTTGATCCGCGAACTGGGCCTGCTGGCCGCTCCGGACGTCGCCGTCACGGGTGCCGAGCCCGCCCCGGACGAGCAGCTGCTCCTGGTCCACGACCGACGGTACGTCGCCGCGGTCCGGGCCGCGTCCGGTCGTCCGCCCGTCCCCGATGTCGTCCATGGGCTGGGCACCGACGACGTCCCGGTGTTCAGCGGGATGCACGAGGCGAGCGCGGCGATCGCGGGCGGGAGCCAGGCGGCCGCGCTCGCCGTCTGGTCCGGCGAGGCCCGGCACGCGGTGAACCTCGCCGGCGGCCTGCACCACGCGATGCCCGCCCGGGCCAGCGGGTTCTGCGTCTACAACGACGTCGCCCTGGCGATCCGCACCCTACGGGAGGCGGGGGCCCGCAGGGTCGCCTACGTCGACGTCGACGTCCATCACGGCGACGGCGTCGAGCAGATCTTCTGGAACGAACCCGAGGTGCTGACGATCTCGTTGCACGAGACGGGTCGCGTGCTGTTCCCCGGGACGGGGTACGCCGGCGACATCGGGGGAGGCGACGCCGCTGGGACGGCGGTCAACCTCGCCTTCCCACCAGGAACCGGGGACGCCGGCTGGCTGCGCGCCTTCCATGCCGTCGTGCCCCCGCTGGTGCGCGCGTTCGCGCCCGACGTGCTTGTCACCCAGCACGGATGCGACTCGCACGTGCTGGACCCGTTGGCGCACATGGCTCTGTCCATCGACGCCCAGCGTGCGTCGTACGCGGCGTTGCACGACCTCGCACACGAGTACGCACGCGGTCGCTGGGTCGCGGTCGGCGGAGGTGGGTACGAGGTGGTCGACGTGGTCCCCCGCGCGTGGGCGCATCTCGTGGCGATCGCCGCCCATCGGCCCGTCGACCCGGCGGCACCGGTACCCGAGGGATGGCGACTCTACGTGCAGGAGCGGGTTGGGCGGCCGGGGCCGGGCCGGATGACCGACGGCCGGGACGGCGGCTACACCCCCTGGGCCACAGGGCACGACCCTGCGGACCCGATCGACCGAGCGGTCATGGCGACCCGGCGTGCCGTGTTCCCACTGCACGGCCTTGACCCGTGGTTCGACTGATCGCCGGACCCGCCGTCGGGCACGTGTCCGCCCGGTCGGCGATCGGGGCGGTGACGGCGTCGACCGCGGGCCGGATCAGGACCGAGGTCACGTCCGGCGGCGTCGTGCCCGTGACGCTGATGGTGCTGCTCGGCGGCCTCGCGCTCCTCGCTCTGGGCGCGCGCGGCGCCGTCCGGCGCGCCGCCGCCTGGGCGCTGCTCCCCGTCAGCGCGGCGTGGGTCGTCTTCAACGGACCGTTCGAGGGGCCGGTCCTGGTGACGCTGTCGAGGAGCCATGGGATCACGGTGTCCGATCTGCTGGCCGTCGTCGGCGTCCTCGTCGCCCTCGCGACGCTGGCCGGCGGCCGCCGTCGCTGACCGTTGCTGACCGTCGGTCGTGAAGGCGCTGCGCGGGGCTGGCCGGGGGCGGTCGTGCACGCGCTGTGCGGAGATGCACGCGTTATGCCGCCCGACGGGGTGGTTCCGGCGGCACAACGCGTGCATCCTCGGACAACGCGTGCACCGCCACAGACAGCCGGGGCGCCGGGACGCCGCGACGGGGCCACTGCACGGACGCCGCGACGGGGCCACTGCGCGCGGACGTCAGGACGGGGCACCAGCAAGGACCTCACGTCAGGACGGGGCACCAGCAAGGACCTCACGTCAGGACGGGGCGCCGGCACGGACGTCAGGGCGCGTCCGGCCGTCGTCGTCCGGCATCGCCCGACCCCACACGTTCCTCGTGCGTTCGCCCCCACCTCAGGGGAAGGTCTTTCACTCCCGTCACAAGTGCCCCTAGGGTGAACTCAGTGCCTGATGGAGGCCTCGTTGGGGGGGCCGGTCTCCCGGATCGGTAGGGCAGGTGTGGCATGGCAGGTGGCTTCCAGGACGTCCGCTTCCTCACGGTGGCGGAGGTCGCGACGATCATGCGTGTGTCGAAGATGACCGTGTACCGGCTGGTGCACGGCGGAGAGCTGCCCGCGGTCAGGGTGGGCCGGTCGTTCCGGGTGCCGGAGCAGGCGGTGCACGAGTACCTGCGGCATTCTTACGTGGACAGCGCCGTCGACACGGCCTGAGCCCTCCGGAGATGCGCGGGCCGGCCGACGACG
>DATKNA010000399.1:0-3617 GCA_035541595.1 Kineosporiaceae bacterium | reverse complement strand
CGCCGCCCGCCGGACGCCGAAGCCGTCCGGCCGGGGCGGCGGTGCCCGCGTTCCGGTGCCCACGGGTCCCCCCGACGACCTGCTCGGCCTGGGTGACCCCGGCGATGCACCGGCTGCCGGCCCTGCCGACCCGTCACCGCCGTCGGCAGCCTGAACCGGCGCGCGCCGGGGTGCGGTCCGGGCGGTGGGCGACCGCGCTGATCGACGTCCGTGGTCACCTACCCTGAGTCCGTGACCTGGACCGCCCCGCTCGCCACACCCGACACCGTGCAGGACGCGCTGCTCGAGGGGCTGGACCGCTGGCGCGAGCTGCCGGCGACCCAGCAACCCGAGTGGCCCGACCGCGACGCCCTCGCAGCGGCGACCGCGGAGCTCGCGACCTACCCGCCGCTGGTGTTCGCCGGCGAGTGCGACGACCTCAAGGCCAGCATCGCCGAGGCGTCTCGGGGCGAGGCGTTCCTGCTGCAGGGTGGCGACTGCGCCGAGACCTTCGCCGACGCCACCGCCGACCGCATCCGGAACAAGATCAAGACCTTGCTGCAGATGGCGGTCGTGCTGACCTACGGCGCCAGCATGCCGGTGGTCAAGCTGGGCCGGATGGCGGGGCAGTTCTCCAAGCCGCGCAGCAAACCCACCGAGGTCCGTGACGGGGTCGAGTTGCCGGCCTACCGCGGTGACGCGGTCAACGACTACGCCTTCGAGCGGCTCGCACGCGTCCCCGACCCGCGAAGGCTGCTGCGCGCCTACCACACGAGCAGCGCCACGCTGAACCTCATCCGGGCCTTCACCAAGGGCGGCTTCGCCGACCTGCGGCACGTCCACGAGTGGAACCGCGGCTTCGTCGCCACCGCCGCCAACGCGCGCTACGAGGCGATGGCGCGCGACATCGACCGGGCGATGCGGTTCATGGCCGCCTGCGGCGGCGACTTCGACGCGTTGCGCACCGTGGACCTCTACTCGAGCCACGAGGCGCTCATCCTCGACTACGAGCGCCCGCTCACCCGGATCGACTCGCGGACGGGCCTGCCGTACAACGTCTCGGCGCACTTCCTCTGGATCGGCGAGCGCACCCGCGAGCTCGGCGGCGCCCACGTCGATCTCATGAGCCGGGTCCGCAACCCGATCGGCGTGAAGCTCGGCCCCTCGACCACCCCCGAGGACGCCCTGGCCCTGATGGTGAAGCTCAACCCGGACGACGAGCCGGGCCGGCTGACGTTCGTCAGCAGGATGGGCGCGGACAGGGTGCGCACGGCTCTTCCCCCGCTCGTCGAGGCCGTCGCGGCCTCGGGCCGTCAGGTGCTCTGGATCTGCGATCCCATGCACGGCAACACGTTCGAGGCGGCGTCCGGGTACAAGACCCGGCGGTTCGACGACGTCCTCGACGAGGTGCTGGGCTTCTTCGAGGTGCACGAGGCGCTGGGCACGGTACCGGGCGGGCTGCACATGGAGCTGACGGGAGACGACGTGACCGAGTGCCTGGGCGGCGCTGAGGAGATCGACGAGGCCGACCTGGCCACCCGGTACGAGACGTTGTGCGACCCGCGGCTCAACCACCAGCAGTCGCTGGAGATCGCCTTCCTGGTCGCGGAGATGCTCGCCCGGCGTTGACGGCCGTTGCGGGCCGCCGCCGCCACCACCGGACCCTGGCGGCCCGCCCGGATCACGCCTGGTCTCGACATAGGGTGGCGGGGTGGCCCAGATCACGACGTCTCGGGACGGCCCGGTCGACCTGCGTTCGGACACCGTCACGGCTCCGACCCCGGGGATGCGCGCGGCGATGGTCTCGGCGGAGGTCGGCGACGACGTCTACGGCGAGGACCCGACCGCCAACGCCCTCGAGGCGTACGTCGCCGAGCTGCTCGGGCACGAGGCCGGTCTGTTCTGCCCCACCGGGTCCATGGCGAACATGCTCGGCGTCCGCACCCTCGTGCCGGCCGGCTCCGAGCTGCTGTGCGACGCCCAGGCCCACGTCGTCCGCGCCGAGCTCGGCGGCCATGCCGTGCTGGGCCAGGTCTCGACCCGCACCTGGACGGCGCAGCGCGGCCGGCTCGACGCCGCAGCGGCCCTGGCGACGGCGGTCCCGGACGCCGGCCCCTACCTGGTGTCCACGGCCGCCATCGCGGTCGAGAACACGCACAACTTCGGCGGAGGCACGGTGCAGCCGCTGGCCGAGCTGAGGGCGCTGCGCAGCGGCAGCCGCGGGATGGGGGTGGCGATCCATCTCGACGGTGCTCGGTTGTGGAACGCGCACGTCGCCACCGGCGTCCCCCTGGCCGACTACGGCGCGCTCGCCGACACCGTCTCTGTCTGCCTGTCCAAGGGCCTGGGTGCGCCGATCGGCTCGGTACTGGTCGGCTCCACCGAGCGGATCGCCGGGGCCCGGGTGTGGCGCAAGCGGTACGGGGGCGGGATGCGCCAGGTCGGCGTCCTCGCCGCCGCCGGCCGCTACGCGCTCGACCACCACGTGCGGCGGCTCGCCGACGATCACGCCCGGGCGCGGCGCCTCGCGGACGTCGTCGCATCGGTGCGGCCCGACCTTGTCGACGTCGGCGCCGTGGAGACCAACATCGTCGTGCTCGACCTCGGCCGTGCCGACGCCCCGGGAGCCCTCCCCGACGCGCCCGCCATTGCCGCCGCCGCCCGGGAGCACGGCGTCCTGGTGTCCGTGCTCGGACCGAGGATCCTGCGCCTCGTCACGCACCTCGACGTCGACGACGATGCCTGCGAGCAGGCCGCCGGCGTCCTGGCCAAGGTGCTCGCCTGAGCTGCGCCCGCCGTCCGGGCGGCGCGCCTCGCGATGCGAGGATGAACCGGTGACGGACGTCGGGCGGGAGACCGATCGGGCCCTCCCGCCGGGGCAACGTCCCGCGGACGGCTTCCGCGTCCTCCACTACGGGCCGGTGCCGAAATTCCGCCCGGAGACCTGGCGGCTCACGGTGAACGGGGCCACCGCCGACGGGCGGGAGCACCAGCTCGACATCGACGAGCTGCGGCGCATCCCGCGGGTCCGCGTCTGTGCCGACATGCACTGCGTGACCCGATGGACAGTCATGGACAACATGTGGGAGGGCGTCCCGACCCGCGCGCTGCTCGAGCGCCACCCGCCCGCGCGGCAGGTCACGCACGTGATGGCCTGGGCGGAGTACGGGTACTCGGCGACGCTCCGGTTGGAGGACTTCGCCTCGCCCCGAGCCCTGCTGGCCACGCACCACGACGGCGCGCCGCTGACGCCGGAGCACGGGTACCCGTTGCGCCTGGTCGTGCCCCATCTCTACGCCTGGAAGGGCCCCAAGTGGCTGCGCGGCGTGGAGTACCTCACCGAGCTCGTTCGCGGCTTCTGGGAGGAGCGCGGTTACCACGCCGTCGGCGACCCCTGGCGCGAGGAGCGCTACTCCTACCAGGAGTGATCACCCGGCCTTCTGACCTGCGGGCCTGCCGTCGAATCCCCTCCTGACCTGCGGATTCGACGTCGGCAGTGATTGACGCTTGTGGGTGGTGTACGGACGTCTTGCGGACTTCTTGCGGACTGACGTAACACCCCTACGGCGTGCCGGTACGTGGGCGGACCGGCGCGACGACTTCCCCGCCGGCCGGGTCCTTGACCAGGACTCTGGAGG
>DATKNA010000398.1:0-3731 GCA_035541595.1 Kineosporiaceae bacterium | reverse complement strand
CCCCCCGGCGTGTCCGGAGACTCGCTGGTGTGAGGCCCCAGCCGGCGGCTTGAGGCTGGTGATCCGATCCCACCCTTCTCCAGGAGAAGAGTGTCCGGGCACGCCGGGGCGGCTCACTCTCGCGGTCGCCGAAGTTCGCCTTCGGGAGGCCTCAGGTGGCTCCCAGCGGATTCCTCACGCAGAGGTACGGCGCCGCCTGGGTCTGGAGCGGTGACCTACGAGATCGATGGGGAGCCAGCGGTTGAGCTGGCCGCGCGGGTACCTCATGGACGACCCGGAGGGACTCAGCGCGGTGTTGGCAGTGCAGGGTGTGCGCCGAGGCGTGCCGCCCCTGCGAGCAGGCCTGGTAGGAGCTGCTGTCTGCGCTGCACCGGGTCAGCGGCGAGGACCCGGTGCAGGTGGGGTGGGACTCATCAGGCGTCGGCCAGCTGGTAGCCGGCCTCGTCGATCGCCTGCCGCACGGCCTCGACGTCGAGAGGCTCGGTGGCGTCGACGGTCACGGTGGAGGTGCCGTCCAGAACGAGATCGACGGCGACGTCCGTGACGCCGGGCAGGGCGCCGATCTCGTGTCGGACCGAGGCGACGCAGTGTCCGCAGGTCATGCCGGTGACGTGAAAGGTGGCGTGGTAGGTCGTGGTGCCGTCCATGGTTGGTCCTTTCCTGCAACCGGATCAGGCGGTTGTCGCGGTGCGGCCGGTGAACCGGCGTAGCCGCAGGCTGTTGGTGACGACGAAGACCGACGAGAAGGCCATGGCCGCGCCGGCCACGATGGGGTTGAGCAGGCCCACGACGGCCAGCGGGATGGCGGCGACGTTGTAGGCGAAGGCCCAGAACAGGTTGCCCTTGATCGTGCGCAGCGTCCGGCGGGACAGCAGGACGGCGTCGGCGGCCGCACGCAGGTCCCCGGTGACAAGAGTGAGGTCACCGGCCTCGATCGCGACGTCGGTGCCCGCGCCCATCGCGATGCCGAGGTCGGATTGAGCGAGCGCCGCGGCGTCGTTGACGCCGTCGCCGATCATGGCGACGACGCGGCCGTCGGCCTGCAGGCGCTTGACGACGTCCACCTTGTCCCACGGGAGGACTTCGGCGATGACCCGGTCGATGCCGACCTCGGCGGCGACGGCACGCGCGGCGCGCTCGTTGTCACCGGTGAGCAGGACCGGGGTCAGGCCGAGGTCGCGCAGTTCCTGGATGGCCTGAGCGCTGGTGGGCTTGACCGTGTCGGCGACGACGGCCAGGCCGTTGACGGCTCCGTCCCAGCCGATGGCGATGACGGTGCGCCCGAGCGCTTCAGCGGCCGTCTGGGCGGCGGTCAGGTCGTCTGGGACGGTGAGTGCCCACTCGTCGCGGAGCCACCTGGAGCGTCCGGCGACGACGGCGTGCCCGTCGACGACACCCTGGACGCCGCGGCCCTGGCTCGACGAGAACGACTCCACCGGGCTGAGCTGGCCGAGCCGTTCACCCGCGCCGGCGGCGATCGCCTGCGCGATCGGATGCTCGGAGGCGCCCTCGACCGAACCACCGAGCAGCAGCAGTTGCTCTTCGGTGACGTCGCGGGCGGGCACGACCTCGACCAGGCGCATGGCGCCGGTCGTGACGGTGCCGGTCTTGTCCAGGACGACGGTGTCGACGCGGCGGGTCGACTCGAGGATCTGCGGGCCCTTGATGAGGATCCCGAGTTGGGCTGCGCGGCCGGTGCCGACCAGCAGGGCGGTGGGCGTGGCCAGGCCCAGGGCGCAGGGGCAGGCGATGATGAGCACGGCGACGGCCGCGGTGAACGCGAACTCCACGCTGTGGCCGGTCAGGAGCCACCCGGTCAGGGTGAGCACCGCGATCGCGACGACGACGGGGACGAACACGGCGGAGACCCGGTCGGCGAGTCGCTGCACGGGCGCCTTGCCGTTCTGGGCGTCGGAGACCAGCTTGGCCATCTGGGCGAGCCGGGTGTCGGCGCCGACGCGCGTGGCGCGCACGACGAGCCGCCCGCCGTCGTTGACGGTGGCCCCGACGACGGCGTCGCCGGGGCCGACCTCCACGGGCACGGATTCGCCGGTCAGCATGCTGGTGTCGACGGCCGAGGCACCCTCGACGACGTCGCCGTCGGTCGCGATCCTCTCCCCGGGCCGCACCACGAACAGGTCGCCCACCGCGAGTTCGGCGACCGGGCGGCGGAGCTCGAGGCCGCCGCGCTGGATGGCGACGTCCTTCGCGCCCATGTCGAGCAGGGCGCGCAGGGCGGCGCCGGAACGCGACGTGGCGCGGGCCTCCAGGTAGCGGCCGAGCAGGATCAGGGTGGTGACCGCTGCTGCCACCTCGAGGTAGATGTGTCCGGAGGCGCTGTCACGGCCGGGGATGAGCTCGAAGCGCATTGACAGGCCCGTCATGCCGGCGTCCCCGAGGAACAGGGCATACAGGCTCCACAGGTATGCGGCGGACACTCCGAAGCTGATGAGGGTGTCCATCGTGGCTGCGCCGTGCCGGAAGTTCGTCCAGGCCGCGCTGTGGAAGGGCCAAGCACCCCAGACCACGACCGGTGAGGAGAGGGTGAGGGCCAGCCACTGCCAGTTCGGGAACTGCAGTGCGGGGATCATGGCGAGCGCGACCACGGGCACGGTGAGGACGGCGGAGACGACCAGTCGCTGGCGAAGGCTGGTGGCCTCCGGCGGCTCGCTGTCCGGGGCCTCCCTGGGTTCCGGGCCGGTCTGGGCTGGGCGGGGGAGGGCGGCGTTGTAGCCCGTCGCCTCGACCGTGGCGATGAGCTGGTCGACGTCGACGTCCGGGGCGGCCTGCACGTGCGCCATCTCGGTCGCGAAGTTCACCTCGGCCTGGACGCCGGGCAGCTTGTTGAGCTTCTTCTGCACTCGAGCGGCGCAGGACGAGCACGTCATGCCGCCGATCTGCAGGTCGATGATCCGCTGGGGGATCTCAGCGGTGCTCATGGTGGCGCTCCTGCTCTGCTGCGGACGCGATGGCCTCGGTCCTGTCGATCGTGTGGGCTTCTGCCGTCTCGACGCGGGCAGCATCAGCGGAGGGGAGGCGCAGCCGGCGCAGCATCACCGCGTTGATGGCCACCATGGCTGACGAACCTGACCTGGTCAGGGCCGCGATCTCCGGGCGGGGCATCAGCCCGAAGGCGGGCTCGAACACGCCTGCGGCGATCGGAAGGGCGATGGCGTTCCAGCCGACGGCCCAGCCCAGGTTCTGCCGCATCGTGCGGACGGTGCCGCGCGCGATCCTCAGCGCGATCGGCACGTCGACCACGTCCTCGCTCGTCGCCCAGTGCAGACCGGCGACCTGCAGCACCGTCGAACGGGTCTCGGTCATGGTCTGACCTCCTGTGCTCGACCCGCTCGCCAACACCCCTATTATACCCCAAGGGGGTATCTCTGAACCGCTGCAACCTCACTCCATGGGCATCACGGCCTGTTCGAGCGGATGCGCACCGCTGTCCAGCGGCAGCTATAGGAGAACCCGCACGCGCACAAGCGGTGGGCGCTGCCCTGGCGCAGCCGCGACGCCGTCCAGGAGATGGCCGACACCCTCGCCTGGCAGGTCGCCGGTGGCATGCCGCAGATCGTGCCTCTCAACGATCTCGCCATGGCTCCGCGGCACGCTCTTCCGGACGAGCTCGCCGACGGGCAACGCCTGGACCGCCACCTCGGGAACGAGACCGGTGACGACGGCGTCGACCTCCAGACCATCACCCCAGCTGTCGCGCGCATGCTCGATCG
>DATKNA010000397.1:0-2103 GCA_035541595.1 Kineosporiaceae bacterium | reverse complement strand
GCCGGCGTCTGCGGCCATCTGCTGGCCAAGGGCCACGCCCGGACGAGCGGGGCGTCGATGATCGCCGCCTATGTCGGCCGCTCGCAGCGGCTCGACGACGCCCTGGTCCGGTTCGCACGCTCGTACGCCGACCAGACCGAGAAGGACCACCGGGCCCTGGTCGACGCCGTCGACCGGGGCGTGCTGCCTGCCGAACGAGGCATCTGAACGCAACCACCCGGGCGGCGAATGCGACCTCCCAAGCCTCTCTTGTCCACGTTCCAGGGTCATTCCGTCCAGATGAGCGCGGAACGAGGACACAGGTGGCGGGGCGGGGCCGCAGCGGGTTGACTCGCCGGCATGCGCTATGCGGACGTCGGGACGAGCAAGCCCATCTCGAAGATCGGTCTGGGCACGTGGCAGTTCGGCTCGCGCGAGTGGGGGTACGGCGCGGACTACGAAGGCCGCGTCGACGCCATCGTGGCCCGCGCGCTCGAGTGCGGCATCACCCTGTTCGACACGGCCGAGGTCTATGCCCTGGGCCGCAGCGAGAGGCTGCTGGGCGCCGCGCTCGGCGACGGCCGCGAGCAGGCGTTCGTCGCGACGAAGATCTTCCCCGTGGTCCCGGTGTCCGCGGTCGTCCAGCAGCGTGCGGTGGCGAGCGCAGCACGCCTCGGTGTCCGGCGGATCGACCTCTACCAGGTGCACCAGCCCAACCCCGTCATCCGGGACGGGACGACGATGGCCGGCATGCGCACTCTGCAGGACGTCGGCCTCGTGGACGAGGTGGGCGTGAGCAACTACTCGCTGTCCCGGTGGGAGGCCGCGGAGCGGGCCTTGGGCAGGCGGGTGCTCTCCAACCAGGTGCAGTACAACCTGGCACACCTGGGGCCGGAGGGGGAGCTACTGCCGTACGCCGCGGCGCGGCGGCGGCTCGTCATCGCCTACAGCCCACTCGCCCAGGGATTCCTGTCCGGGCGGTATGACGCGGCGCACCCGCCCTCGGGGTCCATCCGGCGGATGAACCCACTGTTCCTTCCGGAGAACCTCGAACGCGCCGGGCACCTGCTCGCCGTGCTGCGTGAGGTCGCCGCGGCGCACGGCGTCACGCCCAGCCAGGCGGCGCTGGCGTACCTGCTGCACCACCCCCAGGTCGTCGCGATCCCCGGGGCGTCCGGCGTCGAGCAGGTCGAGGCCAACGCCGCCGCCGCGGACGTCGTCCTCGCCGACGACGAGCACGCCGCCCTCCAGTCCGCCGCTCGCGCGTTCCAGCCACTGGTCGGGCTGCGGGTCCTGCCCGAGCTGCTTGCCGCCCGTCGCCGGGCGTGACCCCACCGGCGCGGGTCAGCGGGAACCTCGCTGTCCGGTCCGGCGATGGATTCGGTGCATGGTCGACGTCGAGTGGCGAACTCCGCGGGCGGCCCGTGGCGGAGCCGGCCGCTGTCGGATGAGGTCGGACGAGGTCGGACGAGGTCGGATGAGGTCGGACGAGAGGGTGACAGCCCGCCGCCCTTGCGCCGCTCCCGTGCATACGGGTAGGAATGCCGCGTGACGGACGGGCGGCCGCTCCTCGTGCAGCGGATCCACATCGATCTGTGCCGTCTGTCCAGCGCGGCCTGTCGCCGCTGACTGTCGACCGCTGTCCATCCGGGCCGGGCCCGGCACGTCGACGTTCCGCGCTGCCCGCTCCCGATGCTCACGACCCCACCCTCGCGAAGGAGACACCCGTCATGAGCGTCATCGACGATCTGGTCGCCAACGCCCGTCGCTACGCCGAGACGTTCGACAAGGGCGACCTCCCCCTGCCGCCGGCCAAGCACGTGGCCGTGGTGGCCTGCATGGACGCCCGCCTGAACCCTTACGGCCTGCTCGGTCTCTCCGAGGGCGACGCCCACGTCATCCGGAACGCCGGCGGCATCGTCACCCAGGACGAGCTGCGCAGCCTCGCGATCAGCCAGCGGCTGCTCGGCACGAACGAAATCATGCTCATCCATCACACCGACTGCGGGATGCTCACGTTCACGGACGACGACTTCCGGGCGCAGATCCTCGCCGAGACGGGAATCAAGCCGACCTGGGCGGCCGAGGCGTTCGACAACCTCGACACCAGCGTCCGGCAGAACA
>DATKNA010000396.1:0-7078 GCA_035541595.1 Kineosporiaceae bacterium | reverse complement strand
AAGGTCGACGAGGAGGCGCGGCACCGCGACCTGCCGTCGATCGAGGCCCGCATCGGTGTCGAGCGTCAGCAGCTCGAGTCCAAGCGGGACGCCGACGTCGAGGCCCGCCAGAAGAAGCTCGAGGCCGACCTGGCCGAGCTGGAGGCCGAGGGCGCCAAGAGCGACGTCCGGCGCAAGATCCGCGAGGGCGGCGAGCGCGAGATGGCGCAGATCCGCCGGCGTGCGGACAACGAGGCCACCCGGCTTGGCGACGTCTGGGACAGCTTCAAGAACCTGAAGGTCCAGGACCTCGAAGGCGACGAGCTGCTCTACCGCGAGATGCGGGACCGCTTCGGGCTGTACTTCTCCGGCGGGATGGGCGCCGCGGCGATCCAGAAGCGGCTGGAGTCCTTCGACCTGGAGGCCGAGGCCGCCAACCTGCGGGAGACCATCCGGACCGGCAAGGGCCAGCGCAAGACCCGGGCCCTGAAACGGCTGAAGGTCGTCTCGGCGTTCCTGACCACCCGCAACTCCCCGATGGGGATGGTCCTCGACTGCGTGCCGGTGATCCCGCCGGACCTGCGGCCGATGGTGCAGCTGGACGGCGGTCGCTTCGCGACGTCCGACCTGAACGACCTGTACCGCCGGGTGATCAACCGGAACAACCGGCTCAAGCGGCTGCTCGACCTCGGGGCCCCCGAGATCATCGTCAACAACGAGAAGCGGATGCTGCAGGAGGCCGTCGACGCGCTGTTCGACAACGGCCGCCGCGGCCGGCCGGTGACCGGTCCGGGCAACCGTCCGCTGAAGTCGCTGTCGGACATGCTCAAGGGCAAGCAGGGCCGGTTCCGGCAGAACCTGCTGGGCAAGCGCGTCGACTACTCCGGCCGCTCGGTCATCGTCGTCGGCCCGCAGCTGAAGCTGCACCAGTGCGGCCTGCCCAAGCAGATGGCGCTGGAGCTGTTCAAGCCGTTCGTGATGAAGCGCCTGGTGGACCTCAACCACGCGCAGAACATCAAGAGCGCCAAGCGGATGGTGGAGCGGGCCCGCCCGGTGGTGTGGGACGTGCTGGAGGAGGTCATCTCCGAGCACCCCGTGCTGCTCAACCGCGCGCCGACGCTGCACCGGCTGGGCATCCAGGCCTTCGAGCCGCAGCTGGTCGAGGGCAAGGCGATCCAGATCCACCCGCTGGTCTGCACCGCCTTCAACGCCGACTTCGACGGCGACCAGATGGCCGTGCACCTGCCGCTGTCGGCCGAGGCCCAGGCCGAGGCCCGGATCCTCATGCTGTCGAGCAACAACATCCTCAAGCCCGCCGACGGCCGACCCGTGACCATGCCCACCCAGGACATGATCATCGGCCTGTACCACCTGACCCTGGTCAAGCCGGGTGCCCAGGGCGAAGGCCGGGCGTTCAGCTCGGTGGCCGAGGCGATCATGGCGATGGACGCCCGCGAGCTCGACCTCCAGGCCGAGATCACGATCCGGTTCCCGGGGGACGTCCTCCCGCCGGCGGACTGGACCGCGCCCGAGGACTCGGTGCCGGGCGAGCCCGTCGTCCTGAAGACCTCCCTGGGCCGGGCCCTCTTCAACGAGACGCTGCCGCCGGACTACGCGTTCGTCGACGCCGAGGTCGACAAGAAGGTGCTGTCGGCGATCGTCAACGACCTGGCCGAGCGGTATCCGAAGGTCCAGGTCGCGGCGACCCTGGACGCGCTCAAGGAGGCCGGCTTCCACTGGGCGACCCGGTCCGGCACGACGGTGTCCATCTCGGACGTCGTCACGCCGCCCGGCAAGCAGGAGATCCTCGAGCGGTACGAGGCCAAGGCCGCCAAGGTCCAGGGCCAGTACGAGCGGGGTCTGATCACCGACGACGAGCGCCGGCAGGAGCTCATCGAGATCTGGACCCAGGCCACCAACGAGGTCGCCAAGGAGATGGAAGCCAACCTGCCGAAGGACAACTCCATCTACCGGATGGTGTCCTCCGGCGCCCGCGGCAACTGGATGCAGATGCGTCAGATCGCCGGCATGCGTGGCCTGGTGGCCAACCCGAAGGGTGAGATCATCCCGCGCCCGATCAAGTCCAACTTCCGCGAGGGCCTGTCCGTGCTGGAGTTCTTCATCTCCACCCACGGCGCCCGCAAGGGCCTGGCGGACACCGCATTGCGGACGGCGGACTCCGGGTACCTCACCCGGCGTCTCGTCGACGTCGCGCAGGACGTGATCATCCGCGAGGAGGACTGCGGCACCGAGCGCGGCCTCATCATGCCCATCGCCGTCCAGAACCCGGACGGCACCCTGCGCCGCCACGACGACGTCGAGACCAGCGTGTACGCGCGCTCGTCCGCCGAGGACGTCGTCATCGACGGCGAAGTGATCGTCCCGGCCCGGACCGACCTGGGCGACGTCATCATCGACGACCTGATCACCCGCGGTGTGCGCGAGATCAAGGTGCGGTCGGTGCTGACGTGTGAGTCCAAGGTCGGCACCTGCGCGGTCTGCTACGGCCGCTCGCTGGCGGCGGGAAAGCTCGTCGACATCGGTGAGGCGGTGGGCATCGTCGCCGCCCAGTCGATCGGCGAGCCGGGCACGCAGCTCACGATGCGGACCTTCCACACCGGTGGCGTGGCGGGTGACGACATCACGCACGGCCTTCCGCGCGTGCAGGAGCTGTTCGAGGCCCGGACCCCCAAGGGCGTGGCCCCGATCGCCGAGGCTGCCGGACGGGTGTCCATCGAGGACACCGACCGGTCGCGTAAGATCATCATCACCCCGGACGACGGTTCCGAGGAGTTGTCGTACCAGGTGAGCAAGCGCGCGCGGCTGCTGATCGCCGACGGCCAGCGGGTCGAAGTGGGGCAGCAGCTGGTGGTCGGTGCGGCCGACCCCAAGCAGGTGCTCCGGGTGCTCGGCCCGCGCGCCACGCAGATCCACCTGGTCAACGGCGTCCAGGAGGTCTACCGCAGCCAGGGCGTGTCGATCCACGACAAGCACATCGAGGTCATCGTCCGGCAGATGCTCAAGCGGGTCACGGTCATCGAGCCCGGCGACGCCGAGCTCCTGCCCGGCGAGCTGGTCGAGCGGTCCCGGTTCGAGGAGGAGAACCGCAAGGTCCTCGCCGAGGGCGGTCAACCGGCCTCGGCGCGGCCGGACCTCCTGGGTATCACCAAGGCATCGCTGGCGACGGAGTCGTGGCTGTCCGCGGCCTCGTTCATGGAGACGACCAAGGTGTTGACCGACGCGGCGATCAACGGCAAGTCGGACTCGCTGCTCGGCCTGAAGGAGAACGTCATCATCGGCAAGCTCATCCCGGCGGGGACCGGCCTGGCCCGGTACCGGAACGTCCGGGTGGAGCCCACCGACGAGGCCAAGGCCACGATGTACGCGATGCCCGGCTACGAAGAGGTCGACTACGGCCACTTCGGCGTCGGGAGCGGCGCGGCCGTTCCCCTGGAGGAGTTCGACCTCGGGCGGTACGACCGCTGACCCTCGCGGTGTGCGACCTCTGTCGCGTGACCGGGCCTCGCCACTCCACCGGCGGGCCCGGGTGCGCGACGAGGTTGCGCATCCGGAGGGCGGCCCGACACCGCCGGGGCCGGCCGTTTTGACGCTCCGAGCGCGGCCCGGGTAGCCTCGTGGTTCGTGCCTGGGGCTGACCCGGGCCGTTCCGCGCGCCAGGGCGCCGCCGGTTCCCGCCGAACCGGCCGGTCCCGGGAGCGCCGGACCTCCCCCGCACGGTTTCGTTGGGGCTCGGTCCTGAGGGCGATGGACGACACGCCCGAGCGCGGGGGGCGGCCGCCGGGGCCGCCGACCACAGACACGGACCACGACGGAACGACCAGGCACGACCGGCACCATCGGGCACGACCGCGTCACCGAGAACACGCGAGAGCGGACGGCACGCAGCAGAACAGCACCAACCACACAGAACACGGAGATTCGGTGCCAACGATCCAGCAGCTGGTCCGCAAGGGCCGCGAGGACAAGGTCGGCAAGACCAAGACTCCCGCGCTCAAGGGGAGCCCCCAGCGGCGCGGTGTGTGCACGCGTGTGTACACGACCACCCCCAAGAAGCCGAACTCGGCGCTGCGGAAGGTCGCCCGCGTCCGGCTGACCAGCGGCATCGAGGTCACTGCCTACATCCCCGGCGTCGGCCACAACCTGCAGGAGCACTCGATCGTGCTCGTCCGCGGGGGTCGCGTGAAGGACCTCCCCGGCGTCCGTTACAAGATCGTCCGTGGGTCGCTGGACACCCAGGGCGTCAAGAACCGCAAGCAGGCCCGCAGCCGCTACGGCGCGAAGAGGGAGAAGGGCTGAGATGGCGCGCAGGCTCTGCCCGGCTCCGCGGCGGCCGCTCTCGTCCTCGAAGGAGATCAGGTAATGCCACGCAAGGGTCCTGCTCCGCGGCGGCCGCTCATCGTCGACCCGGTCTACGGCTCGCCGTTGGTGAGCCAGCTGGTCAACAAGGTCCTGCTGGCCGGGAAGAAGTCGACCGCCGAACGCATTGTGTATTCGGCGCTGGAGGGCTGCAGGGACAAGACCGGCACCGATCCGGTGATCACCCTCAAGCGCGCGCTCGACAACGTCAAGCCCACCCTCGAGGTGAAGTCCCGGCGCGTCGGCGGGGCGACCTACCAGGTCCCCGTCGAGGTGCGGGCCACGCGGGCCACGACGCTGGCCTTGCGTTGGCTGATCAACTACTCCAGGGCCCGGCGCGAGAAGACGATGACCGAGCGACTCATGAACGAGATCCTCGACGCGAGCAACGGCCTCGGGGCGTCCGTCAAGCGGCGCGAGGACATGCACAAGATGGCCGAGTCCAACAAGGCCTTCGCGCACTACCGCTGGTGAGGCGCCGCGCGGCGCCGCCCCAGCGCCGGAGCGCACCAGCACAGCGACAACGAATGACGAGGCGAGGCTGACACCCGTGGCACTGGACGTGCTGACGGACCTGGTGAAGGTCCGGAACATCGGCATCATGGCGCACATCGACGCCGGCAAGACCACGACCACCGAGCGGATCCTGTTCTACACCGGGATCAACTACAAGATCGGCGAGGTGCACGACGGCGCCGCGACGATGGACTGGATGGAGCAGGAGCAGGAGCGCGGCATCACGATCACGTCCGCCGCGACGACCTGCTTCTGGCAGGGCACCCAGATCAACATCATCGACACGCCGGGTCACGTGGATTTCACCGTCGAGGTCGAGCGCTCACTGCGCGTGCTCGACGGCGCCGTCGCCGTCTTCGACGGCAAGGAGGGTGTCGAGCCTCAGTCCGAGACGGTGTGGCGGCAGGCGGACAAGTACGGCGTCCCTCGCATCTGCTTCGTCAACAAGATGGACAAGCTCGGCGCCGACTTCTACTTCACCGTTCGGACGATCTCCGAGCGCCTGGGTGCCCGGCCGCTGCCGCTGCAGCTGCCGATCGGCTCCGAGAGCGACTTCATCGGCGTCGTCGACCTCGTCGACAACCGCGCCCTCACCTGGCGTGGTGAGACCACCAAGGGTGAGGACTACACGATCGAGGATGTCCCGGACGACATGCTCGTCCAGGTCGAGGAGTACCGGCAGCGGCTGCTCGAGACCGTGGCCGAGAGCGACGAGGAGCTGCTCGAGAAGTTCTTCGGTGGTGAGGAGCTCACGCCCGAGCAGATCAAGGCCGCGATCCGCCGAATGACGATCGCCGGCGAGGTCTACCCGGTGCTGTGCGGCTCGGCATTCAAGAACAAGGGCGTGCAGCCCATGCTCGACGCCGTCATCGACTACCTGCCCTCGCCGCTGGACGTGCCACCGGTGGAGGGGCACCCGGTGGGCGACGACTCGACGGTCATCACCCGCGAGGCCCGCAGCGACGCGCCGTTCTCGGCGCTGGCGTTCAAGGTGATGAGCCACCCGTTCTTCGGCCGGCTCACCTACGTCCGGGTGTACTCGGGCAAGGTCACAACGGGCGTGCAGGTCCTCAACGCGACCAAGGGCAAGCGCGAGCGCGTCGGCAAGCTCTTCCAGATGCACGCGAACAAGGAGAACCCCGTCGAGGAGGCCAGCGTCGGGCACATCTACGCGTTCATCGGGCTCAAGGAGACGACCACCGGCGACACGCTGTGCGACCAGGCGAACCCCATCGTCCTGGAGTCGATGACGTTCCCGGAGCCCGTCATCCACGTGGCGATCGAGCCGCGGACGAAGGGCGACCAGGAGAAGCTCGGCACCGCCATCCAGCGGCTCGCCGAGGAGGACCCGACCTTCCAGGTCCGCACCGACGAGGAGACCGGGCAGACGATCATCGCCGGGATGGGGGAGCTGCACCTCGACATCCTCGTCGACCGGATGCGTCGCGAGTTCAAGGTCGAGGCGAACGTCGGCAAGCCGCAGGTGGCGTACCGCGAGACGATCCGCAGGCCGGTCGAGAAGTACGACTACACGCACAAGAAGCAGACCGGCGGCTCCGGCCAGTACGCGAAGGTCCAGATCTCGATCGCGCCCCTGGACACCGGCGGCGGCACCTTCTACGAGTTCGAGAACAAGGTCACCGGCGGTCGCGTCCCGCGCGAGTACATCCCGAGCGTGGACGCCGGCATCCAGGACGCCATGCAGTACGGCGTGGTCGCCGGCTACCCGCTGGTCGGCCTCAAGGCCACCCTGGTCGACGGCGCCTACCACGAGGTCGACTCCTCGGAGATGGCGTTCAAGATCGCGGGCTCGATGGCGCTCAAGGAGGCCGCCCGGCGTGCCGACCCGACGCTGCTCGAGCCGATGATGGCCGTCGAGGTGCGCACACCCGAGCAGTACATGGGCGACGTCATCGGCGACCTGAACTCGCGCCGGGGCCACATCCAGGCGATGGAGGACGTGAGCGGCGCCAAGGTCGTCCGCGCGGTCGTGCCGCTGTCGGAGATGTTCGGCTACGTCGGCGACCTGCGGAGCAAGACGCAGGGGCGCGCCGTCTACACGATGCAGTTCGACTCCTACAGCGAAGTTCCGCGGAACGTCGCCGAGGAGATCGTCAAGAAGGTCCGCGGCGAGTAATCGGCCGGGAGACACGCAGCAGCACCTGCACGACCCGGGCTCGGGACCTCCCGAGCCTGCCCCTCCGGG
>DATKNA010000395.1:0-8508 GCA_035541595.1 Kineosporiaceae bacterium | reverse complement strand
GAGGAGCTGCGCGACGGGGGCGCCGAGGTGGTCCAGATCGGGCCTGTCCGAGTGGTCGCCGCGACGGCGTTCACCGACGAGGCCGACGGCGTCCGGGTCGGCGGGCGGCTCCTCACACCGCCGTACACGTACACGGTGATCGGCGACCCGCAGACCTTGTCGCGGCTGCTCCAGATCCCCGGTGGCGTCCTGGACGTGCTGCACAGCAAAGGGGCCCAGGGCACGGTGACGCAGCCTCCGACGGTCACCGTCGACGCGTTGCAGGCGCCGTCCCCGCCTCAGTACGCTCGCCCGGCCCCGGGCGCCACACCCTGACCGACCATCCCCGTCGCCGACTCCGCCCGATCGACTCATCGACCCCCGTTCGAGAGGACCCGCCATGGCCGACGTCGAGTACCCCGACGACCTGCGCTACACCACCGAGCACGAGTGGGTCCAGGCGGTCGGTGACCGGGTCCGGGTCGGCATCACGTCCTATGCCCAGGACGCGCTCGGCGACATCGTGTACGTGTCCCTGCCCGAGGAGGGGAGCACCGTCTCGGGCGGCTCGGCCGTGGGCGAGGTCGAGTCGACGAAGAGCGTGAGCGAGCTGTACGCGCCGATCGCCGGCAGGGTCGTGGAGCGGAACGTCGCGCTGGAGAGCACGCCCGAGCTGGTCAACTCCGACCCCTACGGGGAGGGCTGGATCTTCGAGATCGAGCCGTCGGACCCCTCGGCGGTCGACGCCCTCCTCACTGCGGACCAGTACCGCGATCAGCTGTCCTGACGGGACGCCCCCGAGCGGTGCCTCGACCTGGCGTCGAGGGTTAGGCTTTCGGATCCGGGATGGTGAGGTCGCAGGCACGGCAGCGGGACGTGCCCACGCAGGGAACGCCCGCACGGATCGAGGAGACGGCGATGACGGAGCCCGACGCGGGAGCGGGAAAGGCGCAGGGGCCTGTCCCCGCCGCCGGCGCCGGGCCCGACACCACGATGTCCCTGCACCCGGTCGCGCCGGAGGCCCCGGAGATACCCGAGTCGGGCCTGTCCACCGCCGACCGCGGCGCCATCGAGGCGCTGCCCGAGGCATCGGCGCTGCTGATCGTCCAGCGCGGCCCCAACTCCGGCGCCCGCTTCCTGCTGGACGCGGACAAGACGACCGCCGGCCGCCGGCCGGACAGCGACATCTTCCTGGACGACGTCACGGTGTCCCGCAAGCACGCGGAGTTCCTGCGTCGCCCGGGCGGCGTCTTCGTCGTCCGTGACGTGGGCAGCCTCAACGGGACCTACGTGCAGCGGGACCGGATCGACGAGGTGGTCCTGCGCGACGGCGACGAGGTGCAGATCGGCAAGTACCGGATGGTGTTCCACCCGAGCCCGCGGGCCGGCGGGGCCGACACCGGGAGGTGACGTTCCGGTGGCCGAAGCGGCACGCCGGCGCGGCGGCCCGTCCCCCGCCATGAGCATCGGGGCCGTCTTGGAGACCCTGCGACCGGAGTTCCCCGACGTCACGATCTCCAAGATCAGGTTCCTGGAGGAGCAGGGCCTCGTCGAACCCGATCGGACGCCGTCCGGCTACCGGAAGTTCCGGCACCACGACGTCGAGCGGCTGCGCTTCGTGTTGGCGGTCCAGCGGGATCACTACCTGCCGCTCCGCGTGATCCGTGACCACCTCGACGCCCTCGACGCAGGTCTCGATCCCCCGCCGCTGCCCGGCGCCCCCCGGGTCCCGCGCCTCGTCCAGCCGACCCGGGAGCCGGTCGACACGACCTTGAGCCGGGGTGAGCTGGCGGACGCCGGTGCCGCCGAGCCCCGCCTGCTGGACGAGCTGGAGTCCTACGGTTTGATCACGGCCCGCCCCGACGGCACCTACGACTCCGACGCCGTCACCGTCCTGCGGGCTGCCGCCGGACTCGCCAGGTTCGGCATCGAGCCGCGCCACCTGCGCCCGTTCCGGACGGCCGCCGACCGGGAGGCGGGGCTCGTGGAGCAGGTCGTCGCCCCGCTGCGTCGGCAGCGCAGCCCAGAGGCGGCCGGCCGAGCGGACGAGACGGCCCGCGAGGTGGCTGCTCTCTGCCTGCGGTTGCACGCGGCACTCGTGACGGCAGCCCTGAACCGTTGAGCCGCCGAACCGCGCGGAGTTGCTCTGACGTGCCATGAGGTGCCAAGCCTCGTTCGAGGTGATTCGAGGTCGTTCGAGGTCGTTCGGGGCTGTTCGAGGTCGTTCGGAGTCGAATCGGCCTTGTTCGGCGTGGCCGAGCGCGGCCACACGGGTGATCGGGCCGGCTCGGGATGGCGGGTACGGGCCCGTCGCGCCGCTCAGGGGCGCGAGGTACGGTGACGGTGTGCGTGAGCTCGACGTCGTCGGTGTCCGGGTCGAGATGCCCTCGAACCAGCCCATCGTCCTGCTGCGCGAGCGTGGGGGTGACCGTTACCTGCCCATCTGGATCGGGGCGCCGGAGGCGACCGCGATCGCCCATGCCCAGCAGGGCATCGTCCCGCCTCGGCCGCTGACGCACGATCTCCTGCGCAACGTCATCGAGGCCTTCGGCCGGCGTCTCGTCGAAGTGCGGATCGTCGCGATCAAGGACAACGTCTTCCACGCCGAGCTCGTGTTCGACGGCGGCCTCACGGTCGGTTCCCGGTCCTCCGACGCGATCGCCCTCGCGCTGCGCACCGGGTCCCGCATCGTGGGCGCCGACGAGGTGCTCGAGGCGGGTGGGGTCGCGGTCCCCGACGAGGACGAGGACGAGGTCGAGAAGTTCCGCGAGTTCCTCGACCAGATCTCGCCCGAGGACTTCGGCGAGGAGGCTCCGGGCCCTCAACCGCCGGGGTGATCGGTCGCCATCACCGGCGGGCATCCGGTACCCGGGAGAGACCCGGATCGCTGACTCTCCGGTGATATTTCGTCGTCGATCTGACGGGGGGTGAGCACGGCATGTGCTCGTCCGGCGGCGTGTCGTCGGCCAGTCCAATCGTTATACGACACGCGGGGTGCCCGTCGGAGGGCTTCGTTGACGCTCGGCTGGCCGCCCCTTACGGTTCGAAGGGTAAAGCCCTCGGTGTAGTTCGACTCGTGGAGTCCGGAAAGTGTCGCCTCGGCCGGCACCCGCTCTCCCCGCGAGGACGCAGGGACAGGAGGACGGTGTGAGCGGAACCGGCGAGGCTCCGGGCGGCATCGCGCGCCCCGCCGTGCCCGCGTCGGCCCAAGGCCTGCTCTTCACGGAGGACCTGCCCGAGCTCGACGAGCACCTGGGCTATCGCGGGCCGATCGCCTGCCGGGCCGCCGGCATCACCTATCGGCAGCTCGACTACTGGGCCCGCACCGGGCTCGTCGAGCCCAGCGTCCGGCCGGCCACCGGCTCCGGTACGCAGCGCCTCTACAGCTTTCGCGACATCCTCGTCCTCAAGGTCGTCAAGCGGCTCCTCGACACCGGTGTCTCGCTCCAGCAGATCCGCGTCGCCGTCAGCCACCTGCGCGAACGCGGGGTCGAGGACCTTGCCCAGATCACGCTGATGAGCGACGGCGCCAGCGTCTACGAGTGCACGTCCGCGGATGAGGTGATCGACCTCGTCCAGGGCGGTCAGGGCGTCTTCGGCATCGCCGTCGGCCGGGTGTGGCGTGAGGTCGAAGGCAGCCTCGCGGAGCTCCCCGGCGAGCGCCCGGGCGAAGAGCCCGCCGACCACCCGGACGACGAGTTGGCCAACCGCCGGCGCAGCCGCGCAACCGGCTGACCTGGCGCGCTCCATCCTCACCGCCGCCGAGAGCGGCCGTTGCCCCAGTCGCCGCTCTGCGCATCGTTCAGCATCGCCGTGATGGTCTCGCCCTGATCGCGGTGTCGACTCCCGAACACGGCCGCTCCGCGGCGAGGTCCTTGTCGACGTCGACGTCGACGTCAGGCCGTCGCCGGCTCGGGGGCCGCGCCGTCGGTGATCGGCCTGCGGCGCGGCGGCCGAGCCTCAGCGCGCAACACTCGCGCCAGGTGTGCATCGAACGCCTGGGCCAGTTCGTGCGCGGCCGGACCGGGCCAGCGGTGGATGGGCATGCTCGCACCCTGTGCCTGCTGCAACGCGCTGCGCTCCGGGATGGTCGGCGTCAGCACCAGCGGGCCGAACATGTCCGCGAGCTCGCTGACGCGGTACCGGTGCTCGGGCGACCGATCCCGGTACCGGTTCACGACGACGCCGAGGGGCTGCAACTGCGGGGCCGTGGCGCGCCGTAGGTCGTCGACGGCGCGCAAGGCACGGTCCGCCGCGGTCACGGAGAAGAGCGCCGGCTCGGTGACGATCATGGCTCGGTTGCTCGCGACCAGGCCCGAGCGGGTGAGGCCACCAAAGGATGGGGGGCAGTCGATGATCACGAGTCGATAGTCCCGGCTCGTCGCCAGCGCCTGACCCAGGCGTGACAGGGCCCGCTCGGTCGAACGGCGGCCGTCGTAAGCGGCGCTCTCCGCCGAACCTGGAATCACATCAAGTTGCCTTTCGGCAGTTATCCAACCACTGCGTGTGACGGCGGCGTCGAACGTCTTGCGACGCGGGTTGCCCAGCAAGGTGGCGACGTCGACCTCGGCCGTGCCGGAGACGTCGAGGCCCAGCGTCGCATCGGCCTGCGGATCGAGGTCCACGACGAGCGTCGGAACCCCCTTGGTGAGGGCTGACGAGGCGAGTCCCAGGACGATCGAGGTCTTGCCGACCCCGCCCTTCAAGCTGCAGATGCTCACCACGATCACCCCACTGAACCTACCGGCTCGCCGGTCGCGTCCGCCGTCCGACCGGCCGAACGGTCCAGGGGGTGGACCGCTCGAAGAGCCGGCGGGAGAGCGGCTCGGAAGGGCAGCGGTGCCGGCCGGGCCCGCCCCGCGTGGTCCTCACCTCGGACGATGGACCGCCGCGCAGCGCGACCGGCGAAGCCGGCCTCGGTGAGGACTCCGGCCGCAGGCACGGGTGGTAGATTCCTCAACGCTGCAGACCTCGCACGGGAGAGCCCGTGCCGGCCCTGACGCCAGCGCGGGGCCGAAGGCGGGCGCCGAAGGGGCAATTCTCCCCGGAACCTCTCAGGCGCCAGGACCGTGCGGGCGAGGCGACTCTGGAGAGCGAGGGAGCTCGACAGAGGGGGAGGCGACCGGCGGCCCGATGGCCGCGAGTTCGATCCCGCGGAGCCTCCATGACCTCCTCGCTGACCGAGTCCCATCCGACGCTGGGCTCGCGCGGTGTCCCCGACGCCGGCCCGTCGACGCCGCCGGTCCTCGACGTCCCGTCGGCCGTGCCCGCCGACCCTTCGAGCGCGCGCCGCGCAGAGGTCGCCGAGGATTTCGCCGATCGGCACATCGGCCCCCATCCGGACGGCGTCCGCGCCATGCTCGCCGCCGTCGGGTACGGCACCCTCGCCGACCTCGTCGCGGCGGTCGTCCCGCCGGCGATCCGCTCGGCGGAGCCGCTGGAGCTTGCGCCGGCCGTCGGCGAGCGAGACGTGATCGCCGAGCTGCGTGCGCTGGCCGCCCGCAACACCGTGACGACGCCGATGATCGGCCTCGGCTACTACGGGACCGAGACGCCCGCCGTGATCCGGCGTAACGTCCTGGAGAGCCCCGCCTGGTATACCGCGTACACGCCCTACCAGCCCGAGATCTCCCAGGGCCGGCTCGAGGCGCTGCTGAATTTCCAGACGATGGTCGCGGACCTGACCGGGCTGCCGATCGCCAACGCGTCGCTGCTGGACGAGGCCACCGCGGCCGCCGAGGCGATGACGCTCATGCGCCGCACCTCGAAGGCCCCGGCCACAGCCGTGCTCGTCGTCGATGCCGACGTGTTCCCCCAGACCAGCGCCGTCGTCGGCACCCGCGCCGAGCCGCTCGGCATCCGCCTCGTCGAGGTCGACTTCTCCGGCGGTGGCGAGGCCGGTGCCGTCATCGACCGGGCCCTCCACGAGCAGGGCGACCCAGGCGTCTTCGGCGTCCTGGTGCAGTACCCGGGGGGGAGCGGCCTCGTCCGGGACCTCGAGCCGGTGGCCGCGGCCGTCCACGAGCGTGGCGCTCTCCTGGCTGTCGCAGCCGACCTGCTGGCGCTCACGCTGCTCACGGCGCCCGGGGAGGCCGGCGCGGACATCGCCATCGGCACCAGCCAGCGCCTCGGAGTCCCGCTCGGCTACGGCGGCCCACACGCGGCCTACATGAGCGTCCGGGCCGGGCTCGAGCGGTCGCTGCCGGGAAGGCTCGTCGGCGTGTCCAAGGACGCCGACGGGCACCCGGCGTACCGGCTGGCGCTGCAGACCCGTGAGCAGCACATCCGCCGCGAACGGGCGACCAGCAACATCTGCACTGCGCAGGTCCTGCTGGCCGTGATGGCGTCCATGTACGCGGTGTATCACGGCCCCGCGGGCCTGCGGGCCATCGCCGAGCGGGTCGCCGGACGTGCGGCGACGCTCGCCGACGCGCTTCGGGCAGGCGGTGTGGCCGTGGTGCACGAGACCTTCTTCGACACCGTGCTGGCCCGGGTGCCGGGCCGGGCGGCGGACGTCGTCCGCGCGGCACGCGGGCGCGGCGTGCTCCTGCGGCTCGTCGGACCGGACGAGGTCGGCATCAGCTGCGACGAGACGACCACGGCGGGGCACCTCGCCGCGGTGTGCGACGCCTTCGGCGTGCCGGCGCCACCGGATCGACTACCCGGTCACGGCGAAGCCGCTGCTGCTCCCGCCGATGCCGGTCGTGCCGATGCCGGTCGTGCCGACACCGGGGGATCCCTGCCCGCGTCCGTGCCCACATCGCTGCGCCGGACCTCGCCGTACCTCACCCACCCGGTGTTCTCCGCCCACCGGTCCGAGACGTCGATGCTGCGCTACCTTCGCCGCCTCGCCGACGCCGACTTCGCGCTCGACCGAGGGATGATCCCGCTCGGCTCGTGCACCATGAAGCTCAACGGCACGACGGAGATGGAGCCGATCACCTGGCCCGAGTTCGCCGACATCCACCCGTTCGCGCCGATCGAGGACGCCGACGGCACCCGCGCGTTGGTCGCGGACCTCGAGCGTCAACTGGTGGCGCTGACCGGCTACGACGCCGTGACCCTGCAGCCGAACGCCGGGTCCCAGGGCGAGTTCGCCGGCCTGCTGGCGATCAGGGCTTACCACCGCTCACGGGGCGAGGTCGGCAGGGACGTCTGCCTGATCCCCTCCAGCGCCCACGGCACGAACGCCGCGAGCGCGGTCATGGCCGGCCTGCGGGTCGTCGTGGTCGCCACGGACGCCGACGGGAACGTCGACCTCGTCGACCTGGACTCGAAGATCGCAGAGCACGCCCCCCGACTCGCCGCAATCATGATTACGTATCCGTCGACCCACGGCGTCTTCGAGGAGGCCGTGCGCGACGTCTGCGCCAAGGTCCACGACGCCGGAGGCCAGGTCTACGTCGACGGAGCCAACCTCAACGCGCTCGTCGGCCTCGCCCGCCCCGGCCGGTTCGGTGCGGACGTGAGTCACCTCAATCTGCACAAGACCTTCTGCATCCCGCACGGAGGGGGCGGACCCGGCGTCGGGCCGGTGGCGGTCCGCTCTCATCTGACACCGTTCCTGCCGAATCACCCCCTCGACGCGGACGCCGGGCCTTCGACCGGCGTCGGCCCCGTCGCCGCCGCGCCGTTCGGTTCAGCCGGCATCCTGCCGATCTCCTGGGCATACCTGCGGCTGATGGGTCCGGAGGGGCTCACCCGGGCCACGGAGGTCGCCATCCTCGCCGCCAACTACGTCGCGGCTCGATTGCGCGAGCATTACCCGGTGCTCTACGCCGGCCGCGGCGGGCTCGTCGCCCACGAGTGCATCCTCGACCTGCGGCCGGTCACCAAGGCCACCGGCGTGACCGTGGACGACGTCGCGAAGCGGCTCATCGATTTCGGCTTCCACGCGCCGACGATGTCGTTCCCGGTGGCGGGCACGCTGATGGTCGAGCCGACCGAGAGCGAGGACCTCGCCGAACTCGACCGCTTCTGCGATGCGATGATCGCCATCAAGGCCGAGATCGACCGGGTCGCGTCGGGGGAGTGGCCGCGGGAGGACAACCCGCTGACCAACGCGCCCCATACGGCCGACTCGCTGGCGCGGGAGTGGAGCCATCCCTACTCCCGGGAGGAGGCGGTCTACCCGGCCGGCGTCGACCGGCGCTCGAAGTACTGGTCGCCGGTCCGCCGGATCGACGGAGCCTACGGCGATCGCCACTTGGTGTGTTCGTGCCCGTCACCGGAGGCTTTCGAGGACCGACCCCCCTCTTTTCCGTGATCAAGGAATAGGTGGTGATCAAGGAATGGATGAATCATCTATTCCTTGATCACCACCTTTCTTCCGGTCAGCCCTCGGCGCTTGCCAGCGTGACGCTCGAGCGCTGACGTTGGCCAGCGGGATCGACCCAGGTCAGGCTCACGTCCTGACCCGGGTGAAGCGTGCCGAGCACCGACCTGAGGTCGGACGTCGACCGGACGGCGTGGCCGTCGAGCGAGGTGATCGTGTCTCCCTCGGCCAGGCCGCTCGTCGCGGCCGGCGAT
>DATKNA010000394.1:0-11295 GCA_035541595.1 Kineosporiaceae bacterium | reverse complement strand
CGTCGCGTCGGGGCGCCCGTCCGGTGCGGACGCCGACGGCTTCCGGGTCCTCGATCTGACCAGGGTGATCGCCGGGCCGACGGCGACGAAGGTGCTCGCGGCGTTCGGCGCCGACGTGCTCCGGCTCGACCCGCCCGGCTTCGTGGAGCTGCCACCGCTGGTCGCCGAGACGACGGCAGGCAAACGGTGCGCGTCCTTGGACGTCGGCGTCCAGGGCGAACGGTTCGCCGAGTTGGTGGCGGCGGCCGACGTGGTGGTCTGCGGACTGCGTCCAGGGGCGCTGTCTCGTTCGGGCTGGCCGCCGCCGCGGCTGGCCGAGGTCAATCCGGGTCTGGTGGTCGCGGAGCTGTCCGCGTACGGGGACACCGGCCCGTGGGCCGGCCGCCGGGGGTTCGACAGCCTCGTGCAGACCGTCGACGGGATCGCGCACGAGGGCATGCAGCGGAGCCGGGCCGATCACCCCGTGCCGTTGCCCGCGCAGGCGCTCGACCACGCGAGCGGGTGGCTGCTCGCGGCCGGCGTCCTGCACGCGCTGGCCCTGCGCCGCGAGGACGGCCGGGGTCGCCGGGTCGGCGTCGTGCTCGCCCGGACCGGGCAGTGGCTCGACGATCTCGGTCGGCAGGCGGAGCCGGCGGCGGGCGGCGGGCTACCCGGCGAGGTGGAGGTCGTGGCGTCGGCCCTGGGTGCGGTGACCCGGGTCGTCTTTCCAGGGGAGCTGGACGGAAAGGCCGTCTCCTGGGCCGGGTCGCCCTCGCCGCTGGGGTCGGCCGAACCGCGATTCTGACCCGGGCGTTGCCTCAGGACTCCGTCGTTTCCCGCTCGCGGCGCGCCGTCGTCGCGTACTCCTCGCGCGCTTTCCTGCGGGGCGAGGAGCATCGCTGATGACGACATCATCGCCGGGTGCACCGGCCATCCGTTTGTCCGTCCTGGCGCTTGACATCAACGGGTGCGATTCTCGCCGTCCAGGGTGGAACGAGCCCCCAAAAAATCCCCGAGGACGTTGGTTCGAGCCTCTCGCGAGGTCGGCGCCCTCCCCGATACAATCGAACACATGTTCGATGGGGGAGTCGCCATGACGGAGCCGTCGCATCCGAGACCACAGCGTCGGCCGACGAGCCTGGCGGAGCCCGTGGTGGCGTGCGCCGGGATCCTGCGAGGAGCGCCGGGGCCGGGGTCGGCCGCGGTTCTCGCGGCCTGGTCCTATCAGCCCGGGGAGGCGCCCGACTCGCCGTCAGGGCCGCTGGCCGAGGTCGTCGATGTGACGATGGCCGGTCGCCGGCTGGAGGGCTGGGCGCTGTGGTGTCAGCTGTCCGCGCTGGCCCGGCTGCTCGTGGCGTGGGGCCGCCGGCCCCCGCTGGGCGACGCGTCCCGCGGCACCTGCGAGGGTGAGGATCCCGCCCTGGCGCGGCGCCTCGGGGACGTCGCGGACGACGAGCAGGCCGTCTGCCGGCGGCTGGAGCTCAACGAGGAGCAGCTCGCCCCGGCCTACGTCGCGGCGGAGATCGGCCTGTCCTGCGGGCTGAGCCGGAGCGCCGCCACCCAGCGGGTCACGGTGGCGCGGGCGCTTCTCGTCGAGGGCCGCCATCCGCGGGTCGCCGCCCTGGCCCGTGGCGGGTTCCTGGACTGGTCGAAGGCATACCTCCTGGTCACTCGGCTGGGCCAGGTGGATGCCCTGGTGGCCGGGTGCGTGGAAGAGCGGCTGATCCCCGACCGCGACCTGGCGACCGTGTCGGGGCCGGTGGACGTACGGGCCGATCCGCGCCGGCCCGGTGAGATCCTGCCGTTCGTCACCCGCACCAACGTCCACCAGCTGCGGACCGCGATCGACGAGGCGATCGAAGCCGTCGACCCCGACGGAGCCGCCGACCGCGGCCGACGTGCCCGAGCCGAGCGCCGGGTCAGCACCCACCCCGAATCCGACGGGATGGCCCGGCTGGAGGCGTACGCCGGTGCCGAGACCGTCGCGGCCGCGATCAACGATCTGGCGGCCGCGGCAGCGGCTGCCCAAGCCGCCGGTGACACCCGCACCCGCGACCAGATCAGTGTCGACGAGCTGTTCTTCCGCCTGACTCGGGGTGCGTACGGGGCCCCCGCCACGACTGCACCGCAGGCCGACCCGCGGGGTCGTGACGAGCGCGGTCGCGGCCTGGCCGTCGGCCTGACCATGCCGTTGTCGACCTGGCTCGGCCTCGCGTCCGATCCCGGACAGCTCGGCGGTTACGGCCCGATCGCGGGAGCCCTTGCCCGGCAGATCGCAGCAGAAGCCGCCCATGATCACCCGGCCACGACGACCTGGCAATGCCTGATCACCGACGATGTCCACGGAACCGTCATCGGCCTGGGTCGCCCGATCCGTACGCCCCGGCACGATCCGCCGCCTCGATTGGCGGCTTTCGTTCGGGCCGCCCAACCGCATTGTGTCTTCCCCGGCTGCACGGTTCCGGTCTCCCGTTGCGATATCGATCACCGTGTGCCGTACCCGCACGGGCCGACCTGCGCTTGTAATCTCCAACCTCTTTGTCGGTCGCATCATAGGCTCAAGACGGCCGGTCATATCAGCGTCCGCCTGCTTCAGCCAGGGGAGGATCCGACCGCACCGCCGGGCACCGTGGAATGGACCACGCGAGCAGGTTTCGTCTACCGACGTTCACCCGAAACCCCCGTCCCCGCGGCATTGGAACCTGCCCTTACGGGCGTTCCCGCCGGGCTCGCCGCCAGGCGCCACGCCCGCGCCGCGCACCTACGCACCCTGAATGCCGATCTGCGCGCCGCATTCGCCCGCGCCCATCACCGACGACTCGACGATTCCGTGGCGGGGGCGTCCGTCGATGCGGACGAGACCGTCGAACACCCGCCGGCGTCGATCGACGACGACCCCGCGCCGAGCGGGCCCGAGCGGCCCCTGGAGGCCTGGAGCGACACCTTCGACCGGTGGCAGCAGGCGCTGTGCCCGTCCGCATGAATGCGTCAGCGGCCGAGCACGTCCGCGACCCGGCGAATGGCCACCGGCGTGACCCGACAGCAGCCGCCGACCAGGCGCGCGCCCGCCTCGACCCAGCCGGCGACGTCGTCGGGGTCGAAGTGGGCGGATCCGTTCCACGAGCGGGCCTGGCCGTCCCAGGACTCGCCGCTGTTCGGGTACACGACGACGGGCTTGCCAGAGGCGACCGCCGCGATAGCGACCGCCGCAGGCACACCCGAGGGGTCCGTGCAGTTCACCCCGACGGCGATGATCGGATCGCAGTCACGGGCCAGCGCGAACGCCTGCTCTGCCGCCTCGCCCCGGCGGGTGAGGACGTGGCCCTCGGCCTTCGTCACCGTGGTCAGCGAGAGCCAGGCGGGCAGGCCGACGGCCGCGACCTCCTCGACCAGCGCCTCCGCCTCCGCCAGGCACGGGATCGTCTCCAGGGCCAGGACGTCGGGGTCGGCGCTCGCCAGGACTTCGAGCCGCTCGCGGTGGAAGCGGCGCAGGGCCTCGACGGACAGCATCGGCCCGTAGTCGCCCGTGTACTCCGCTCCGTCCGCCAGCGCCGCGCCGTACGGGCCCACGGAAGCGGCCACCCAGATGGGGCGATCGGCCGACTCCGCCACCGAGCGGGCGAGCTCGACCGACCGGCGAAGCAGCAGCCGAGTCCCGGCGCCGTCGACGCCCGCCGCCGCGAACCCCTCGAACGACGCCTGGTAGCTCGCCGACGTCAGCACCTGCGCACCCGCGTCGAGGAACTCCTGGTGCGCGGCCACGATCGCGCCCGGATCGTCGGCCAGCAGCCGGGCGGACCACAGCTCGCCGCCGAGGTCGTGGCCCTGCCGTTCGAGTTCGGTCGCCAGACCCCCGTCGAGCACGACGGGTCCCACCGCCAGGGACTCCGCCAGGGGGTTTCCGCTGGGGTGCGTGGTCACGGCTCGAGTGTGCGATACCTCTACGGTGGCCAGGTGGCCGGCCGCTCCCTCCTGATCGCTGACATCGGCGAGCTCGTCACCAACGACGACGGCCTCGGCGCCGGTCCGCTCGGCATCATCCACGACGCGGCCCTGGTCGCCGAGGGCGACCGGGTCGTGTGGGTGGGCCCGCAGGTGGCCGCCCCGGCGGCCGACGACCGGCTGGACGCCGGCGGTCGCGCGGTCGTGCCCGGGTTCGTCGACTCGCACAGCCATCTCGTCTTCGCCGGCGACCGGGCCGCCGAGTTCGAGGCCCGGATGAGCGGCTCGGCCTACACGGGGGGCGGCATCCGGAGGACGGTCGCCGCGACCCGGGCGGCGACGAGCGGGCAGCTGGCCGCCAACGCGGCACGGCTCGTCGCCGAGATGCTCCGGCAGGGCTCGACGACCGTCGAGGTGAAGTCCGGCTACGGGCTCACCGTCGGCGACGAGCGCCGCTCCCTCGAGGTCGCGGGCATGGTCACCGCCGAGACGACCTTCCTCGGCGCGCATGTCGTCGCCCCGGAGTACGCCGACGACCCGCAGGGCTACCTCGACCTCGTGACCGGCCCCATGCTCGCGGCCTGTGCGCCGCTCGCCCGGTGGATCGACGTCTTCGCCGAGCCGCACGCGGCGAGCGCGTTCGACGAAGGCGCCGCCCGCGCGGTGTTGACCGCGGGCATCCGGGCCGGGCTCGGCGCCCGGGTCCACGCGGCCCAGCTCGGTCCCGGCCCGGGGGCGAGCCTGGCCGCCGAGGTGGGGGCGGCGTCCGCCGACCACTGCACGCATCTGACCGACGCCGACGTCGGCGCCCTGAAGGACGCCGGCGTCGTTGCCACCCTGCTCCCGGCCGCCGAGTTCTCCACCCGCTCGCCCTACCCCGACGCGCGCCGGCTCCTCGACGCCGGCGTCACCGTCGCACTCGCCACCGATTGCAACCCGGGCACGGCGTACACGACCTCCATGCCGTTCGTCATCGCGCTCGCCGTGCGCGAGATGCGCATGACCCCCGCCGAGGCGGTGCGCGCGGCGACGGCGGGTGGGGCGGCCGCGCTACGGCGTCCGGACGTCGGTTCGCTGCGCCCCGGAGCCCGGGCAGATCTCGCCCTGCTCGAGGCGCCGACCTTCGTGCACCTCGCGTACCGGCCCGGTGTCCCGCTGGTCAGCAGCGTGGTGCGGGCCGGTCAGGCCTCGTGGGTGAGCTCCTCGGGCAGCTCACCGACGGCGCGGATGTAGTAGTGGGCGGCCCGGCGGGTGACCACCAGTCGGGCCACGCCCATGGCGGCGCCCGAGAGCAGGGCCCAGGTGAGGGCCTCGCCCCAGCTGGTCTCCTGGTCCTCGGGGACCGTCGGCGGGTCCTCGCCGGTCGCCGCCCGCCACGCAGCGGTCACCCCCCGCTGGGCGACCTCGGCCGCCAGCAGCGCGGACACCGTCGCGATGATCCTCCATGCCCAGATTCGCACTCCGCCCCTCCTGATCTCAGTGTCACCCATCTTGGTGCATCGACGCCGTCCGTGCGTTCACAGCAGCGCGAACACCCAGTGCACGACGGGCAGGAAGAAGGGCGCACTCAACGCGACCATCGCCACCAGGAGCGTCACGACCAGCACGATCGTGACCGCTGGTTCGCGCAGCAGCCGCAGCATCGGCCCAGCCTCCCATGCGTCGCCCGGGGCCGCGGCGCGGGGAGTGCGCTGTCGCCCACCCGGGTGTACCTTCGCAAGCACGACAGGGGAGCGCGAGAGCGCTGAGAGTGCGGGCGACCGCAGACCCTCGAACCTGATCCGGGTCATGCCGGCGAAGGGAGTCGAGCTTCTCGGCCGCGGCCGTTGCCAGCACGGCGCCGGCGGATGCGGCCCCCCTCCTGAGCACTGATTCGGGAGGACAGAGATGAGCACCACCGTTCCGGGCCGGCGCGCCGGCGCGCCCCGCCTGTCCGCCGTCCACCTCGCCGCCCTGGCGGCCGGCGTGCTCGCCGGCCTGCTTGTCTGGCGGATCGGGCTTCCGGACGTCCACGTCTGGGACACCACCCTGACCGCGCTGACGGTGCCGACCGCGCTCACGGTCGGCGCCGGCGCCGGCGTCGTCGTCATCGCGGTCACGTCGCACCGTGCATGGCGGGTCGTCGACATGACCGTCGCCGCCGTCCTGGCCGTGGCCGGTGGCCTCTTCCTCTGGGGGATGAACGCGGCCTGGCTGCCGCTGACCACGCCGATCGGCAAGGTGTACCCGCCGCTGCCGGCGCTCCTGAACGGCGTCTGGATCCTGCCGGGGGTGCTCACCGGTCTGATCGTCCGCAAGCCCGGTGCGGCGCTGTTCGGCGAGACCGTCGCCGGCGCCGTCGAGGCGCTGACCGGCGGCCTCTGGGGCTTCACGTCCCTCTACTACGGCATCGTGGAGGGCCTCGGCGTCGAGCTCGTCTTCGCGCTGCTGCTCTACCGCCGGTACGGTCCTGTCGCTGCGATGGCGGCCGGCGCCGGCGGCGGTGTCGCGTTGTCCGTACTCGACCTGACCTTCTACTTCACCGACTACCCGGCGGGTCAGAAGCTCGCATACGTCCTGCTCTCGGTCCTGTCGTGCATCGTGATCGCCGGTCTCGGCGGGTGGGCCCTCGCTCGGGCCCTGGCGGCCACCGGCGCGCTCGCCCCCCTGTCGTCCGGGCGGGCGGCGCAGCGGGTGTGACCCGGTCCTCGGGGTGGCCGGGCGCGGTCGGCGTCGCCGCGCGCGGCTGGGGCTGGCGGTACGCGACCCGCCGCGCCTGGGCGGTCCGGGGCGTCGACCTCGACGTGGCGCCCGGCGAGCGGGTGCTGCTCCTCGGGTCCAGCGGGTCGGGCAAGTCGACCCTGCTCGCCGGGCTCGCCGGCCTGCTGGACCCGGGTGAGGGCGCCGACGACGGGACCGGCGAGGAGGAGGGGAGCCTGCATCTCGACGGCGTGCCCGCCCGCGTCGCCCGCAGGCGGGCGGTGGCGGGCGGCGCCGCCCGCACCGGCCTGCTCCTGCAGGATCCCCTCGCTCAGACCGTGCTCGCGCGCTGCGGCGACGACGTGGCGTTCGGCCTGGAGAACCACGCGGTCCCGACGGTGGAGATCTGGCCGCGGGTCGAGGCGGCGATGCGGGGCGTCGCGTTCCCGTACCCGACCGCCCATCCGACCGACCAGCTGTCCGGCGGAGAGCGGCAGCGGCTCGCCCTGGCCGGCGTGATCGCGCTGCGCCCCGGACTGCTCCTGCTCGACGAGCCGTCCGCGATGCTCGACGAACCGGGCACTCGGATGCTGCGCGAGCAGGTCGCGGCCGTGCTGGCGGCGACCGGCGCGACGTGCGTTCTCGTCGAGCATCGACTCGCCGGCTGGATCGACCTGGTGGATCGGGTCGTCGTCCTGGACCGGACGGGTGGGATCGCCGCCGACGGGCCGCCGGTCACGGTGTTCGCCGCGCACGGCGCGGCCCTCGCCGCCGGCGGCGTCTGGGTGCCGGGGCACGAGCCGTGGCGGGGCGCGGGGCCGCCCCGGACGCCGCCGGCGACCGCGCCGCCCGGCGACGGGGAGATGCTCCTCCAGGCGCGCGGCCTGACCGCCACTCGGCGGGCCCGCGCCAGGGCCGGGCTGCCACCGGTGGTTGCAGGCATCGACGTCACGGTGGCCGCCGGCCGAGCGCTCTGCGTGCTCGGCGACAACGGCACCGGCAAGTCCACGCTCGCCCTCACGCTGGCCGGTCTCGAGCGCCCCGTGGCGGGCGAGGTCGTGGCCGGCCCGCGGCTGGCGGCAGGCCTGCGATCTCCCTCACCGCATCGCTGGCGGCCCCGGGAGCTCGTCAGCCGGATCGGCACCGTGTTCCAGGACCCGGAGCACCAGATCGTGGCCACCACCGTCGCCGCCGAGATCGCGGTGGGGCCACGCCGGGCCGGCGTCCCGGCGGCCGACGTCGAGGCGCGGGTCGAGGAGCTCCTCGGCCGGATGCGCCTGGAGCACGTGGCCCGGGCGAACCCGTTCACCCTCTCCGGGGGGGAGCAGCGGCGGCTGTCCGTCGCCGCCGTTCTCGCCGCGCGCCCGCGGGTGCTCGTGCTCGACGAGCCGACGTTCGGCCAGGACGCCCGGACCTGGGACGCGCTCGTCGCCCTGCTGCGGGAGCTGATCGCCGCCGGTCACGGCGTGGTCGCCGTGACGCACGACGCGCCGCTGGCCGGCGTCCTCGGGGACGCCGTGCTGCGGCTGGGGTCGGAGCACCCCGACCGCGGCCGCGAGGAACCTCGGGTGGGGGCGGCATGACCGGCGCCCTGGACCGCGGGGTCGATGCCGCGGCCTACGCGGCCCGTGCCAACCCCGTCGCCAAGCTCGCGGTCGGGCTGTCCATCGCCGTGGCGATGGTGCTGAGCCTGGACCCGGTGACGGCCGGCACGGCGCTGCTGCTCGAGGTCGTCGCGCTGCCGTGGTGCGGCCTGTCCCCGGTGGCCCTCGCCAGGCGCTCGTGGGTGGCGCTCGTGGCGGCGCTCGCCGCGGGCGTCGGCACCGCCCTGTTCGGCTCGGGCGACCCGCAGGCCGCGGCGGCCGTCACCGCCCGCATCCTCGCCGTCACCCTGCCTGGCGTCGTCCTGCTCGCCACGACCGATCCGACCGACCTCGCCGACGCGCTGGCGCAGGTGCTGCGGCTGCCTCACCGGTTCGTGCTCGCCGCGCTCGCGGCGACCCGCCTGCTCGGCGTCCTCAGCGACGAGTGGGCCGTGCTCGGCCTGGCACGGCGGGCCCGCGGCCTGGGCGGGGGCGGCCCGCTGGGGCGGCTGAGGGACCACCTGGGCCGGATCCTGGCCCTCCTGGTGGTCGCCGTCCGCCGCGCCACGGTCCTCGCCACGGCGATGGAGGCGCGCGGGTTCGGGGCCGCCACGCGCCGCACCTGGGCCCGGCCGAGCCGGCTGCACCCGTCCGACGCCGTGGTCGCCGGCTACGGCCTGCTCGTCGCGGTCGCCGCCACCGCGGCGGGCGTCGCCGCGGGGACCTGGCACCTGGTGCTCACCTGACCCTCAGATCACGGTGCAGACCCCGGCCTCGTGCGCGCCGACCTCGGACGGGAACGCGTCGAGCATCGACCGCACCAGCCGCACGGTGCCGTCGGGATGGGCGCAGGCCCCGCGGCCGCGGACCAGCCCGGCGAGTTCGCGCACGCGGCGGGTGGCGGCGGGGCCGTCGCCGTCCGCGAGCCCGGTCACCGCCTCGGCGAGCGCAGGCAGGCCGTGCCGGCAGGGGCCGCAGCGGCCGGCCGACATGACGGCGAGGTACGCGGCGACGCCCGCGGTGACGGACACCGGGCAGGTGTGCGGGTCCAGCGGGAGGACCACGCCGGCCCCGAGCGTCAGGCCCGCCGCCGCGAGCCCCCGCCGGCTCACCGGGAGCCGCGCCGCGCCGCCGGCCGGCAGCCAGGTGCCGTGGTACCCGCCCAACAGGACCGCCGAGGCCGGGTCGTACCCGCAGTACTCCAGCACCCGAGCCAGCGGGACGCCGTACGGGACCTCCAGGACCGCGCCGTGCGGACCGTCGCCGGCCACCGTGAGCAGCGTCGTCCCCGGCTCGCCCGGGATGCCGAGTTCGGCGTAGGCCGCGGGCCCGAGCGCCAGCAGCGCGGCCACCTGCGCGAAGGTCTCGGCGTTGGACAGCAGCGTCGGCCGGCCCCGCACCCCGGACACCGCCGCCGGTGCCCACGCGGTGACCGGCAGGTTGTCGCGCCCCTCGAGGAGCTCCAGGACTGCCTGCTCCTGCCCGCCGATGAACGGCGTCCGGCTCACGTGCACCTCGAGCTCGACGTCGCTGCCCCCGCGTTCGGCCAGGGCCACGTCGAGAGCGTGCCGCGCGGCGGGCCGGTCGTGGCCGACGACGACGTCGACGACCGGCACGTCCAGGGCGCGGGCGACCGCCTCCGCGCCGTCGAGCACGAGGTGCGGCACTGCTTCGAGGAGCACGCAGTCCTTGGCGCTGGCGGGTTCACCCTCGGCGGCGTTGACGACGACCGTGCGCCGCCGGCCCGACTCCACCGCGGCGCGCAGCTTGCGCCCGAACGGGAAGCCGGCGCCCCCCCGGCCGTGCACGGTCACCTCCTCGAGCAGGGCGAGGAGCTGGGTCGCGTCGAGCAGCCGCGGCGCCGGCCAGAGCGACCGGTGCTCGACCAGACCCGGCCCGGTCGCGATTCCGGCCAGCAGACGGGGGCCGACCACCGCGGCGACCTCCCCGGCGGGCGAGGCCCGGAGCGTGAGGTACCCGCTCATGCCGCCAACCGCCGGCCGTGCGCCCGCTCCGGCTCGTGGTCCGGCTCGAGCACGAGCTCGCGGCGCCGGGGCACGGCGACACGGACGACGACGGCGACGGCGACCACCGAGACGCTCGTCGCCGTCACCGCGAGCCCCCAGGCGGTCCGCGCGTCCGTCCCGATGAGGAACCCGTGGGCGACCCCGAGCGCCCAGCTCACGTACGCGAGCAGGTGCATCGTGAACCACGACCGGTGGCCCAACCGGTGCCGAGCCAGGCTGCTGAGGACGACCACGACGAGGGCGTCGAAGGCGAGCGTACCCAGGCCGAGGGCCAGCGGCCGGTAGGCCGAGACGAACGGCAGCAGGACGTCCTGCCAGGCGATCGGCGCGTAATCGTTCACGTAGGTGTCGAGCACCGGTGTCGCGGCGTGTGCCAGCAGCAGGGCGACGGCGAGCAGCGAGACGTTCCGGTGCAACGACTGCAGCGCGAACCGGGGCCACCGCCGCGATCCGCCGCGCATGGCGAGGATCCCGAGGGCCGTCGCCAGGGTGAGGACGGCGACGAGCACCACCCCCGTGGCCCGGTTCAGGTACCAGATGAGGTGCGTGTGCAGCAGTTCGGTCACGGCTGGCCTCCCGACAGGGCGGGTCCCGACGAGGCGGCGGGCCAGCCGGCGACCGTCGTCACCGTCCCGTCCCGGGCCACGAGCCGGGCCGCCAGTCCGCGGGCCGCCAGCCAGCCGGCCGCGGCCTCGCCCAGCACGAGCGCCGCCGTGCTGGCGGTGTTCGCGGCCACGCAGGTGGTCCCGGCCACGGACGCCGTCCGCCAGGCGCCGGTCACCGGGCGACCGCTGCGCGGGTCGAGCAGGTGGTGCACGACCAGGCCCCGGCGTCGCCAGCGGCGGTGGGTGGTCGTGGAGGTGGCGAGCCCGCCGCCGTGGAGGGCGACGACCTGGGCGGCCTCCTCGCCGGGCCGCTCCGCGATCTCCACCGGCCACGCCCTGCCGGGCGAGCCCGGCATGCTGCCGACCGCGACGTCACCGCCGAGGCTGACCACGCAGTCGGTGCCCACGGCGTGCGCGATCCTGGCGGCCACGAGGTCTGCGGCGAACGCCTTGCCGAGAGCCCCGAGATCGAGCGCGACC
>DATKNA010000393.1:0-4496 GCA_035541595.1 Kineosporiaceae bacterium | reverse complement strand
CGTACGACTGGGGCGGCTGGAAGACGACAGCGATGTCCCCGTCGATCGTCACCGGCGGCGTCGCGGTGCCGTGGATCTCCGCCGAGTGCGCCTGGTCGACCGAGGCGGTGATGGAGTACTTGCCGCCCGGAACGGTCATGGCGTAGCTGCCGTCCGTGCCCGTGTACGTCACGCCCACCGGGAGCCAGGACGGACTGCCGTCGGGTTGGATGCTGTAGACGACCAGCGCGCCCGGCGCCGCGCTGCTCTTCCCGTTCTCGACCTTCCAGACCACCCCCGCGACCTTCACGGCCCCGCTGTCGAGGGTGACGTCGACGGTGTCGGTGGTGCCGGCGCGATCGATGCGGCCCGCGGCGCGTCCGAGGGCCGTTCCCAGGGCAGCGGTCACGCTCACCGGTCCGACGGCGAGGTCCTCGACCGTGTAGTGGCCGCCGATGTCGGTCACCGCGGTGCCGCCACTCTGCAGGTCAGCGCTGCTCACCGCGGTCACGTGCGCGCCGGGCGCCGGCCGGTTGTTGCCGTCGTACACCGTGCCGGTGACGGCGCCCCGGCCGAGCAGGGTGATGTCGAGCACCAGCACCTGGCCGGCGTAGAGGACGTGCGCCGACGCCTTGCGCGTCTCGCCATTGACTGGGTCCTGTGTGGTCACCTCGAAGGGCAGCCCGCAGGTGCCCTGCACCACGTAGTGCACCCCGTAGCGGCCGTCCCCGCCCAGCGCGATCTGCGTGAGCCCCACCTCGGCGGGATAGGCGCACTCGGTCGGGCTGCTGTCGTTGCTGTAGATGACGGAACCCGAGGTGACCGGTGTGCCGTCCGCCTTGAGCACGCGCCCGGTGACCACGGCTCCGGGAAGCTGGTCCAGCGAGTGCAGCTCGACGGTGCCGTTCGCAGTCGCCCCGCGCAGGTCCGCGATGCCGCTCGCGGACACGGTCGTCGCAATGTAGGGTCCCTCCGGGGCGGTCAGGGCCAGTGTCACCAGCCGTCCGGACATCTGCCGGGCGGCGGTGAAGACGGAGTTCGCGGGGATCGCGTAGTTCGCGGGCGTCCCCGCGCCGGCGGCGTCGACGATGCGGTCGAACACCAGGATGGCCTGCATTCCGTACGGGCTGGCTCCGTCGAGGACGGATGGGCCGATCACCGTGGCCGAGACCAGGGTCGGGCCCTGCGGTGCCAGTGTTTCCTCGGCGAACGGCGTCTGGCCCGTGAAGGTCGCGTCGTGGTTCACGTCCTGCTGCAGCACCAACGGCTCCGGGCTGGAGAGATCGACCGCGACGCGTGCTGGCGTGTCCTGGGGCAGCATCACGCCTCTCAGGGTTCCGCGCAGGAACGTGCCGTCGTCGCGCGGCACCGTCACGGAGATGTCGAAGGGTGTCCCGTCGTTGCTGGTCAGATACAGGGTGTACGGCGATGCGCTGACGGAGCCCACCAGGCCGAGCACCGCCGAGGTCGCGGGGTCGCCGAGCGGCATCAGCACCGCGCCGGGGATCTGGGCCGTGGGGATCGCCGTGGCCTCCCTGCCGAACCCGGACTTGCGGCCGAGCCGGTCCTCCACCCACACCGTCGCGCTCGATCCCGCCGCTCCGTTTCCCACCGCGAAGGAGATGAAGTCCGGACCCGAGGCTGCCAGCTGCGCCACCTGGCGCTCGTACTCCAGCGCGCCTCCGGCCTGCGCCACGCCGCTTCCAGCATGGCCCTCGGTCCCCTCCACGGTGGGGTCCTCCAGGAACGAGCCGATGGCGATCGCCAGCGCGTGGCCGGCGTCCGTCTCCCGCAGCAGCTGGTCGAAGCCGGCATCGATCGGGGGCGCGGAGAAGAAATCCAACGCCAGGTCGCGCACGGCGTCGGCCTGGCTCTGCCCCAGGGTGACGCGCAGGCCCGCCTCCGCCAGCGCCAGAGCCTTCTTGGTCACAGCGCCCTTGGAGGTCCGCGTGACGCCCGCCGGCAGCGTTCCGGCCGGCGCATTGGCGATGCTCCACGCCTGGCCCAGCACCCGCATCGCGGCGTCGACGACGGCGGACGGTAGCTGGTCGACCGCCGTCGGCAGGACCAGCGTGTCCGGCGACAGCGGGATGCCACGCTCGCCGACCCCGAGCGTGAACTGCAGTTTCCCCGTCGATCCGTCGCTGGTGTCCAGGTGGAGGTACGTCGCCACGACCTGGCCGGTCCGCAGGCTCCTGAACTCGAAGTCGAGCTGCCGCGAGTCGCCGGGCCGCAGGGTCGGGATCTGCTGCGAGCTGCTGCCGACCAGCGTCGCTCCCGACATGGCGCCCTGGTCCAGGCTCACGGTGACGGCGTTGGCGAGACCGCTCCCGATGTTGGTCACCGTGGTGAAGAGGTGGAACCGCTCCCCCGTCCGCACCACCGAGGGCACGGTGAACGTCACGTTGAAGTAGGGATTGCGCACCAGCACGCCACCGCTGGCGGTCCCGCTGACGTTGACGGGTCCGACCGGCAACCCCTCGAGGACGGCGTTCACCTCGAAGTCGACGGTGTAGAGGCCTTCCTTCTCCGCGCGAATGGCGAACTCGACGACGCCCTGCTCGCCCGGGGCGAACGAGTCGGTGTCGTCGGCCGTGCCAGGGGCCCCGTCCGGCCCGACGCCCTTCACCGCCTGGGTGGGCGCCTGTGGCCCCTTGTTCGTGGCCGGCAGGGTGAGTGGGTCGTCGGCGGTGCCGAGTACCTGGTCCGCACCCGGCGGCAGCGTGATCGTCCCCGTGACGTCGTGCACCACGAGGCCTGAGCCGGCTGGCGCGCCGTTCGCCACGAAGAGCTGAGCCGAGAAGAACTGCTTCAGGTAGCCGACGTTGCCGGGAATGACGAGGACCGCGGGGATGCGCACCTCGCCGCCACCGGGCAGGACGAGCTTCTGGCTCCCTCCTTTCGATCCACCTGCCCCGGACAGCAGCATCGGGACGACCGTGACCGGCGGCAGCGACGGGAGCTGCACCGACGCCAATGGCGGCTCCGGCGGCGGCGAGAGCGGCTGCGGCACCTGCACGCCCGCCTGGTTGAAGACGACGGGGAAGCTGAAGCTCACCGCCTTCGAGTCGACTTTCATTCCGAGCGTGAAGCTGAAGCCCTGGTACGAGTCGTTGTCGAGCACGATGCCGAGGGCCTTGATCTCGTCGAGCGTGAGGGGCTTGGTCTTGACGGAGGTGATGAGCACCTGGTCGATGACGTTGACGGTGACGTCCGCGGGGGTGGTGTCGAGGACGGTCCGGCCGCCGACGACGATCCGTGCGTTCGAGAGCGCGTAGTCGCCCGCGGTCGTCAGCGCCGGCAGACGCAGGAGCAGCGAATCGGTCGAGGTGGTGTCGTCGGAGAGCGGCACGCTGATGGTGCCGGGCAGGCCAGGGCCGGCGAGCTCCGCCTGGACCACGAACGACCCGCCCACGAGCTGGTTCACCTCGGCGCCCGAGAGCTCCCGGCCTCCGGCCTTCACGACGACGCGAATGCCGGAGGCCGTGTTCTTCGGCACGACCGGGTTTGGCGGGTCGAGGGTGGCAGACAACCCGAGCAGCGGGACGTCGAGCTCGCCGATCTTGTGGAGGGCTGTCTGGCCGCGCGCAGGCGCCGCAGCAAGCGTCCCGTAGACGGAGACAAATGCGACAGCCAGCACGCGACGACGCATGTCCCCTCCTTCGCCGCCCGGGGCGGGGAGGGCACCCGTCGGCCAAGGTCCACGTCGGCCCGAGAATGAAGGCGCGACGGTAGGACACACGGTTTGACAACGTCAATGAACCAATTGCAGCACACGTCCGCACCAGTGTGCGGACAGGACATATCCATCCCCGGGTCACTTGGCGGTTTGCGGTCACGCCACAAACACCGACCGTGAGGCCGCGGCCGCGGCCCAGATGGGTTCTGGGCGGAAGTGCGCCAAGGACTTTGCGCGCAGTGTGGCGCGTGGCGTGATTCCTCGACCTTCTCGATGCCGAGCAGGTCTGAGGCGTGCGCCACCGCCGCCGTGTGAAGTCCAGTCATGTGAAGGAGATTTCGGGGGTCGCGTTCGGGCGCTGAAGCGCTCGCGAAGCGCAGCTGAGAACCGGCAATGACACCTGGCGCAAAAGAACTACGCGGCCGCGGTGCTACGGCAGAATCCGTTCTCGGGTTATGCGTGCGCGCACACAGCCCGAGCCAGTGCCGGCGAATCGCGACGTGTGCACAGTGCGGACGCGGTTGTGCATCAGCACACGAGGCCGCCGCCACGACCCGCGACCACGTCTTCTTCAACGGCCCCCGACAGGCTGGAAGCCAATGCCGCAGAGAAGAAAGGCGGCGTCCGCGATCCTGTGCCTACCTCCGGCGCAGCACCTGTGCCGGCGGGGGCACCGCCGTCGGCCGGCTGGCCGACCCCTCCGGCAGCGTCTCCAGGTCGTACGGCGTCTGCTGGTAGACGTAGTAGTTGAGCCAGTTGGCGAACAGCAGGTTGGAGTGGCTGCGCCAGCGCACGATCGGTGCCCGGGCCGGGTCGTCGTCCGGGTAGTAGTTGCGCG
>DATKNA010000392.1:0-6267 GCA_035541595.1 Kineosporiaceae bacterium | reverse complement strand
ACGGTCAGCGTGCTCGCCGGCAACGGGAACGGCACCTTCCAGGGCGCGGTCGACTACCCGACGGGCCTTCAGCCCGCGTTCGTCGCGATCGGGGACTTCGACCGCGACGGCAAGCCCGACCTCGCGGTCACGAACGCCGGGGGGAACACGGTCAGCGTGCTCCTCGGCAGCGGGAACGGCACCTTCGCCGCCAAGGTCGACTATCCCACCGGCGCGAACCCCATCGGGATCGCCGTTGGGCGCTTCCGCGGCGGGCCAGGGCTCGACCTCGCCGTAGCGAACTTCAGGACCAACACGGTCAGCGTGCTCCTCGGCAACGGCGACGGGACCTTCGAGACGGCGACGGACTACCCGACGGGGATGGCCCCGGTGACGGTCGTGGCCGCCGACTTCAACGGCGACGGCAAGCTCGACCTCGCCGTCTCCAACTCGGGCTCCAACACGGTGAGCATCCTGTTCGGCAACGGCGACGGGACGTTCCAGGCGAAGGTGGACACTTCGACGGGCGCCCAGCCTGCCTTCCTGGCCGCCGCGGACCTGAACGGCGACGGGCGCGTCGACCTCGCCGTGCCCGTCGCCGGGGCGAACGCGGTCGACGTCCTGCTCGGGAACGGCGACGGCACGTTCGGGACCACGACTTCCTACGCGACCGGGGGCGGGTCGAACTGGGCCGTCGTCGGAGACCTGAACGGCGACTCCAAGCCGGACCTGGCGATCGCGAACCCGACGTCGGGCACCGTCTCCGTGCTCCTCGGAAACGGCGACGGGACGTTCCAGACCGCGGTCGCCTACCCGGCCGGCGGATGAGTCCGCGGCGTGGCCGCGCGCCCCGCGGAGCCGTCCGCCGGGGCGGTGGCCCCGCTTTCGGTTAGGATTCTTCCTTGGGGCCTCGTCCGGCCCTTCAACCGGGGAGAGACGCACATGCCGCAGCTCCGTTCCCGAACCTCCACGCACGGCCGCAACATGGCCGGCGCCCGCGCGCTCTGGCGCGCGACAGGCATGAAGGACGGCGACTTCGGAAAGCCCATCATCGCCGTCGCGAACTCCTTCACCCAGTTCGTGCCGGGCCACGTGCACCTGAAGGACCTCGGCCAGCTCGTCGCCCGGGAGATCGAGGCGGCCGGCGGCGTCGCGAAGGAGTTCAACACCATCGCCGTCGACGACGGCATCGCCATGGGCCACGGGGGGATGCTCTACTCGCTGCCCTCGCGCGAGCTCATCGCCGACTCGGTCGAGTACATGGTGAACGCCCACTGCGCGGACGCCATGGTCTGCATCTCCAACTGCGACAAGATCACGCCGGGCATGCTGATGGCGGCGCTGCGGCTCGACATCCCGACGGTGTTCGTCTCGGGCGGCCCCATGGAGGCCGGAAAGGTCCACTGGGGGGGAGAGGTGCTGGCGGTCGACCTCATCGACGCCATGGTCAAGGCCGGGGACAGCAAGGCTTCCGACGCCGAGGTGGAGCAGTTCGAGCGCTCCGCCTGCCCGACGTGCGGGTCGTGCTCGGGCATGTTCACGGCCAACTCGATGAACTGCCTGACGGAGGCGCTCGGCCTGTCGCTTCCCGGCAACGGCTCGCTCCTCGCGACCCACGCCGACCGAAAGAGGCTCTTCCTCGAGGCGGGGCGGCTGGCCGTCGAGCTGTGCCGCCGGTACTACGAGCAAGGCGACGTCCGCGCGCTTCCGCGCTCGATCGCGACGGCCGCCGCGTTCGAGAACGCCATGAGCCTGGACGTCGCCATGGGGGGATCCACCAACACGGTGCTCCACCTGCTCGCCGCGGCGCGCGAGGCGGGCGTCCCCTTCACCATGGGGGACATCGACCGGATCTCGCGGCGCGTGCCATGCCTCTGCAAGGTCGCGCCCTCGACGCAGCTCTACCACATGGAGGACGTCCACCGCGCCGGCGGGGTGATGGGCATCCTGGGGGAGCTCGACCGGGCCGGCCTGATACACCGCGACGTGCCCACCGTGCACGCGCGGACCCTGGGGGAGGCGCTCGAGCACCACGACGTCGTCCGCTCGCGCGACCCGCGGGTCGCGGAGTTCTACCGGGCTGCGCCGGGCGGCGTGCCCACGACCGAGGCCTTCTCCCAGGAGCACCGGTATCCGGACCTGGACCTGGACCGGAGCCGGGGCTGCATCCGCGGCAAGGCGCACGCCTACACCCAGGACGGCGGACTGGCGGTGCTCTTCGGCAACATCGCCGAGCGCGGCTGCATCGTGAAGACCGCGGGCGTGGACGAGAGCATCTGGCGGTTCACGGGCCGCGCCCGGGTCTGCGAGTCGCAGGAGGAGGCCGTGCGGCGGATCCTCGGCGACGAGATCGTGGCCGGCGACGTCGTCGTCGTTCGCTACGAGGGGCCGAAGGGGGGACCGGGGATGCAGGAGATGCTGTACCCGACCTCGTACCTGAAGTCGAAGGGGCTGGGCAAGGTGTGCGCCCTCCTCACCGACGGCCGCTTCTCGGGGGGGACGGCAGGGCTCTCCATCGGCCACTGCTCGCCCGAGGCGGCTGCCGGCGGCCTCATCGCCCTCGTGGAGGAGGGGGACTCCATCGAGATCGACATCCCGGGCCGGCGGATCCACCTCGCCGTCGCCGCCGAGGTCCTCTCGCGCCGCCGCGCGGCGATGGAGGCGCGCGGGGCCGCCGCCTGGAAGCCGGCGGGACGCGAGCGACCGGTCTCCGCTGCCCTCCGCGCCTACGCCGCCATGACGACCTCGGCCGACACCGGGGCCGTGCGCGACGCCTCCCAGCTGGAGTGAGCCCGGGCCGGGGCGGCCCGGCTTCCTTCGGCCTGCGCGCCGGCAGTGTGCGTGGACGGATCGTGAAGCGCGCCCCCGTTCGCCGCGCCGGCCTCGGTGCCCGCGTGCGGCGACCGGCGCGGCGTCGGAGCCGCCGCCCAGGCGAGCCGCGTCGCAATCGCGCGATGGCTCGCGACAGCGCGCCCCGAACGTCTTGGCTCGAATGGCCGAGGCGGGGACCCATGGGGGTGCTCATGAACCCGGGAATCCCCGACCCGGGGTCTCGACCGCGCCAGCGCGCTGCCGAGATCCGCCGTCATCACGGTGGGTTAGCTCGAGGCTCCGTGGCATGAACACTGCTCTGGTGCGACCTTGACCCCATGAGGTGACCATGCGTCGAAACCGTCTTCTGCCCGCGGCTGCGCTCGGAGTTCTCTCGGCGTGCGGCGGGATGACCAGCAACTCGGGAAGCTCTTCGTATTCCGGTCTCGCCGTCAGCGCGAACCCGACCACGGCCGTCGCAGACGGCACGTCGACGGTCGTCATCCACGTCGGCGGGACCGCAACGCCGCCCATCAACGTCATCACGAACATCGGCACGTTCGACGGTGGCGTCCGGCTGGCGAGCTTCCAGTCCACCCCGTTCGACGTGACCCTGCACAGCTGCAGCGCGACCACGACGCCGTCGTGCGCGGGCGTGGCGCGGGTCACCGCCGGCGACGCGGGCGGCGCGACGGGCGCGGTCACCGTCACCTTCACGGCGCCGAGCGGCTCGGGAAGCGGCTCCGGATCCGGCGGCGGCTCGGGCTCGGGCAGCGGCTCCGGATCGGGGAGCGGATCCGGGAGCGGCTCGGGCTCCTCCTACACCATTAGCCTCGTCTCCTCGGCGTCGGCCATCCCCGCGGACGGAAAGGCGACGGCGACGATCACCGCCACGGTCACGTCGGGCAGCACGGCCGCGTCCTCCCGGACGGTGACCTTCGCCGTCTCCGGCCCGACCGGCACCGCGCTCAGCACCTCGAGCACGGCGACGGACTCGGGTGGAAGCGCCTCCACCGTGCTCACGGCGTCCACCAAGGGCGGGGCGGCCGTGGTCACGGCCACCGATCAGGCCTCCGGGGCGTCGGCCCAGATCACCGTCGCCATGCCCCAGGTGGGCCAGGTGGTCGCGCAGTCGGCGCAGTACCAGATCCAGGGCGTCCGATTCTCGGGGTACCAGGAGTCGAACCAGCTCACCTTCCAGGTGCTCGACGCGGCGGGCCAGGCATACCCGGCTGGACTCGCGGTGAGCTTCACGCACCCATCGCTCGGCGGCTCCTACATCGGCGCGACCGCCAGCTGCACGAACGGGACCTGCAGCGCGAGTGGCGTCACCGACTCCTCGGGACACGCCACGGTCTCCCTCACCTCCGGGCAGACCGCCGGCCTCGTCTCCGTGACCGCGAGCGCGACCGCGGGCGGCGCGACGGCCACCACCACGATGTCCAAGGTGGCCTTCGTCGGCGCCAGGGCGAGCGGCGCCCACATCACGCTCGACTGCACGCCCAAGAACGTCCCGGCGTTGACGTCGAGCGACTGCAACTTCTCCCACTACACCGGCCAGGGCAACATCGTCACCTGCACCGCCGCCCTCGCCGACCGCTTCAACAACGCCCTCGGGGTCTCGACCCTCGCGACGTTCTACAGCGAGGCGGGCTCCGCCGGCCCCCCGACGACGACGCCCCAGTACGATCCTTCGCAGCCCCCGAGCTCCCAGACGTCCCTGGGGATCGCGACCGACTACGTCAACGTCACCGGCGGGAAGCTGCCCGTCGACGTGACCCCGTTCCCGGGCGAGTACTCGCTCCAGTACGCCGACGCCTGCGGCAACCTCGTTCACAACCCGCGCGACGGTCTCGTCACCGTGATCGTCATGGCGACCGGCGAGGAGGGCTTCGTCGACCTGAACGGCAACGGCACCTACGACGCCGGCGAGCCCTTCATCGACATGGGCGAGCCCTTCATCGACGAGAACGACAACGGGGTCTGGGATCCCGGCGAGCCGTTCGTCGACGTGAACAACAACGGTCAGTACGACGGCCCCAACGGCCAGTGGGACGCGAACACCGTGATCTGGAGCGAGACCCGCATCCTCTACACGGACCTCGCCCGCGTCGTCGCCTCGGCCGGGAACCAGGACCTCTCGCGCTTCTACTCGGGCGGCACGCCGCCGAGCCCGACCGCCAGCACCCAGTTCTCGGTCGTGGGGACGCCGGGGCCGACCACGAGCCAGCCCTTCGGCGTCGTCTTCATGGACGGCAACCTGAACCGGCTCGCCTCGAACGCGGCCTTCTCCATCGGGACGGCGGGCAGCGGGGTCGTGAGCGCCCTCTTCACCTCCACGCCCCCGACCCTCGACACCCTGGGGATCGCCTTCTCCCAGCAGTACTGCGACTCTCCGACGTCGCCCACCTCCTGCTCGAACGTCTGCGAGGGCAAGGGCCCGAACCACGCCTGCTACGTCGTGACGAACGTCGGCGGCTGCAACCTGCCGGCGCGCGGCACCTGCACGGGCTTCTCCTACGGGACCCCCGCCCAGGCGAGCGTCGGCGGCGTGTGCACCGCGGCCTCGGCCTCGGACTCGGTCATCGCGACCGCCACCGTCAATGGCCTCGCCTCGACCGTCGCGCTCCCGGGGACGTGCACCGCCTGCCCGTCGAGCCGCACGCTCTGCTCGACCGCCTGCGTCGACACCTCGAGCGATCCCAAGAACTGCGGCGCCTGCGGCGTGGTCTGCAGCGGGGCCCAGACCTGCCAGCTCGGCGTGTGCCAGGGGGCCGGCGGCGGCGGAAGCGCGACCGTCGTGAGCGTGTCGCCCTCGGCCGCCCGGATCCCCGCCGACGGCGTGGCGACCACGGTCGTGACCGCGACCGTGACGGCCAACGGCAGCCCGGTGGCCGGGCACCAGGTCACCTTCCAGCAGTCCGGGACCGTCGCGACCTTCACCACCCCCGCCACCGTGACCACGAACTCGGCCGGCCAGGCTTACGTGACGCTCCTGTCGAGCGCCGCCGGCGGCACCGCGACGATCACGGCGACGGACACCGTCGCGGCCCAGAGCGGCTCGACCCAGGTCGTCATGCCGCAGCTCGGGCAGGTGAACGCGCTGAAGACCCTGTACCAGGTCCAGGGCGTGCGCTACTCCGGGTTCCAGGAGGTGAACACCCTCACCTTCCAGCTCTTCGACACCACCGGCCAGGCCTATCCGCCCGGGCTGTCCGTGAGCTTCTCGCACCAGAGCCTGGGCGGCTCGTACGTCGGCGGGAGCCCCTCCTGCAGCTCGACGAAGCCCACCACCTGCACCGCGAGCGGGGTCACGGATGCCTCCGGCCAGGTCCAGGTGCTGCTCACCTCGGGCAGCGTCGCCGGGGTGGTGTCGGTCACCGGGACGGCCACGGCCGGCGGGCTCACGGCCAGCGGCGTCGCGAGCAACCTGGCGATCGTCGGGGCGAAGGCCAGCGGCGCGCACATCACCGTCGA
>DATKNA010000391.1:0-3049 GCA_035541595.1 Kineosporiaceae bacterium | reverse complement strand
CGGGGACACGGCCGGGGACACGGCCGGGGACACGGCCGGGGACACGGCGGGGGACACGGTCGCGGACGCGCCCCACGCCGCCGAGCACCCCGAGGAGCCGCCGCCGGCGGAGGGCGAGGAGCGTGTGCTGCGGCAGCCGGGGGTGCTGTCCGGGCCGTACCCGGCCGTGGAGATCTTGATCACTGCCACGGTCGAGCAGTTGCTGGCCGCCCTGGACCTGGCCGGCGGAGTTCGCGCCGGGGACCTGCCGTGCCCGCTCGGCGTGCACGGCGAGGGCCCACCACGCGCGGAGAACGACCAGGAAGCACCACCCAGCGAGAACGACGACCCGGCCCCGCCGAGATCAGCCCGCCCACCCGGGGATCCACCCGGCGATCCACCCAGGGGCCCATCACCTCTCGCGCCAGGGGAGGCACCGGGGGACGCCTTCATGGCAATCGCTCGGTTCGGTGCCGCGGCGGGATCAGCACGGGCGCAGCACGGCGCGCCCGTGGCCGCGCCGACGCTGTCCCGGCTGGCCTGCACCGGTGCCCTGCGCCGGGTGCTGCTCGCGCCCGCCGGCGCCGTTCTCGACCTCGGCCGGGCGGTCCGCCTCGCCACGCCCGCTCAACGTCGCGCCCTGACCGTCCGCGACGGCGGCTGCATCATCCCCAGCTGTCTCGTTCCGGCCGATTACTGCGAGGCCCACCACGTGATCCCCTGGGCCGCCGGCGGCCGCACGGATCTGGCGAACATGGCCCTGCTCTGCGCCCGGCACCACACCGAAGCCGACCAGGGGGCATGGGAGATCACCATGATCGACGGCATCCCCTGGATCCGCCCACCCGCATGGATCAACCACGATCGCCCACTGGTGCGCGCCGGCCAGGCCACCGTCTGACAGAAGTCCTCTGCCGGTGCGGGAAGTCTGGTGCTTCGAGGCGGTCGCCAGCGAGTGGGGAGGCGCCGTTACTGCGGCTCAACGTGGGCAACGGCCGCAACGGCCGGCTCGGCTCCCACCTCGCGTGGGCGGACCTGCGGCGCGGGCTGGGACTCGTCTCGACCGGGCACGGTGACGTCCCCTGGGAGCAGAGCTTTCGGGCGCTCAACGCTATCGGCTACTCCGGACCGATCTCCGTGGAGTGGGAGGACGCCGGTATGGACTGGTTGGTCGGCGCGCCGGAGGCGCTGGCGTTCGTCCGATCCAAGCTCTTCGACCCTCCCACGACGTCGTCGTCCCGGGGTACGCGCACGCGGAGGTCGCGATCGCCGCCCTGGAGGCGGGCAAGCACGTGCTCTGCGAGAAGCCGCTGGCGAACACGGTCGCGGAGGCCGAGGCGATGGCCGAGGCCGCGGGGAAAGCCGCGCAGCGGGACGTGTTGCCATGGTGGGCTTCACCTACCGCCGAGTGCCGGCCGTGACCCTGGCCCGGCAACTGGTGATATCGGGGGAGCGGCGAGATCCGTCAGACCCGGGCCGCGTACCTGCAGGACTGGCTCAGCGACGCCGAGGCCCCGCTGACCTGGCGTCTGCAGAAGGACTCCGCGGGGTCGGGCGCGCTGGGCGACATCGGGGCGCACATCGTGGACGCCGTCCAGTTCGTCACCGGGCAGGAGCTGACCCGGGGTGAGCGGGACGACCCGCACCTTCGTGACCGAGCGCCCGGTGCTCGAGCACTCCGTCGGCCTGACCGGCGGCGCGTCGGCCACGCACCGCGGGGCCGGCCCATCCATACGCGACGAAGCATGCCGCGCCGAGCTTGCCCGAGGGGCCCTTCACCACCCGGGCCGTGGCCCGGGCCGCCCGGGCCCGCCGCGGGTGGGCAGACCGGCAGCGCGCCACGCCCGGAAGCCGCCCGTGAGGTCCGTCGCGTTCCGGATCCCCAGGTCCTGCAGGCTGGCCGCCGCCAGGCTCGAGGTGTACCCCTCCGAGCAGACGACGATGATCTGGAGCTCGTACGACGCGACCGGCAGGCGGGCAGTCGAGGCCGGATCGAAGCGCCACTCGAGCACGTTCCGCTCGATCGTCAAGGCGCCCGGGATCTCGCCCTCGGCGGCACGCTGCCGTTCGGGCCGGACGTCGACCAGTAGCGCTCCGTGCAGGACGGCGTCCCGGGCCTGGTGCGGCGACAGCCGAACCAGCCGGGCCCGGGCCTCGGCCAGCATCTGGTCGATGGTCCTCGCTGGCACCGTCACCAGTCCGTGCCCGCCCGCTCCGAAGCGATCGTGAGGAGCTGGCCGTCCTGCAGGGCGTACCGGGTCATCCGGGTGAGGGCCGGCGCGTAGACGTGCAGGCTGACGGCCGTCCCCTCGGTCGCGGTCACGTCGTGCACGTGCCGGGCGCCGAACGCGCGGACCTCGCCATGCGCGAAACGGCGAACGCCGAGCGCGCCGCCTTCGCCGCCGACGAGCACGACCTCGTCGAGCGCCCCCTCGAGCACCGCGAACGCGCCGGCCGATCCGCCGTGGTCGTGCAGGCCGGTGGACTGGCGGGGCAGCCAGGTCAGCAGCCAGGCCTCCCATCCGGGCCGGGCGAGGAGGCGGGTGTAGTGCCGGGGGTGGCTGAACCGGACGTGCGGTCGCCAGAGCTGCTCCCGGGCGGCGAGGTCGGCGGCGAGCCGACGAGGGGACGCCGATCCACCGGCAGCAGCGTCGGTGGATGTGGGCCGGGTGTGCACGGTCGTGGGCACGGTCGTGGGCACGGTCGTGGGCAGGGGGGAGCCGGTCATGCGCGGTCCTCGGATGACGAAGGGAAGGTCGACGGGTGGGTCGCGCCCGGTCAGCGACAGGACGCGCTGATCACCCGGAGCAGGTCGACGTGACGTCGACGCCGCAGGACCTGCCGGTCGCCCATCGAGACCTCCCCAGTCGCGCTTGCCGGGATCACCGGCCGGGTCGTCACCTGGAGCACCCCACCGCTGCGGAGGGTTGCCGGTCAGCCAGCCAGGGCTTGTCGCTGACACTCGTGACCAGGGCCAGACCTAGCGGCCGGGCCGCCGCGGCGGCAACCAACGCCCAGACCGCGACACCCACGCCCCCGGCAGGGTGACCCGCGGAACGGTGCCGTCGAG
>DATKNA010000390.1:0-3104 GCA_035541595.1 Kineosporiaceae bacterium | reverse complement strand
CACGCTCTCCACCGGGTCGAGCGGGGCCCGGGTCGGGTCCCCGAACGGGTCTCGGGCCTGCCAGCCCACGGTCCAGAGGCCGAAGGTGAACCTGTCGTCGCGGGTGGGGGTGGGAATGGACACGCGGGCCTCCGGCGGCTTCGACGGGCGAATCTGAGGAATTCGTTCAGAACCTGAACCTACTCTACGGCTCCCCGTCCCTGTCAACGGTTCGGAGCACATCAACTGCCCGCCGGCTGCTCGTCGATGTCGTTGACGAATATGCTCCCCCCATGTCGCGCACGTCGCCCGTGGTACGCCCGGTCCATTCGCCGGCCCACGAGCCGATCCGCGAACCGGCCCACGAGCCGGTCCAGGCGTCGGCCTCCGGGCCGGTCCACCCGCCCTCCCGCCAGGCCGCGGCGCGGCCCGCTCGGCAGCCGGCGCTGCGCGAGCACAACCTCGCCCTGGTGCTCGGGCACGTCGCGGACTCCGGGCCGGTGTCGCGGGCCCGGATCGCCGCAGCCACCGGTCTGACCAAGGCCAGCGTCTCCAGCCTCGTCGAGACCCTGCTCGAGGCGCGACTGCTGGCGGAGCTCGGGCCCGACGCGGTGCCGGCCAGGCTGGCCGGCGCGGGTCGTCCGGGGTCGGCACTCGGCCTCGACCCGCGAGGACCCGTCGGCATCGGCGTCGAGCTGAACGTCGACTACGTGAGCCTGTGCGGGGTGGACCTGGCCGGTGCCGTCCGGACCCGTGAGACGGTGGTCGGCGACCTGCGCGGCCTACCTGTCCCGGCGGCTCTGGACCGGGCCGCCGGGGTGCTGCGCCGAGCCGTGGCCGAACTGGGCCGGGCCGGCGCGTCGGCGCGGACGGGCGGCGGCCGGGTGGTCGGCGTCACGGTCGCGGTCCCGGGCCTGGTAGAGACCGGCAGCGGCGAGGTGCGCGTGGCGCCGAACCTCGGCTGGCGAGACGTGCCCGTGCTCGACGAGCTGCGGGTCCGCGCCGGGCTGCCGCCCGGTCTCGACCTGCTCCTGGACAACGAGGCCAATCTCGCCGCCCTCGCCGAGTTCTGGCGGGGCGGTCACACGGACGGCGGTGCCCACGCGCTCGACACGTTCGTGTACGTCAGCGGCGAGGTGGGCGTGGGCGCAGGGGTGGTGCTGCATGGGGAGCTGCTCCGGGGGCGGCACGGATTCGCGGGTGAGATCGGGCACCTGCCCGTGCCCGGGGCGGACGCCCGGTGCGGGTGCGGCTCCCGCGGGTGCCTGGAGCAGGTGGCCGGTCAGGACGCGATCCTGCGTGCGGCCGGGGTGGCGGCGCCGGCACCGGGGTGGGCCGTGGACGGGGCCGGCGGCGCGGACGCCGTCGCCGCCGCGGCCGCGGCGGGTGACGCCCGCGCTCTCGCCGCGATCGGGGCCGCGGGCGCCGCGCTCGGCACGACCCTGGCCGGCGTGCTGAACCTGCTCGACATCGACACCGTCGTGCTCGGCGGGGGGTACGCCCGGCTCGCACCCTGGCTCGGGCCTCGGGTGACCGCCGAGCTGCGGGGCCGTGTCCTCGCCGTGGGTGCGCGCGAGGTGCGTGTCCTCGCCGGTCGGCTCGGCCCGGGCGCCGCCACGCTGGGGGCGGCCCTGTCGGTGGTCCGCCGGGTCATCGCCCATCCCTCGGGGGTGCTCGGCTGACGGTAACGGCCGAGCGGATGACCCGGTACGTGGACGCCATGCGTTGATTGCGCGCCGTGCGCACGTCGTCGACAGGAATCGGCGGGCGCGTGCCGCCGCGCGCGCCCGTGTCACCAGGACAGCGCATCATGCCGCCATGGAGAGCGGTGCGCCGATGAGCGATGCTGTCGGGATGAGGGACGTTCCCGCTGCTGGCGACCGCCGGACAGACCGCCTGGTGGGCCACCTCGTGAGCCAGCCGCGGGCGGCTCGGTGAACGGTCCGGCCGACTCCTCGCTCGGCCGCCCGGCCGACCCCGCGGATCTCGAGCGTGCGTTGGCCGCGACCGGCTACCTCGCAGACCCCGGGCTGGCCACGGTGACCTGGCTGGCCCTGGTGATGGGACGCCCGCTGTTCCTGGAGGGAGAACCGGGCACCGGCAAGACCGCGCTCGCCGAGGCGCTCGCCCAGGGCCTGGGCGCCGAGCTCGTCCGCCTGCAGTGCTACGAGGGCATCGACGCCGCCCAGGCGCTCTACGACTGGGACTTTCCCCGGCAGGTGTTGCACCTGCGGGCGGTGGAGGCCGCCCGCCGCCGCGACGACGACCTCGACGTGGGCGCCGTGGAGAGTTCCCTGTTCGACGAGCGGTTCCTGCTCGAACGGCCGGTGCTGCGGGCTCTGCGGAGCCCGAACGCCGTGCTGCTCGTCGACGAGATCGACCGCGCGGACGACGAGTTCGAGGCCTTCCTGCTCGAGGTGCTCTCGACGAACGCGGTCACCATCCCCGAGTACGGCACGGTACGCGCCGCCCACCCCCCGCTGGTCGTGCTCACCTCCAACCGCACCCGCGAGGTGCACGACGCACTCAAGCGGCGCTGCCTCTACCACTGGGTCGAGCACCCCGGGCTCGTCCGCGAGGTGCAGATCCTGCGCCGGCGCCTGCCCGACGTCCCCGCCCGGCTGGCCGAACAGGTCGCGCGCGTCGTGCACGCGCTGCGGGACGGTGCCGGCGGCCCGGCGGGCGTCGACCTCCTCAAGCCGCCGGGTGTGGCCGAGAGCCTGGACTGGGCCCGCTGCCTGGTCGCGCTCGGCCGGCCCGAGCTCGATGTCGAGACCGCTGCCGCCACCCTGGGCGCCGTGTGCAAGTACCGCGAGGACGCCGAGCGGGTGCGGGACTCCCTCGACCGGCTGCTCGCAGGATGATCGGGCGAGCAGGACGACTTAGCCTGATCGACATGACGGACGCCGACGGACCCGAGGTCGCCCTCGTCGGGTTCGCCCGCGCCCTGCGGGCGGCCGGTCTGCCGGTGACCGCCGATCGCACGCAGGCGTTCGTCCAGGCCTGCGCGTTCGCCGGTGCCGCTCGGCCGGCCGGCGTCTACTGGGCCGGCCGGGCCACCCTGTGTTCGGAGCCCGACCAGGTCCCGCGGTACGACCAGGTGTTCGGGGAGTGGTTCGGGGGGT
>DATKNA010000389.1:0-12140 GCA_035541595.1 Kineosporiaceae bacterium | reverse complement strand
GGCGCTGACCGCCTCCGACGACGCGGTCGCCGCCCTCGCCGGCCGGCTCGGCTGACGGGTCGCGCGGGTCTGCGACCTGGGCACTCCGCCGGCGTGGGCGCCCGCCACATGCGGGGTAGCGTTTGACCCGGAGTCGCCCTCTCACCACAGTGCGCCGTAGCCACGACGACTGCGCGATCCACCGGCACCCGACCCCGAGGAGCCCGACATGTCCGATCAGCAGGTCGCCCTGCGGTACCCCGCCGGCGCCCTCGACCTCCCTGTGGTCCACGCGACCGACGGGAACGACGGCATCGACATCTCCAAGCTCCTGTCCGCCACGGGCTACGTCACGCTCGACCCCGGCTTCGTCGACACCGCGTCGACCACCTCGGCGATCACCTACATCGACGGCGACGCCGGCGTCCTGCGGTACCGCGGCTACCCGATCGAGCAGCTCGCCGAGCAGAGCAGCTTCCTCGAGGTGTGCTACCTGCTCATCTACGGCGAGCTGCCGACCGCGGCGCAGCTGGCCGACTTCGATCAGCAGATCCGGCGGCACACGCTGCTGCACGAGGATCTGAAGCTGTTCTTCAACGGCTTCCCGCGGGACGCGCACCCGATGCCGGTGCTCTCCTCGGCGGTCTCTGCGCTGTCGACCTTCTACCAGGACAGCCTCAACCCGTTCGACCCCGCCCAGGTCGAGATCTCGACCGTCCGGCTGCTCGCCAAGCTGCCGACCATCGCCGCCTACGCGTACAAGAAGTCCGTCGGCCAGCCGTTCCTGTACCCCGACAACAGCCTGGGCATCGTCGAGAACTTCCTGCGGATGACCTTCGGGTTCCCGGCCGAGCCCTACGAGGTCGACCCCACCGTGGCCCGGGCGCTGGACCTCCTCTTCGTCCTGCACGCCGACCACGAGCAGAACTGCTCGACATCGACGGTGCGGCTGGTCGGCTCGTCCCAGGCCAACCTGTTCGCCTCGATCTCGGCCGGCATCAACGCCTTGTTCGGCCCGCTGCACGGCGGGGCGAACCAGGCGGTCCTGGAGATGCTCGAGCAGATCCGGCGCAGCGACGACGACGTCGACACCTTCATGCGCAAGGTGAAGAACAAGGAGGGCGGGGTCCGGCTGATGGGCTTCGGGCACCGCGTCTACAAGAACTACGACCCGCGCGCGGCGATCATCAAGGGCACCGCCCACGAGATCCTGGGCCGGATGGGCTGGCGGGACGAGCTCCTCGAGATCGCCACCCGGCTGGAGGAGATCGCGCTCTCGGACGACTACTTCATCGAGCGCAAGCTCTACCCCAACGTGGACTTCTACACCGGCCTGATCTACAAGGCATTGGGCTTCCCGACCCGCATGTTCACGGTCCTGTTCGCGCTCGGCCGGCTCCCCGGATGGATCGCCCAGTGGCGGGAGATGATCCAGGACAAGCAGACCAAGATCGGGCGGCCGCGCCAGGTGTACGTCGGCGAGACGGAGCGCGCGTACGTCCCGCTGTACCGCCGGGAGCCGTGACGTACTGACCAGGCGTCCTTCGAGCCCGGCCAGGCATGGTCGGGATGGCCGCGCCCGTACGGGCGGCGGGCGTGAGCCGCCCTTCCCCGTGCGGGCGACCGTCAGCCGCCGTTCGCCGTGCGGATGACCACGACGCCGGGACCGGCGGCCCCCGAGGTCGGCGTCCAGGTCCGGTCGGGTCGGTCGCGGTCCCAACGCCTTCCGTCCGTCTCGACGCTGACGACGTCCAGGTCCTGCCCGCGCGCCACCGCCCACTGGGCGAGCGCCCAGGCCTGGGTCGGGCCGGTCGCACCGGTGAGCGTGAACCGCACGGTCCCCGGGGCGCCGGGGACCGCGGCGCCGATCCGGCCCGTCTCGCGGGACGCGGCGGCCACCACCGCTCGAGCGCGTGGCGTGAGGCCGGCGGCGTCCGGGGCCGCCGTGGTGGCCGCACCCGCCGACGGGAGCACGCAGGACAGGCCGGCCGGTGAGTAGCCGGTGAGGGTGGAGGCGAGGATGCGGGCCTCCGGCTCGCGGTCGGCGTACGCGGAGGGGAAGGCCGACCGCTGGACGGTCTGCGCGGCCGCCGTGATCGCCAGATTCTGGTACCCCTCGACCTTGACCAGCACGTCGTAGAAGGCGTTCGTCGCGTACACCGGGTCCCGGATCTGTTGTGGTGTGCCCCATCCCTGCGAGGGGCGTTGCTGGAAGAGCCCGATCGAGTCCCGGTCACCCCCGGGGAGGTTGACGAGCTTGGACTCCTGCAGGGCGGCGGCGATACCGATGGTGGCCGCCCGCCCGGGCAGGCTCCGGCGGACCGCGACGGCCGCGATGATCGCGGCGTTGCCCGCCTGCTCCGGGCTCACCTCGGTGGTGCGGCCGAGGGCCGTGGCAGTGCAGTGCGGGCGCAGCGTCATGGTGCCGATCGACCCGTGCCACCAGGCCAAGCCCCCGCCGGCGACCAGCAGCACGAGGACGAGCACGGCGACGACCACGGGCCGCCGGCGCCGGGGCTGGGAGTGGCGAGGCGTCGTCGGCAGGGGCCTGGTCGGGGTCGCGGAGGTCATGTCACGGGGGTCCAGGGCGTGCCGGTGGTCAGGCGTTGGCGTGGAGCGCCTCGTTGAGCTCCACCCGCCGGCCGAGCGGCCGGGCCTCGACGACCCCGGTCATGGAGTTGCGCCAGAACAGCAGTCCGCAGGCCCCGGAGAGCTCGGCGGCCTTGACGAACGCGTCCCCGGGAAGCAGCCGGACCTTGGTGCCCGCGGTCACGTAGCAGCCGGCCTCGACGACACAGTCGTCGCCCAGGCTGATCCCGATGCCGGCGTTGGCACCGATCAGGCATCGCCGCCCGATCGAGACGACGTGTGTCCCGCCGCCGGACAGCGTGCCCATCACCGAGGCGCCGCCGCCCACGTCGGACCCGTCGCCGACGACGACGCCCGACGAGATGCGGCCCTCGATCATCGACGTCCCGAGGGTGCCCGCATTGAAGTTGACGAACCCCTCGTGCATCACGGTCGTACCGGGAGCCAGATGCGCGCCGAGGCGGACCCGGTCGGCGTCCGCGATCCGGACGCCGGCGGGCAGCACGTAGTCGGTCATCCGGGGGAACTTGTCGACGCCGAAGACGTCGACCCGACCGTTCGCCCTCGGCCCGGTCAGCAGGCGCAGCCGGGTGCGCTCGAAGTCGTCGACGGCGCAGGGGCCGTAGTTCGTCCACACCACGTTGACCAGGACGCCGAAGAGGCCGGCGAGGTCGACCCCGTGCGGGCGCACGAGGCGGTGCGACAGCAGGTGCAGGCGCAGATAGGCGTCCGGGACATCGGCCGGCGGGGCGTCCAGGTCGATCTCGGTCCGGACGACGACCTGCCGGACGCCGCGCTGCGGATCGGCGTCCTCGAGTGCCGCGAGCTCGGCGGGGACCAGCTGCGGGCTCGGCCCCGGCGCCGGACCCAGCGCGGGGGAGGGGTACCAGGTGTCGAGCGTGGTGCCGGCGTCGGTGATCGTCGCAAGGCCGTAGCCCCATGCGGTGCGGCGAGTGCCGGTGCTCGCGTCGGTCATCCCTCCACCCTACGGGCAGGCCCCGGGGGCGCCGGGGAAGCGTCCGCCGATCCGGGCCCGCGTCCTCGTAGGCTCGGCCGCATGACGCGCACCCGGCCGGCGCGACGGCCCACGGTCGACCTCGATCTCACCGCGGACGTCGTCGACCTCACGCAGGTGCTGTGCGACGTCGAGTCCGTCAGCGGCGACGAGGGCCCGATCGCCGACGCGGTGGAGGCCGCCCTGAAGCGCCTGGCGCATCTCGAGGTCGTCCGCGACGGCGACGCCGTGGTCGCGCGGACCCGGCTCGGCCGCGCCGAGCGGGTGGTGCTGGCCGGTCATCTCGACACGGTCCCCGTCGCCGGCAACCTGCCCGTGCGCCGCGAGGGCGACGAGGAGACCGGCCTCCTCGTCGGCCGCGGCACCGCCGACATGAAGGGCGGGGTCGCCGTGCAGCTCAAGGTGGCGGCCGCGCTGCCGGCGCCCACGCGCGACATCACGTTCGTCTTCTACGACCACGAGGAGGTCGACGCGGCGAGCAACGGCCTGGGCCGGCTGGCCCGGGAGCACCCCGAGTGGCTCGCCGGCGACCTCGCCGTGCTGCTGGAGCCGACCGCCGCCGGCATCGAGGGCGGCTGCAACGGCACGTTGCGGGCCGAGGTCGTCACCCGCGGCCTCGCCGCGCACTCGGCGCGGTGGTGGCGTGGCCGCAACGCCGTGCACGAGGCCGGGGGCGTGCTGGCGCGGCTGCAGGCCTACCGGCCCAGGGAGGTCGAGGTCGAGGGCCTGGTCTTCCGCGAGGGGCTGAGCGCCGTCGCCATCTCGGGCGGCATCGCCGGCAACGTCATCCCTGACCGGTGCACCGTGCTGGTCAACTACCGGTTCGCCCCGGATCGCGACGCGGACGACGCCGCGCGGCACGTCCGGGACGTGTTCCAGGGATACGAGGTGACCGTGGTCGACGCGGCGGACGGCGCCCGCCCGGGCCTGGACCGGCCGGCCGCGGCGGCGTTCGTGGCGGCCATCGGCGCCGAGCCGAGTGCGAAGTACGGCTGGACGGACGTCGCCCGGTTCAGCGCGCTGGGCGTGCCGGCGGTCAACTACGGTCCGGGGGATCCGAGCGTCGCGCACGCCGACGACGAGCGGGTCCCGGTGGCGCAGCTGCGGGCCTGCGAGCGGGCCCTCGTGGCCTGGCTGGGGTGAGGTCGTCAGTCCGGCGGACGGCGGGCGTTCGACGTGGTGCCCAGGTCGATGACCGGGGGGTGGCGCCGGAGGTGCCCGCCGGGAAGGCCGGGCGGACGCAGGTCCGGCCCGTCCCACGTCGCGGGCTCGGCCCACCCGCCCGTCGGAGCACCCTGGCCCGCGTCCTGGTGTCCGTTGACGCCGGGCGCGTCGTACCCGTCGACGCCGGGCGCGTCGTATCCGTCGACGCCGGGCGCGTCGTACCCGTCGACGCCGGGCCCGTCGTATCCGTCGACGCCGGGCCCGTCGTATCCGTCGACGTCGTGCGCGTCGTGGAGCCGGTGGCCGATCGCAGGGGTACCGCCCGTGCGGTGCACGCCGTTGATCGGCTGGAGTCCGGGGTCGGCGTACGTGCCCGCTCTCGGGTCCGGCCGCGCGTCGAGCCCGGTGCCGAAACCAGCCTCGAACCCGGCCTCGAAACCGGCGTCGAGGCGCAGCGATCCGCTGCCGGTCCACCCCGGCTCGTCGGCGGCCTGCCCCCGGTCCGGCGGGCCGGGCCGGCCGAACTGGCCGGAGGCGGGATAGCCGGCGGACTCGTCCAGGAGATCCCGCTCCTGCTCTCCGGGAACGGCCCGGCGCCGGCGCCCCTGCGGGCTCCAGTCGGACGACCCCGACGGTGCCCAGTCAGGCGCGGGCGCCATGCCCTGGGCGCGACGGCGCTTGGCGTCGAGCAGCGCCTCGTCAGCGCGCCGGAACAGGTTCTCGGCGTCCCGGTCCGGCCGGCGTCCGGTGAGGGACCACAGCGCCGCCGATCCGGTGCTGATGCCGACGGCGAGCGCGTCGGCGAGCTCGAACCACGGCAGCCGGGCGATCGCCTCGGCCATCCGTTGTGCCACCTGCCGGGCCTCCTGGTCGCCCGTGCGCGGCAGGAGCGCGATGAACTCGTCGCCGCCGTAGCGGGCCAGGTGGTCCCCGACCCGGAGCTCCCGGCCGAGGCACGCCGCCACCCGGCGCAGCACCTCGTCCCCGACGACGTGCGTGAAGGCGTCGTTGACCTGCTTGAAGTCGTCGATGTCCACGAGCACGAGGGCCAGCGGCATGGGGGTGAACCGCAGCATGCGCCGCAGTTCCTCGTCCAGGGCCCGCCGGTTGCCGACCCCGGTCAGCGGGTCGGTCCGGCTCTCGACGCGCAGCGCCTGGTGCTCGAGCACCTGGCCGGCGGTCTGGGCGACGAGGTCCATGCCCAGCCAGCCGATCCGGGCGAGGACGTCGTCCAGCCGGGTCAACACGTGGACGACGGAGCCGCCGGCGTGCGTCTCCAGCCACAGCCGCTCACGCGCCCGGCACGCGTCCAGCACCAGGTGGGGCAGGCTCCCCGGAGCGGGGGTCGCGGCGTCGTCGAGGCTGCGGGCGGTGGCGACCGACCCGACCAGGGCGTGCGCGTGGATCGCGGCCAACGTGGCGATCTGACGCTCGAGCGGCGGCAGGTCCTTGGGCTCGCCGAAGGCGTCCTCACCGAGCAGTCGCAGGGCCTCCGACGCGCGCCCGCGGTACGCGGCGGCGAGCGCGCGCACGCCCTGCACCGCGCGGCGCACCCGGTCCGGCACCGCGGACCGGGGAAGCTCGTCGAGCCGCGCGCTCGCCGCGAGCGCCCGCTCGAGCAGCGCCTGGTCGGGTTCGCCGCGCCCGGAGGCCAGCGGGTCGAGGGCACGCGCTGCGAGCTCGGTGCTCCAGGCCGCCCAGTGCACGGCGCGGTCGAGCGGCAGGGCGGCACCGAGGCCCGTCTCGAGCACGCCACGGACCTCGTCGACCCGCTCGTCGAGCCTCAGCCTGGCGTAGGCACCGGCGAGGGTGTCCAGCAACAGCAGGCCCGCGCGCTCCCCGAGCGCGGGACCCAGCTGATCGAGGTGCACCCGGGCGAGGTCGTTCATCGCGCTGCCCACCTCGCCGGCGTCCAGCCGAGCGCGCGCCCGCACGGCCGACGCCGTCGCCACCCAGACCGGGGCCCGACGCTCCAGGGCCGCGCGTTCGAGCACATCGGCGGCCTCGACCACCTCGGCGGCCGGTCGTCCGACCAACCGGATCAGCAGCGCGCGCCCGTGCAGGGCCAGCAGGAGGGCGCGAGCGTCCGGCCCACGCTCGAGGGCGGGCAGGGCCTGCTCCAACCGCTCCAGAGCCGGGGCGGCGTCGGTGAATCGACCCCAGGCCACGAGCGCCTCGACGTCGGCCTCGGGCACCTCTGCGCCCGTCCCGTCGTCCGGCCACCCTCGCACAGTGAAACCCTACCGTCGCAGGGCGAAACCGCGTCCCGACGGTGACGGCGGGTCACCGATCATCTCGGCCGCCCCGGGGACAGGGCGCGGATCGGTGATGCGCCGGCGAACCACGTGGCCGGGGGGGGCACGGGAGGGGGTTGCCGTGCCCGAGCAGGGGCGTGGCCGTAGCGTCGGGGTCGCGCCCCTCCCGCTGGGTCGAGCGCCCGGCCTGCCGGCGCGCTGCAGTCGAGTCCGCGCGGCGCCGAGGTATCAACAGACCCGTGATCCCAGGAGGCCCGGTGGGTTCTGTCCGCGACTATCGGAAGGGACCTGTCACCCTTCGCCGTGGTCTCGTGCCGCGCTCCACGACCGACCAGCGGCTGTTGGACAGCCGCGGGTCGAGCGACTGGCTGCACACCGACCCCTGGCGGGTCCTGCGCATCCAGGCCGAGTTCGTCGAGGGGTTCGGCGCCCTCGCCGAACTCGGGCCGGCGATCAGCGTCTTCGGGTCGGCGCGCACGCCGCGCGACCACCCCGAGTACGCGCTGGCGGAACGGCTCGGCGCCGCCCTGGTCAACGCCGGCTTCGCGGTCATCACGGGCGGCGGACCCGGGACCATGGAGGCGGCGAACAAAGGCGCGGGCGAGGCCGGCGGGGTCTCGGTCGGCCTGGGCATCGAACTGCCCTTCGAGCAGGGCATCAACCAGTGGGTCGACCTCGCCGTGAACTTCCGGTACTTCTTCGCCCGCAAGACGATGTTCGTGAAGTACGCCCAGGGGTTCGTCGTCATGCCCGGCGGCTTCGGCACCCTCGACGAGCTGTTCGAGGCGCTCGTGCTGGTCCAGACGCACAAGGTCACGTCGTTCCCCATCGTCCTGCTCGGCCACGAGTACTGGCAGGGTCTGGTGGATTGGATCCGGGGGCCCGCCCTCGCCCGGGGGATGATCTCGCTTCCGGACGTCGACCTGCTCAACGTCACCGACGACGTCGACGAGGCCGTCTCGTTGCTGGTCGATTCGCGCGACCAGCGTCTGCACGAGCGCCTGGCGGCGGAGGCGACGGCGGCGTCCGCGGCCGAGCCCACCTGAGCCGGTCGCGATGGCGCGCATCTGCGTCTTCTGCTCGTCCTCGGAGCGGATCGACCCCGCCCACCTCGAGCTGGCCGCGGAACTCGGCACGGAGCTGGCGCGGCGGGGACACGACCTCGTCTCGGGCGGGGGCCGGGTGTCGATGATGGGCGCGGTCGCCCGCGCCGTCCGGGCCGCCGGGCGGCACACGCTGGGGGTGATCCCCGCCGCGCTGACCGGCCTGGAGGTGGCGGACACCGGCGCCGACGAGCTCGTGGTCACCGCCGACATGCGCGAGCGCAAGGGCCGCATGGACGCCGCCGCGGACGCGTTCCTCGCCCTGCCGGGCGGCCTCGGGACGCTCGAGGAGCTGCTCGAGGTCTGGGTCGCGGGCACCCTCGGGATGCACGAGAAGCCGGTGGTCGTGCTCGACCCCACCGGCGTCTACGCGGCGTTGCGCGAGCTCGTGGGCACGTTGCTCGTCCGGGGTTTCGTCCGGCCCGGGGCCGAGCGGCTCGCGGTGTGGACGTCGACCGTGGCCGAGGCCCTGGACGCCGTCGAGGCGGGGTTGACGGGGGCCCGGGGGGCGCCGACGCCGGCCGACGTCAGCGAGGAGCTGCTCGAGAGCGAGCCCTGATCGAACCCCCGGCCCCGCGGGCGTCCCGTCGTCGGTGCGCCACGCGGCGACCCCGAACGACGGGCGAGCGGACGCGGACGGGCCACCGGACGGGCGAGCGACCGACGGGACGGAAGTGGTCAGGAGGTGGTCGGCGGTGTGGCGGAGGGCGGGCTCGTGGAGCTGCCGCCCTGTGCGGCGTTCTTCGGGCGCTCGGCGACGAACCGGGCCGTCGTCGTGGTGCCGCTGCGGGTGCCCTCCACCATGACCGTGTCGCCGGTCGCGATGTCCTTGACCGAGCCCTGCGACCAGCCGGTCCGGACCGTGGTGTCCGAGGTGAGCGTCCAGGTGACCGGGTAGCCGTCCGTGCTCTTCACAGTGATCGTCGAATCACTCTTCGCCGTCACCGTGCCGGTCTGGACGACCACGGTGGTCGTGGTGCCGTTGCCGCCGCCGGTCACGAACTCGCCGTGGAGTACCGGCCCCTGCCCGACCAGGCCGCGCAGCCCGCCGACCAGGCCGCCCGGGCCGCCGTGGCCCCGCCCCGGTAGCCAGGGACGGCCCTGGCCCTGCGGTGCTCCGCCCCGGGGCGCCTGCCCGTTCGCGCCGCCGGGCGCGGACGGCGACGGCGTCGGCGTGCCGGCCGCCACCTGGGCGCCCGCCGCGGAGGCGTTGCCCGCGCTGATCGCACCGGCGGTGATCGCCCCGCCGACGAGCAGGCCACCGGCCGCGAGCGAGACGAGCAGGGTTCGGGACGGGGTCATCGGTCTCCTCCACAGATCTGACCGCGGCCCGGAAGAATCCGAGCCGCGGTCAGAGTCGCACCCCATTCTGGGAATGCGCTGCGAATTCGCGGGCCGTGTCCGGCGGTCGGGCGAGTCCTCGTCGCCGGCACGGGTGCCGGCACCCTGCCGGAACCGGCGACGGTCAGGCCGTGCCGGTCGGCCCGCCCGTCGGGCCCGCACCGGACGGGGTGCCGTCGGACGGGTTCGCGCCCGGGGTCGCCGGGTCCGTCGTCGGGCTCGTCGTCGGTGTGGACCCGTCGCCGGGAGCGCCTCGTCGGGCTGGGGCCACGAGCACGAACGTCGCGGTGGCGTCGGCGTCGGTGCCGGGGCCCCAGACGCCGACCACGGAGCCCGCGGTGAGCACCCGCGGCACGCCGTGCCGATGGACGGGCACCAGCCTGGTCGTGCCCGTCACGGTCCAGGTGACCACGAAGCCGTCGCTCGAGGTGACGGTGACGGAGGTGTCGGTCGCGGCCGTGACCACGCCTCGTTGCGCGACCAGGTGGACGACCTTGCCCTCCCTGGTCTCGACGGTGAAGGCGCCGTGCAGGACGTTTCCGTAGGGCCACCACCGCAGGTCCTTCCGGCCGTCGTGGTCCCCGATCGGTGGTGCGATCCCCGGCGTGGCGGTCGGGGCGGGGGTGGTCGCGGCAGCGTCTGCCGGTCGCGGACCCGCGTGACGACCGCCGGGCACGCCGGCCGGGGGTCCGCCGCGCCCGTGGGTGCCGATGATGGAGACCGTGCCGCCAGGGCGGCCGGCGTCCGGGTGGTGCAGGCCCGCCGCGGCGGGTGCGGCCGCCACGGCCACGGCGACGACCGTGACGGCGGCGCTTCGGACGAGGGTGCGGGGCACCGGGCGCATGAGACCTCCCCACGACGACAACTGAACGTCTCCACGGTCCGCAGTCGCTGTGAGTAGCACAATACTTGCCTTGAGTAATCACGCGGTCAGCGCATCCGGGTCGCGACCGTCGTGCGCGGCGGTCCCTGGGTCATGGGAGCATCGAAACGTGACCCTGCTCCTCACGCTCCTGATCATGGCGGTGGTGGCGGTCGTCGCTGCGGTCGCCACGGGGCGGATCACCGGCGGGCTCGACCGGCCCGCGTCGTCCCTCCCGGGGAAGGGTCTCCCGACCGGTCCGGTGAGCGTGGAGGATGTCGAGCGAGTGCGGTTCTCGCCGGCACTTCGGGGCTATCGGATGGACGAGGTCGACGACCTCGTCGACCGGTTGACGGACGAGCTCCGACGGCGCGACGCCGAGATCGCCCAGTTGCGCGTGCGGGCGGCGTTCGGCGGCCCGCACGCCGAGTCGCTCGACGTGCGCGAGGGGCCGGAGCCCGGCGGAGCCGCTGGACCGCCTGGGTTCGCGCAGCCGGGTGGGCCTGCTCCGGCGCGGGATCTCGACGGCTCCGCGGAGGTGGTCGAGGTGCCGGAGGTGTCCTCGGCCAGGCAGTTCGCCGACGTCACCGGGTTCGTCGAGGAGCGGCCCGCCGACGTCTGGCGCCGCCCCGTGCCGGGCGATCGTCCGGAGCATCCCGCCGCACCGGCCGAGGACGGCGACGATCCGTTCCCGTCGCCGAACGGTGTCGGCGTCGCTCCGCCCGCGGGCGTTCCCGACGAGCGCGGCCGGGAGCGGTGAGTGGCGCGGTTCACGGCGGCCGTCCGGTCTCCGGCGTCCGCCGAGCGCACGTGGCGGGTCCTCACCGACTGGTCCTCCCACGGTCGTTGGATCCCGCTGACCGACGTCCGGGTTCTCACTCCCTCGGGCGCCGGGTCGGGCGCCCGCTTCGTGGGGCGGACGGGGTTCGGGCCCCTCGGGTTCGACGACCCCATGGAGGTCGTCGTCTGGCGTGAGCCCGGTCCCGGTGTGGCCGGGTACTGCCGCGTCGTCAAGCAGGGGCGGGTGATCCTCGGCCAGGCGTGGTTCGATGTGACCCCGACGCCGGACGGCGCCAGCAGGGTGACGTGGACCGAGGACGTCGAGATCGCGCCGGTGGCGCTGACCCGCTGGTTCGGTCCGATGGTGGCTGCTCTGGGCCGAATCGCGCTCACCCGCAGCCTCCGGGCGATGGCCGGGGAGCTGGCGTGACCGGGCAGGCGCGAGCGGACGGCCTCGTCGCCGGCCCGGACGGGAAGCTCCGCTGCGCCTGGGCCGGCAGCGCCCCCGAGTACCTGAGCTACCACGACGAGGAGTGGGGCCGGCCGGTGCACGGGGAGCGAGCCCTCGTCGAACGGCTGACCCTCGAGGCCTTCCAGTCCGGTCTGTCGTGGATCACCATCCTCCGCAAGCGTGACGGCTTCCGGAAGGCGTTCGCCGGTTTCGACCCCGACGTCGTCGCGACCTACGGCCCCGACGACGTGGCCCGGCTGCTCGCGGACGCCGGGATCGTCCGGAATCGCGCGAAGATCGAAGCCGCCGTGGCGAACGCGCGCGCCACGGTGACGCTCCGGGATGCCTACGACGGCGGGCTGGAGGCCCTGGTCTGGTCGTTCGCGCCGCCCCCCCGCGCGCGGCGTCCGCGCCCGGGGGAGATCCCGGCTGTCGCGCCGGAGTCGACGGCCCTGGCCAAGGCCCTCAAGCGGCACGGGTTCGTGTTCGTCGGGCCGACGACGGCCTACGCGACGATGCAGGCCTGCGGCCTCGTCGACGACCACCTCGCCGGCTGCTCAGCGTAGGCCCCCCTCGACGTGTGTGCGCCTATCGGGGTCAC
>DATKNA010000388.1:0-11939 GCA_035541595.1 Kineosporiaceae bacterium | reverse complement strand
CCCGGTGCGTCACGGGTATGCCGGCATACTCCGGCACTGCGATGGCGGAAGTGATGCCCGGCACGACCTCGACCTCGATGCCGGCCTTCCTCAGGGCTTCCGCCTCCTCGCCGCCGCGGCCGAACACGTAGGGGTCGCCGCCCTTGAGCCGGACGACGCGCCGGCCGGCCAGGGCGTGCTCGACCAGGACGGCGTTGATCTGCTCCTGGGTCAGGTTGTGCGCGTGCGGCGCCTTGCCGGCGTCGACGACGAGCACATCGTCGGCCAGTCCGGCGAGCAGGTCCCGGGGCGCGAGCTTGTCGACGACGACGACATCCGCCTCGGCGACCGCCCGCCGCCCGCGGACCGTGATCAGGCCCGGGTCGCCCGGCCCGCCGCCGACGAGTGACACCAGCCCGACCCCGGCGCGGCGCTGCGTACGCACGGGGAGGTCGCCGGTGTCCAGCGCCAGCGCGACCGCCCGGGCCAGGGTGCGCGAGCGGCCCGGGTCCCCGCTGGTCACCGCCACGCAGACGTCGCCCGCCCGGGCCACCGCGGGCGTCCGCGCCGTCGCCGCCTCGGCGTCGTCGGCCCGGACGCACCAGACATGCAGCTCCTCCGCGTCCGCGGCGACCCGGGCGTTGACGGCGGCGTCGTCGGTCGCGGCATGGACCAGCCAGGCGCCGGCGAGGTCGCCCGGAGCGTAGGGCCGGGCGTGCAGCCCGACGTCACCCGCCGCGACGCGCCGGGCCAGCTCGGCGCTGATCCGGGGCGCGACGACGCGGACGTCGGCGCCGGCCTCGACGAGGGCGCCGGCGCGCCGGGTCGCCACGGTCCCGCCCCCGACCACGACCACGAGCCGGCCCCCGACGTCCAGCGCCAGCGGATAGGTCACGCCCACGGCAGCGGCCCCGCCATCCCGGCGGCCACCGTCGCTCCGGACGCCTCGTCGATGAGGATGAACGCACCGGTGCGGCGGTTGGCGGCGTAGTCGTCCAGGGCGACGGCCTCCGCGGTCCGGAGGCGGACCCGGCCGAGGTCGTTCAGCGACAGCCCGCTCGCCGGTCCGAGAGCCGCCGTGGTGACGTCGAGGACGCCGGTGACCTCGACTACGGCCCGCGTCGTCCGGGCCGTGTGCTTGAGCAGGTAGCGCCGAGGGCCGAGCGGTTCGTCGGCCAACCAGCAGACGGTCGCCTCGAACGCGCGGGTGAGGGCCGGCGGGTCCGCGGCGGGCGCCAGCAGGTCACCGCGGGCGACGTCGACGTCGTCCGCCAGCCGCAGGACCACCGAGCGGCCCTCCTCCGCCGACTCCAGTGGGCCGTCGTAGGTCTCGACGGCCGCCACGGCCGTCCGGGCTCCCGAGGGCAGGACCACGACCGGGTCGCCGGGCCGGACGGCCCCACCCGCGACCCGGCCGGCGTAGCCGCGGTAGCCCTGCTCGGGGGCCCGGACGACGTACTGCACGGGGAACCGCAAGGACCGGGTCCGCTCCGGCCCGGCCTCCACCGTCTCGAGGTGCTCCAGCAGGGTCGGCCCGGCGTACCAGGGGGCCAGCTCCGAGGGCGCGACGACGTTGTCGCCCTGCAGCGCCGACACCGGCACGGCGACCACGCCGCGGATCCCGAGTCGCCCCGACCAGGTGCGGAACTCGGCCGCGACGTGCTCGTATGCCGATCGGTCCCAGCCGACCAGGTCCATCTTGTTCACCACGAGCACGACCTGCGGGACGCGCAGCAGCGCGGCGATCGCGGCGTGCCGGCGGCTCTGCGCCGTGATGCCGTGCCGGACGTCGACGAGCACCAGCGCGACGTCCGCTGTCGAGGCCCCGGTGACCATGTTCCGGGTGTACTCGACGTGCCCGGGGGTGTCGGCCAGCACGAAGGTCCGGCGGGCGGTGGCGACGTAGCGGTAGGCGACGTCGATGGTGATGCCCTGCTCCCGCTCGGCGCGCAGGCCGTCGGTGAGCAACGACAGGTCCGGCGCGGCGTCGGGACCGCCCCGTCGCTCGCTGGCGGCGGCGACGGCGGCGAGCTGGTCGGCGAGGACGCCCTTGGCGTCGTGCAGGAGCCGGCCGAGGAGCGTCGACTTCCCGTCGTCCACGGATCCGGCGGTGGCGACCCGGAGCAGGCCCGCGACCGCCCTCTGACTCGAAGCCGTCATCAGAAGTACCCCTCCCGCTTGCGGTCCTCCATGGCGGCCTCGCCGGCGCGGTCGTCGGCCCGGGTGGCGCCGCGTTCGGTGACCCGGGTGGCGGCGGTCTCCGCCAGGACCTCCTCGACCGTCGCCGCCGTCGACTCGACCGCTCCCGTGCACGTGACGTCGCCGACCGTGCGGTAGCGCACCAGGCGCAGCTCGAGCTGCTCGCCGGGCCGGCGCGGCAGGTGCGGCGAGTCCGCCAGCCACATCCCGTCGCGGCGGAACACCGCGCGCCGGTGCGCGAAGTAGATCTCCGGGACGTCGATCCGCTCGCGGGCGATGGACGCCCAGACGTCGAGCTCGGTCCAGTTCGACAGCGGGAACACCCGCATGTGCTCGCCTGGCCGGTGCCGCCCGTTGTAGAGGTCCCAAAGCTCCGGCCGCTGCCGGCGCGGGTCCCACTGGCCGAACTCGTCGCGCAGACTGAACACCCGCTCCTTGGCGCGGGCCTTCTCCTCGTCCCGCCGGGCGCCGCCGAAGACGGCGTCGAAGCGGTGCTCGGCGATGGCGTCGAGCAGCGTCACCGTCTGGAGCGGGTTGCGGCTGCCGCCCGGCCGGTCGGCCACCCGGCCTCGGGCGATCGATTCCTCGACCTCGGCGACCAGGAGCCGGACACCGAGCCGCTCGGCCCACCGGTCCCGGAACGCGAGCACCTCCGGGAAGTTGTGCCCGGTGTCCACGTGCAGCAGCGGGAACGGCACCGGGCACGGCCAGAACGCCTTGACGGCCAGGTGGCTGAGCACGATCGAGTCCTTGCCGCCGCTGAAGAGCAGCGCGGGCCGCTCGAACTCCCCGGCGACCTCCCGCAGGATGTGGATCGCCTCGGACTCGAGGTGGTCGAGGTGTGCCGTCCGCGCGAGCGGGGCCGGCGGCGGTGTCTGGACGGGCGCGCTCACCCGTGCAGCCCGCACTCGGTCTTGGTCCGGCCCGCCCAGCGGCCCGCGCGCGGGTCCTCCCCGGGTGCGACCGGCCGGGTGCACGGCGCGCAGCCGATCGACGGGTAGCCCAGCTGCAGCAGCGGGTTCGCCAGCACGCCGCGGGCCTCCACGTAGCCCGCGAGCTCCTCGTCGGACCAGGCGGCGATCGGGTTCACCGTGACCATCGACCACCTGGCGTCCCAGGTCACCACCGGGGTCCCGGCGCGCCTGGTGGAGTCGGCGCGACGCAGGCCGGTGACCCAGGCGCGGTAGCCGGTCAGCGCCCGCTCGAGCGGCTCCACCTTCCGCAGCGCGCAGCACCGGTCGGGATCGCGCTCGTACAGTCGCGGACCCTCCTCGGCGTCCTGCTCGGCGACGCTCCGCCGGGGGGTGACGTCGACGAGGCGGACCGGGTAGGCGAGGGCGACGGCGTCGCGGGTGCCGAGGGTCTCCGCGAAGTGGTACCCGGTGTCCAGGAAGACGACCCGGACCCCGGGGCGCACCCGGGAGACGAGGTCCTCCAGCACGGCGGTCTGCATGGATGACGCCACGCAGATCTCCTCCCCGAACTCCGCCAGGGCCCACCGGACCACGTCCAGGGCCCTCGCCCCCTCGAGCTCGGCGGCCATGGCGGCGGCGCGTTCGGGGCCCCACTCCTGCGTCGTCACACACCCTCCCGGTACGTCGCCGCGACGGGCGCCGGCCCGGCGGCCCGCAGCGCGAAGGTCCGGGTGCACGAGCGGCATTCCCAGCCGCCGGGATCCGGACCGGCGGGGATCAGGTCCTCCTCGCCGCAGTACGGGCAGTAGAAGGGCACCTGCCGTTCGCCCGTGGGTCCGCTCACAGGAGCTGTCCCTCCTCCGCGCGCCGCACCCACGCGGCGAACGGCTCGCCCTCCGCGCGGTGCGCCTGGTAGGCCCGGAGCAGCCGTTCGACATAGTCGGGCAGCTGCTCCGCGGTGACCTTGAGGCCGCGGAGCTTGCGCCCGAAGGCGGGGTCGGCGCCGTCCCCCGTCGCGAGGTGCCCGCCGAGGTGGACCTGGAATCCCTCGCCGCCGTCGACGATCGAGCCCTTGAGCCCGATGTCGGCGAGCTGAAAGCGTGCGCAGGCGTTCGGGCAGCCGTTGACATTGATCGTGATCGGGGTGTCGAAGTCCGGCAGCCGGCGCTCGAGCTCGCCGTAGAGTTCCACCGCCCTACCCTTCGTCTCGACGATCGCCAGCTTGCAGAACTCGATCCCGGTGCAGGCGATCGTCCCCCGCCGGAAGACGGACGGCTCCGCCAGGAGGTCCTGCCCGGCGAGCGCCGCGACCAGCGGCTCGACGTTCGGCGCGGGCACGTCGAGGACAAGCAGCTTCTGCTCGACCGTCGTCCGCACCCGGCCCGAGCCGTAGGCCTCCGCGAGCGCCGCGACGTCCTGCAGCTGGCGGCCCGAGGTCCGCCCGACGGGAAGCGCGACCCCGACGTAGAACCGGCCGTCGACCTGCGCGTGCACCCCGACGTGGTCCCGGGAGCCTGCGGCCGGCGCCGGAGGAGCAGGCCCCTCGGGCAGCGTTCCGCCCAGGTACTCCCTCTCCAGGACCTCCCGGAAACGCTCCGCGCCCCAGTCGGCCACCAGGAACTTCAGCCGGGCCCGGTGGCGCAGCCGGCGGTACCCGTAGTCGCGGAAGAGCTCGGTCACCCCCCGCCAGACCGCCGGGACGCGGTGGGGTTCGACGAAGGCGCCGAGCCGCCGGGCGACCATGGGGTTGGTCGACAGCCCGCCGCCGACCCACAGGTCGAACCCGACGTCCCCGCCGGGCGTCCGGACGCCGACGAACGATACGTCGTTGATCTCGTGGACGGTGCAGTAGGACGCGCAGCCGCTGATCGCCGTCTTCCACTTGCGCGGCAGGTTCGTGAGATCGTCCGCGGCCCGGACCACCGCTTCGGTCGCCTCGAGCACGGCTCCCGCATCGACGATCTCGCCGGCGTCGATGCCGGCCACCGGGCAGCCCAGGATGTTGCGCGGCGCGTCACCGCAGGTCGTCCTGGTGGTCAGGCCCACGGCCTCGAGCCGGCCCCAGATCCGCGGCATGTCCTCGATCCGGATCCAGTGGTACTGGACGTTCTGCCGGTCGGTGACGTCGACGACGTCCCGCCCGAACTCCTCGGCGACCTCGCCGATGGTGCGCAGCTGGTCCGCGTCGAGCTGTCCGCCCGGCACCCGGACCCGCACCATGAAGTACCGGTCCTCGATCTCGGCGTCCGCCAGCGCCCCCGTGCGGCCGCCGTCGATCCCCGGCCTCCGCTGGGTGTAGAGGCCCCACCAGCGGAACCGCTGGCGCAGGTCGGCCGGGTCGATCGCGTCGAACCCGTCACGGGCGTAGCGTTCCTCGATCCGGGCCCGGACGTGCAGACCGTCGTCGTCCTGCTTGGCCTGTTCGCCGGCGGTCAGCGGCGTCCGGCCGCTGACGGCCCACTGGCCCTCGTCACGGGCCGGGCGGCGGCCGCGCTCGACGGCGGACGGCGTGGCGGCTGGCATCGGTACTCCTCGGGGCGCGACCGGACTGCGTCCGTCGACCACGACCGCGGTGCAGTGGGGACGGGACGGGACGGGCGGGACGGGACGGGGCGTCAGCGGCGACAGAGCGCGCTGGAGACCCGCAGCAGGTCGACGTGCCTGCGGGAGACGAGCAGGCGGTCGGGCCGGCGCGCGGCCGGCGTCGGGCGGGGCCGACGGTTCCCCGATCGTGCGGTGCAGGGCACGCGGTCCTCCTCCCGGGACTCCGCCGCCGCGCGAAGCCCGCGCTTGCCCGGGCCGATCGGCCCGGACCCGGTCATCACCCGGGGCACCCCACCGCGGAGGAGGGTTGCCGGCCAGCGAGCCGGGGCTGTGCGCTGGCACTCATGACCTCGTCGCCGACGGTAGCAGCCCGGGACACCTGGCCGGCAAGCCGCAGTCCACGTTTCGGACGCCGGCTGGTCGGAGCTCCGCGGCGTCTGTTACGGTCGCCGACCAAGGTCCTGAGCGCCAGCACCAAGCCCCGGCTCGCTGGCCGGCAACCCTCCTCCGCGGTGGGGTGCCCCGGGTGACGACCAGGCACGGACCGGTCCCGGTCCGGGCAAGCGCGGATCTCGCCGTAGCGCGGGGTCCCGGGGGACGACGTCACGGAGGCATCGCATGACGGGACGCTCTATCGCCGCGCGTCGTCACGCTCTGGTGTCCCGGCGTCACGTGGACCTCATGCGGACGTCCAGCGCGGTCTGTCCCGGCGCCCGCTGAGCGTCTGACCCCACTCGACCCTCCTCGCACCACCTCCGCGCCGGCGCCCGTCGGCCGCGGTGCCGGCGGCGTGTCGGCGAACCCCTCACGATCTCGACGGGACCACTCATGCCTCGCACCCTGCTCCCTCCGCGGCTGCGTCTGCGCCGCCTTCTGCGCGTGCCGCCTCCGCTGCGAACCCGGGCAGTGGCGGCCGCGCTGGCCGCCTCGACCGCGGTCGCCCTTGCGCTGCTGGCCGGTTGCGGCTCCAGCGCCGACACGGCCAACGCGCTCACGGTCGGTGGCTCCGGCGCCACCGGCGGCCGGCTCTCCCTGGTGGCGTACTCCACGCCGAAGGACGCCTACGCCGAGCTCATCCCGGCCTTCCAGCAGACGGCGCCCGGCAGGGGGGTGACGTTCGCGCAGTCCTACGGCGCCTCCGGGGCGCAGTCCCGGGCGATCCTGGCCGGACTGCCCACCGACGTCGCCGCGTTGTCCCTCGCGCCCGACGTCACCAAGCTCGTCTCCGCGGGCCTGGTCGCCCAGGACTGGAACGCCGGGGCCTACCACGGGATGGTGACCCGTTCCGTGGTCGTCCTCGTCGTGCGCAAGGGCAACCCGAAGCACATCACCGGCTGGGACGACCTCGTCCGGCCCGACGTCAAGATCCTCACGCCGAACCCGCTGAGCTCGGGCGGCGCGCGCTGGAACGTCATGGCGGCCTACGGCGCCCAGATCAAGGCCGGCAGGACGCAGGCGGAGGCGCTGGACTACCTCAAGCAGCTGTTCGCCCACGTCGCCGTCCAGGACCCCTCCGCGGCCGCCTCCCTGCAGACCTTCTCGCGGGGCGTCGGCGACGTCCTGATCAGCTACGAGAACGAGGCGATCGCCGCGCGGGACCACGGCCAGGAGGTCGACTGGGTGGTGCCCGACGCGACGATCCTGATCGAGAACCCGGTCGCCGTCGTGAACAGCGGCCGGCACGAGCAGGTGGCGAAGGCTTTCGTCGACTTCCTGCTCACCAAGCCCGCCCAGCAGATCTTCGCCGACCACGGGTACCGCCCGGTGGTGGAGGGCGTCAGCGGTCCGCACGCCTTCCCGACCCCGGCGAAGCTCTTCACGATCGGCGATCTCGGCGGTTGGTCCGCTGTGACCAAGCAGTTCTTCGATCCCAAGACCGGGCTCATCGTCCCTATCGAGAAGGCGGTCGGGGTCAGCGGTGGCTGACCTGCCGATCGGCGTTCATCCCCGGCGGGGGGTGGCCGGCGCGACCCGTGCCGGCCACCCCCTGTCGCGCCGCCGCGCCGCGGCCCCCGCCGCGCTCGCCGCGACCGGGTTCACCGCGATGTTCCTCTCGGTCGTCGTGCTGCTTCCGATCGCCGCGCTGCTGGCGACCGGCCTCGGTCCGGGCTTCGTGGAGGCGGTCACGACGCCCCAGGCGCTCGCGGCACTGGCCTTCACCGTCGCCGTGTCCCTCGTCGCGACCGGTATCGACGTCGTCGCCGGGCTCGCCGTGGCGTGGGTCCTGGTGCGTGACGACTTCCCCGGCCGGCGGTTCGTCGACGCCCTGATCGACCTGCCGTTCGCGCTGCCGACCATCGTCGCCGGCCTCACCCTGCTGGCGCTCTACGGTCAGGACAGCCCGATCGGGCTGGATCTGGCGTACACCCGGCCGGGGGTCGCGCTGGCGCTGCTCTTCGTCACCGTGCCGTTCGTCGTCCGAGCACTGCAGCCGGTGCTCCTGGAGCTGGACGGCGACGCCGAGGAGGCGGCGGCCACCCTGGGCGCGAGCCCCTGGACGACGTTCCGGCGGATCATCCTGCCCGCGCTGCGGCTGCCGCTGGTCGTCGGCGGCGCGCAGGCGTTCGCCCGGTGCCTCGGCGAGTTCGGCTCCGTCGTGCTGATCTCGGGGAATCTGCCGTTCAGGACCGAGGTGGCCGCCGTCGTGGTCGCGGGCCAGATCGAGAACGGCGATGCGCAGGCCGCAGCGGCCATCGCCGTCGTGCTGCTCGGGGCCGCGCTCGTCGTGGTGGTCGTGGTGCGGTCGCTGGCCTCCCGGCGCGTCCGGAGCGCCCGGTGATCGCGCGGCTGGGGCTGCGCATCATCGCGCTGGGGTACCTGGCGCTCGTCGTGCTCGGGCCCGTCGTGCTGCTCGTCGTCCGGACGTTCGCCCACGGGCTGGAGCCGGTGGTGGCCGCGCTCACCTCACCGGACGCGGTGCACGCGCTGCAGGTCACCCTCGTGCTGGTGGCGATGGCCGTCCCGGTCAACACCGTGTTCGGGGTGATCTGCGCGTTCGTCCTGGTGCGGTACCGGCCACCCGGCACGCGCCTGATCGCCGCGCTGGTCGACCTCCCGTTCGCGATCTCCCCGGTCGTGCTCGGCCTGGCGCTCTTCACCCTGTACGGGCGCACCGGCTGGCTCGGGCCCACCCTCGCCGAGCACGGTATCGACGTCGTCTTCGCCCTGCCCGGCATGGTGCTCGCGACCGTGTTCGTCTCGCTCCCGTTCGTCGTCGACGAGGTGGCCCCGGTGCTGGAGGAGGCCGGCCTGGAGGCCGAGCAGGCCGCCGCCACCCTGGGTGCCTCCGGGTGGCAGACCCTATGGCGGATCACCCTGCCGGCCATCCGCTGGGGGGTCACCTACGGGGTGGTCCTGACCACCGCGCGAGCGCTCGGCGAGTTCGGGGCGGTCGCGATCGTGTCCGGCAACCTGGTCGGCGAGACCCAGACCCTGCCCCTGTTCGTCGAGGAGCGCTTCACCGACTTCGACCTCACCGGCGCCTACGCCGCCGGTCTGCTGCTCGGCCTGATCGCCGTGGCCGTCCTGATCGTCCTGACCCGATTGAGCCGCCGGCTCGACCGCCGCGACCGTGACGGCCGTGACCGTGAGCCCGATCGACCGCCTGCGGTGGAGGTCTCGTGAGCATCGTCGCGACCGGCGTCAGCAAGCGCTTCGGCACCGTCGTCGCCCTCGACCATGTGTCCGTCCAGGTGCCGGAGCGGTCCCTGACCGCGTTGCTCGGACCCTCCGGCGGGGGCAAGTCGACGCTGCTGCGCGTCCTGGCGGGTCTGGAGACGCCGGACGCCGGCGAGGTCCGGATCGCCGGCGTGGACGTGACCCGCACGCACCCCCGCGACCGCGGCATCGGCTTCGTCTTCCAGCACTACGCGGCCTTCAGCCACATGACCGTCGCGGAGAACATCGCCTTCGGGCTCACGGTCCGGCGCCGGCCCAAGCGGGAGATCCGCGCCCGGGTAGCCGAGCTCATCGAGCTCGTCCGGCTCCACGGCCTGGCCGAGCGCTACCCCGACCAGCTGTCCGGCGGCCAGCGCCAGCGGATGGTGCTCGCCCGGGCGCTCGCCGTCGAGCCGCGCGTGCTGCTGCTGGACGAACCCTTCGGCGCGCTCGACGCCGCGATCCGGGCGCAGCTGCGGGAGTGGCTGCGCCTGCTGCACGAGCAGGTCCCGGTGACCACGGTCGTCGTCACGCACGACCAGGAGGAGGCCCTCGAGCTGGCCGACCAGATCGTCGTGATCAACGCCGGCGGGGTCGAGCAGGCCGGCAGCCCCGCCGACCTGTACGACCGCCCGGCCACCCCGTTCGTCATGCGGTTCGTCGGCGCGAGCACCGTGCTCGACGGCTCGCTGCACCGGCCGCACGACATCGACCTTCTCCCGCACGCACGCCCCGAAGGCGCGACCCGCGCCGCCGTCCCCGCCGAACCGGGCCCGGCCGAGTCAGCCGGACCGGTCGGCACGGTCAGCCGGGTGGTCCCGCTGCCGACGCACATCCGCGTCGACGTCGACGTCCCCGACCACCCGGAGGCGGTCGTCGTCCACCTGCCCCGCGGCGGCCCGCAGGACGGGAGCATCGTGCCCGGCCACCGCGTGGCCTTGCGCGCCCGCCGCGCCCGCCACTTCTCGCCCCCGCAGGCGCGGCCCGAACGGCGGACAGGGGCCGACGACGCGCCGGCCTGAAGCGCCGGACCCCCCACGGTCGTCCGTGGGACGGGCCGGTGCCGGGCCGGGGCCGCAGACGGGGCCCCACCGGACGGACACGGACGGCCACCGATCGGTCCCGGACGGCCGGTCGTGACCATGACGGCCCACGAGGGCACAGTGGGACGGTGGCGAACCGACTGGCGAACGCGACGTCCCCCTATCTCCTGCAGCACAAGGACAACCCCGTCGACTGGCAGGAGTGGGGTGAGGCGGCGTTCGAGGAGGCGCACAGCCGGGACGTGCCGGTGCTGCTCTCGATCGGCTACGCCGCCTGCCATTGGTGCCATGTGATGTCGCACGAGTCGTTCGAGGACCCCGACGTCGCCCGGCTGATGAACGACAACTTCGTGAACGTCAAGGTCGACCGCGAGGAGCGGCCGGACGTCGACTCGGTCTACATGGACGCGACCCAGGCGCTGACCGGTCACGGCGGCTGGCCCATGACCGTCTTCCTCACCCCGCAGGGCCGCCCGTTCTATGCCGGCACGTACTTCCCGCCCGCTCCACGGTCCGGGATGCCGTCGTTCGCCCAGCTTCTGACGGCCATGTCGCAGGCCTGGCGGACGCAGCGCGACGAGGTCGAGTCCGCCGGTGGCCGGATCTGCACGGCACTGGCGGGCCGCGTGGCCTCGTCGCCCGGCGTGCCGGACGACGAGGTGCTCACCGCCGCCGTCCGGGCGCTGGCCGCCGACGAGGACGCCGTACACGGCGGCTTCGGCGACGCTCCCAAGTTCCCGCCCTCGATGAACCTCGAGCAGCTGCTCCGGCACGCCGCCCGACGGCGGCTCGAGGCGGCGGGGCGTGCCGGCGAGGGCCCGGACGTCGTCGACGTGGACACCGTCGGCGGTGTCGACGCCACGTCCGGCACCGTCGCACTCGGGCTCGCCGGCCGCACCCTGCGCGCGATGGCCGCCAGCGGGATGTACGACCAGCTCGCCGGCGGCTTCGCGCGGTACGCCGTGGACGCCGGCTGGGTCGTGCCGCACTTCGAGAAGATGCTCTACGACAACGCCCAGTTGGCCAGGGTCTACCTGCACTGGTGGCGGCTGACCGGGGAGCCGACGGGGGCGCGCGTGGCGCTGGAGACCTGCGACTGGATGGTGGCCGCGCTGCGCACCCCCGAGGGCGGCTTCGCGTCGTCTCTGGACGCCGACACCCCGCTGCGGGACGCCGACGGCGGCGTGCACGGCGTCGAGGGCTTCACCTACGTGTGGACCCCCGGGCAACTCCTCGACGTCCTCGGCCCGCAGGACGCGGCCTGGGCCGAACCGCTGCTGCGGGTGACCCCCCAGGGAACGTTCGAGCACGGCCGCTCGACGCTGCAGCTCGATCGGGACGTGTGGGCGGACCCGGGCGAGGCCGGGCGCTGGAAGGTCGTGCGGGCCAGGTTGCTCTCGGCCCGTGCCCGACGCCCCCAGCCCGGCCGGGACGACAAGGTCGTGGCCGCCTGGAACGGATTGGCGATCGCCGCGCTCGCCGAGACCGGGGCCCTGCTGGGTCGGCCCGACCTCGTCGAGGCCGCGGTCCGGGCGGCCGACCTGCTGCTCGCCGTCCACCTGGTCGTGGAACCGCCGGGCCCGCCCGCGGGTGCGGGCGCCGG
>DATKNA010000387.1:0-10814 GCA_035541595.1 Kineosporiaceae bacterium | reverse complement strand
ACGGGTGGTGATCCGGGGGTACGGTCGTGAGCGGTGCCCAGGACGACGCCGGCCGCCACCTATTCCTTGATCGCCACCTATTCCTTGATCACGGGCAGGGCAGCGCCGGTCAGACCACCTGCCGGGACGGCGTCCCCGTCGACGTCGGGGCCGAGGGGGCGGCCGGAACCTCGTCGTGCATCACCGACGCACGACGCTTGGAGATCGTGACGACGGTGATGATGATGATGACAGCCGCGGCGGCGATGGCGTACCGGATCGCGGTCTGCGTGCTCGTGCCGTAGGCCAGCTCGACGATCGCCGGCGCGATGAGCAACGACACCAGGTTCATGACCTTGATCAGCGGGTTGATCGACGGCCCGGCGGTGTCCTTGAACGGGTCGCCGACGGTGTCCCCGATGACCGTGGCCGAGTGCGCCTGGGACCCCTTGCCGCCGTAGGCGCCGTCCTCGACGATCTTCTTCGCGTTGTCCCACGAGCCGCCGGAGTTGGCGAGGAACACGGCCATCAGGACGCCCGTGCCGATCGCCCCTGCCAGATACCCCGCGAGCGGGCCGATCCCGAGGCCGAACCCGACCGCGACCGGCGCCATGGCCGCGAGCGTGCCGGGGGTGACGAGCTCCTGGAGCGAGTCCCGGGTGCAGATGTCCACGACCCGGCCGTACTCCGGCTTCTCGGTACCCTTCATGATCCCCGGGCGCTCACGGAACTGGCGCCGGACCTCGAACACGATGGCGCCCGCCGCGCGGGTGACGGCGTTGATGGCGAGACCGGAGAAGAGGAACACCACCGCCGAACCGATCATGAGGCCGACCAGCGTGCTCGGCGAGACGATCTGATACTGCGTGACCGCCTCGCTCGCCGCCCGCCCGGCCTTCGCCAGGGCGTTCACCACGGAGTCGTTGTACGAGCCGAACAGGGCGGTGGCCGCGAGCACGGCGGTGGCGATCGCGATGCCCTTGGTGATCGCCTTCGTCGTGTTGCCGACCGCGTCGAGCTCGGTGAGGATCTTCGCTCCCTCGCCGTGGACGTCGCCGGACATCTCGGCGATGCCCTGGGCGTTGTCGCTCACCGGGCCGAAGGTGTCCATCGCGACGATGACGCCGACGGTGGTCAGCAGGCCGCAGCCCGCGAGCGCGATGAGGAACAGGGCGAGGATCACCGAGCCGCCGCCGAGCAGGTAGGCGCAGTAGACCACGCCGGCGATGATCAACGAGGTGTAGACCGCGGACTCGAAGCCGACGCCGATGCCGGACAGGATGACCGTGGCGGCTCCGGTCAGGGAGGTGCGGGCGACCGACATGGTCGGCTTCTTGTCGGTGCCGGTGAAGTAGCCGGTGAGCCACAGGATGATGCCGGCCAGGGTGATCCCGAGGAACACCGCGCCGACGGCCACCACGCGCGGATCGCGGGTGACGCCGAGGACCGCCTGGTCGGCGCCGGTCAGGCTCCTGAAGGACGACGGCAGGTAGGCGAACGCGGCGATCGCACACAGGACCGCCGCGATCACGGCACTGATGTAGAAGCCACGGTTGATCGCTACCAGGCCGCTCTCACCGGCGCGAGCTCGGGTGATGAACACGCCGATCGCCGCGGTGACGGCGCCGATGGCGGGCACGATGAGCGGGAAGACGAGGCCCTGCTCCCCGAAGGCGGCCTTGCCCAGGATGAGTGCCGCCACCAGGGTCACGGCGTAGGACTCGAAGAGGTCGGCCGCCATGCCGGCGCAGTCGCCGACGTTGTCGCCGACGTTGTCCGCGATCGTGGCGGCGTTGCGTGGGTCGTCCTCGGGGATGCCCTGCTCGACCTTGCCCACGAGGTCGGCACCGACGTCCGCGGCCTTGGTGAAGATGCCGCCGCCGACACGCATGAACATCGCGAGCAGCGCGGCGCCGAAACCGAAGCCCTCGAGGACCGCCGGCGCGTCGCCGCGCCAGATGAGCACGACCGCGGAGGCGCCGAGGAGACCGAGCCCGACGGTGAACATGCCGACCGTTCCCCCCGTGCGGAAGGCGATCCGCATGCCCTCGTCACGCCGATCCTCGCGCGCCGCCTCCGCGACCCGGACGTTGGCCCAGGTTGCCAGCCACATGCCCAGGTACCCGATCAGCGCGGACGCCACGGCGCCGATCACGAAGAACACGCTTCGGCCCACGCGGATGCCGGTGTCGCCGGGCAGCAGGAAGAGCACGAGGAACACCGGCAGCACGAACCACTTGAGGGTGTTGAACTGCCGGTTCAGGTAGGCCGACGCCCCCTCCTGCACGGCGAGCGCGATCGTCCGCATGTTCTCCGTGCCCTCGCCCGCGGCGAGGACCTGCCTGCGGAAGAGGAACCCCATCACCAGGGCGAGCACCGCGATGGCCGCGACCACGACGACCAGCGTGATGTTCCCCCCGGACAGGTTCACCTCCTGGGCCACGGCTGCGGCACGGGTGGTCCCTGGCATCCGTCCTCCTCGACGATTCCCCGCCCGCTGTACCGGCGGGGAGCCGACAATCAGGACGGGACGAAGCGATCTGGCCGACCGGGCCTCCGGCGGCGCCGAACCAGGCGCAGTCTACGGACCGTGACGCGGGGCCCAAAAGTCGCCTGCGTGTGACCTTGTGCACCGTAGCGGACGCACCCGGGACGTCGCAGCCCGACGTCGCCCCGGACGCGAGCGAGTCGGAACGAGTCCGGGCGCCACCGCGCCGAGCGCCGCGGGGCGTCAGCGGGACCAGGTCATCCGGATCACGCCACCGGGCCCGCCGGGGCCGGGCTCGACGCTGACGGCGTCCGCGAGCCCGCGCACCAGCGGCAGCGAGACCGACTCCTCCTCGCTCTCGCCGAGCCCCGCGCCGTCTGTCACGACCACGTCCAGCGTCGGGCCCTGGTCGTCGAGCTCGACCACGACATCGCCCGGAGTGCCGGACTGCAGGGAGCGGCGAACGGCCCGCGCACACATCTCACCGACGGCGAGCCGTATCTCGTCCAGGCGCACCTCGTCCATGCCTGCGCGTCGCGCGACGGCCACGGTGACCAGGCGTGCGGTTCGCACGTGCTCCGGCGCGGCGTGGAACCGCAAGGCGACGGTCACGCGCTGCGCTCCTCGGATCTCGGGTGCGGCGCTCAGCTCGCCGTCCCGTCAGGCACGCCGCTGGGGTTCTCCAGCGCCTCCTGCAGTGTGGCGTAGATCGGGAAGACCTTGGTCAGCCCGGTGATCCGGAAGACCTTGAGGATCTTCTCCTGTGAGCAGACCAGGCTGAGGGTCCCGTCGTAGGACCGCACCCGCTTGAGCCCGCCGACGAGCACGCCGAGGCCGGTGGAATCGAGGAACTCCACGTTCTCCAGATCGACGATCAGGTCGTAGTGACCCGACGCGACGAGCTCGTTGAGCCGCTCGCGAAGGCTCGGCGCGGTATAGACGTCGATCTCGCCGCCGACGGCGATCACGGTCCGCGCCCCCTCCTGGCGACTCGTGACGCTCAGCTCCACGTGCCCTCCTCGAACCCTGAGGTGGCTGAAAGGCCCTCGCGGGCATTCAACCATTCCCGCAGATCGCGCTCAGGCAACGGTCGCGACCCGCCCACACGGCGGCGCGGGTGAGACTGGGAGGGTGGAGGGAGAGCTCGTGCGGACGGGTGACGACGCTCAGCCGAGCGCTGTTGCGCTCGACCGCACGCCCCCGCCCGGCCTCGCCCGCGGGGGCGAAGCCACCGCGGCGTCCGACGAGACTCCCGGAACCGACCTCGCCCCGGGCGGCGATCTCGTCACGGGGGCGAGCCCCGTCGCGGCCGCCGGCCACCCGGTCCCACAGATCGACCTCGAGCCCTCGGGCGCCCGGGACGCCTCGGCCCAGGGCAGGTCGATGCCGCCTGCGCTCGCTCGCCTGCTGGGCGGCCCCGGTCGGGCCGAGCGTCTCGTCCACCTGCGCACGATGCCCCCCCGTCCGGGGACGAGCGCGGCCTGGCCGGCCTGGACCGAGCCCGAGGTGATCGACGCCTTCCGGGGCGCCGGGATCGTCACACCGTGGTCGCACCAGGTCGAGGCGGCCGACGCGGCACAGCGCGGCGACCACGTCATGGTCGCGACCGGGACGGCCTCGGGCAAGTCGCTGGCCTACCTCGTCCCGGTGCTTTCGGCCGTGGTCGCCGGCAGCCGGGCGCCGAGTGGTCGCGACGCGACGGTTCTCTACCTGGCGCCCACGAAGGCCCTGGCGGCCGACCAGCTCAGCGCCATAGAGACCCTGGGAATACCCGGGGTCCGCCCAGCCCCCTACGACGGCGACACCCCCGCGCAGGAACGCCGGTGGGTGCGCGACCACGCGGGAATCGTGCTGACGAACCCGGACATGCTCCACCGTGCCCTGCTGCCCGGTCATCCCCGGTGGGCGGCGTTCCTTCGGGCCCTGAGGTTCGTCGTGATCGACGAAGCACACCACTACCGCGGGGTCTTCGGCAGCAACGTCGCGCTCGTGGTGCGCCGGCTGCGGCGGGTCGCGGCCCGGTACGGGGCCGAGCCGACCTTCGTCCTCGCATCGGCCACCACCGGCGACCCCGCGATGACCGCGCGGCGGCTCACCGGCCTGGACGTCGGCGTCGTCTCCCGGGACTGCTCGCCGAGAGGTGGCACACACATCGCGCTCTGGGAGCCGCCGCTGTCGCCGGGTGGCGGCGAGCTCGGCGCACCGACCCGGCGAACCCCCGTCGCCGAGGCCGCGGAGCTGCTGGCGGACCTCGTCTCCGAGGGGACACGGACGCTCACGTTCGTGGGCTCCCGGCGGGGTGCCGAGGCCGTGGCCGCCGCCGCCCGGCGCCGGCTGGAGGAGGTGGAGCCCGGGCTCGGCGATCGCGTCGCCGCCTACCGGGGCGGCTACCTGCCGGAGGAGCGGCGCGCCCTCGAGGCCGAGCTGCGCGCCGGCTCGTTGCTGGGGCTCGCCACGACCAGCGCCCTCGAGCTGGGCATCGACGTCGCCGGCCTGGACGCCGTCCTGGTCTGCGGTTGGCCCGGACGCCGGGCCTCGTGGTGGCAGCAGGTCGGCCGGGCAGGCCGGCGTGGCACCGATGCCGTCGCGGTCCTGCTGGCCCGCGACGACCCTTTGGACACCTACCTGGTCCACCACCCGGAGGCGGTGTTCGACCACGACGTCGAGGCGACGGTCCTCGACCCCGCCAACCCGTACGTCTTGGCCGGTCACCTCTGCGCCGCGGCGGCGGAGCTCCCGCTGACGGACACGGACGTCGCCCTGTTCGGGCCACAGACCCCCGGCGTGCTGCGAGCGCTCGTCGATCGTGGGGTGCTGCGGCGGCGGCCGGCGGGCTGGTTCTGGACCCGCGAGGAACGGGCCAGCGACCTGGCCGACCTGCGCGGCGGCGACGGCGAGCCGGTGCGGATCGTGGAGGCCCCGACCGGGCGTGTGATCGGAACGGTGGACGCCGCCGCCAGCCACCACAGCGCGCACGCCGGGGCCGTGTACGTCCACCAGGGCGGCACCTGGCTCGTGCGGGAGCTCGACCTCGAGGCTCGGGTCGCCTTCGTGGAGGCGACCGCCGAGGACGTCGTCACGCAGGCGCGCGAGATCAGCGACATACGTGTGCTGGCCGTCGAGGAGTCGGTGGACTGGGGCGACGCCCGGATGAATCTCGGTACGGTGGACGTGACATCCCAGGTCGTCTCCTTCCTCCGGCGGGACCTGCGCAGCGGCCGGGTGCTCGCCGAGGAACCGCTCGACCTTCCCCGGCGGACGCTCCGGACGACGGCGGTGTGGTGGACGATCCCGGCTCCCCTGCTCCTGGCCGCCGGCGTGCGGCCGGCCGCGATCGCCGGTGCCGCGCACGCCGCCGAGCACGCCGCGATCGGCATGCTGCCCCTGGTCGCCACGTGCGACCGCTGGGACGTCGGGGGGCTGTCGACCGCACTCCACCCCGACACGGGGCTCCCGACGGTGTTCATCCACGACGGGCAGGCCGGCGGCGCGGGATTCGCCGAGCGCGGGTTCCGGGCGGCGAGCCGGTGGCTGCGGGCGACCAGGACGGTGCTCGAGGACTGCACCTGCGAGGCGGGTTGCCCCTCGTGCGTCCAGTCCCCCAAGTGCGGCAGCGGCAACAACCCCCTCGACAAGCGCGGCGCGGCCCGGCTGCTCGACGCCCTGCTGGCGAAGGCCACCTGAGCTGATCACCGGTCCGGCGCCCGCGCGTGCCCGGCCGCGCACAGGTCCGGGGGACCACCAGCTCGCCACCCGTCCGCTCGGACCGACCTCGACCGTCACGCTCACGCTCCCGTCGTCGAGCCCCACGCAGGACGTCAGGCGGGCTCCGTTGGCGGCGGCGACGGCTCCGGCGCGGGCGCACCCGGAGACGCCCGGAGTTGCGCCGGCGGCCGCGAGCGCCGCGAGATCCGCCGCCGCGTCGGCGCGCCGGGCCGCGACCAACGCGACGGACAGCGTGGCAGCGGCCGCGGCGACGGTGAACCCGAGTGCGCACGCGAGGAGAACCAGGACGACGCCCGCGCCCCGCCGGCGGTCGGTCACGTCGGACCACGGTCGGACAAGGTGCTCTCGAGGTCGGCCACTGCCCGCGAGCCGATCGGGACGTCCAGCCCGAACGGGAGCGCGACCTGCGACCGGACCGTGACCACGACCTCCCCGCCGGCCGTCCCGACGGCGATCGCCGCGCCTGTCGGCGCCACGCCCGCAGCCCTGGCGACGACCCGGCCCACGGGCTCGCCCCGCGCGGCCAGCCGCGCGGCGGCACGCGCCGCGTCCACGCACCGGATCTGGGCGACGGCGACGTGGCCGACGCCGATCAGCACTGCGGTCACCAGGCCCACGGCCGGCAGCGCGAGCGCCGTCTCAGCGGTCACCGCACCGCGGTCACCCTTCGTGTGAGCCCTCATCCGGCGAGCGCCCGCTGGATGATCCCGAGCAACAGACCGCGCACGGTGTCGCTGTGCAGGATCGCGACAAGCAGGCCGGCGAAGCCGCAAGCCGCCAACGTCACGACGGCGTACTCCGCCGTGGCCATCCCCGCGTCGGCGGCGGCTCCGGGCCGCCGACGCGGTGGCCGCCCGGACCGTGCGACGGTCCACCGCGCACCCGGATACCCGTCCTTCAGCTGGAGCACTGTCGCCCTCGCCTCCCCCGGGGCGACACGGCCCCGGTCGCCGCGCGGCCGATCCGCCGCTCGTCCACCCTCCTGCGCCGACGGGATCGTCGGTACCGGGAGGGGCGCCGGTTGTGGACGGTGTGGCGACGGCTTGGACCTGTGGACGACGCCTGAGAGGACCGGCCGACGGGGCCTTGGCCGGGCCCCGGCCTGCGCCGGGATCGTTCTGGTCAGGAAGCGCCGCCGAGCAGAGCCAGGACCAGCGGAACCACGGTGAGCAGCATGAATGCCGGCAGTAGGCAGAGCCCCGTCGGCAGGACGAGGCGCACGCCGAGCCGCGCCGCCGTCAGCCGCCGGCGGGTCGCGCGACGGCGCCGGGCGTCGGCCGCGGCGGTCGCGAGCACCGGACCAGGGGCGAGACCGCTGTCCCGGGCGAGCAGCAGCGCGTCCTGGAGGAGGACTGCCCAGGTCGAGGCCGGCTCCAGACGCATGTCGAGCGCCAGGTCGAACCGGTCGGCCAGCAGGAGCAGGTCCTCCCGTCCGGGGGCGCCGAAGGAGTCGAGTGACGCCGCCACCATGCGCAGCGACCCCGTCACCGGCACGCCGCCGCGCAGCACCGCGGCCACCAGATCGAGGGCGACGGGACCGGGCAGACCTCCCGGGCCGGATCGCCGGCGACGGCTCTCGGCCCGGCCGTGGGCCCGATCGCCGAACCCGTCAGCCGTCGCCGCGCGGGCGAGCGCCCGCACCCGGCGCGTGGGTGGCCGGTCGCCCGCCAGGCCCGCTGCGGCGGCAGCCAGGAGCGCGGCCAGCGGTCCGGCCGGGACCGGCGTCACCCCTCCCCCGGGTCGGTGCCCGCCGCCGAGGCGACCAGTCGACGGATCCACCAGTGGCCGACCGTCCACAGCGTGCCCCCCACCACCAGGCAGGCGCGACCGGGCCAGGTCATCGTGAGGACCCCGAGGGTGTCCGCTCCGAGCAGGGTGGACATGCCGAACCCGACGGCCGGCAGGGCGGCCATCACCCGCGCCGTGGCCCGCGGCGCGGCCAAGGCGATCTCCCGCTCGACAGCGGCGGCGTCCTCCTCGCGCAGCGCTGCGGCCAGCCCCTCCAGCACGTCGGCGGTCGGGGCGCCGCTGCGCTCGCACACGTCCAAGGCCACGGCGAGAGCGACGAGGGCGGTCCCGGGGGGACCGCACGCCCGCCGGAGCGCCTGCCCGGACGTCAGGCCCAGCTCCAGCCACGGCAGCACGCCTCGGACGACGTCCGAGGGCGCCACGCCACGGCCGGCAAGCGCCGACCACGCACGCGCGGGCCCCAGCCCGGCGCGCAGGCCACCGGCCAGCCCATCGGTGAGGGCCGCCGTCTCCCGTGTCGAGAGAACGCGTCTGGACTGCCCGGCCGCGCCCGGCCGCCCGGCCCCTGGATGTACGGCCCCCGGATGTACGGCCCCCGGATGTACGGCCCCCGGATGTACGGCCCCCGGATGCACGGCCCCGGACCATCGCCGCAGGCGCCACCGGGATGCCTGGCCCGCCCGCGGGGCGATGACCACGGCCACGGCGACCAAGGCCGCCGCCAGCAGCGCCGGGACCGTTCCGCTCACGTCGGGCCCGTCAGCCCGAGACGTTCGGTGAGGAGGCTCCAGCCGGCGTGGTCGGGCCGCGCCTCGCCCACCCCGCCCCAGAGCGCGGCTCTCCTGACGACCAGGGCACCCGAGCCCGACCGGTCGACCACCCCGAGCTCGGCCAGGAATCGTCGGCCGCCCTCCCGCCGGACGTGCAGGACCGCCTCGAAGGCCGCTCCCGCCTGGGCCGCGACCGCGGTCCTCGGCATACCGGCGGTGCTCGCCAGGGCCTCCAGCCTGGCCGGCACCTCCGCGGCCGCGTTCGCGTGCAGAGTCGCGCACCCCCCGGCATGTCCGGTGTTGAGCGCCGCGAGCAGGTCGCGCACCTCCGGACCCCGGCACTCGCCGACGACGAGACGGTCCGGCCGCATCCGCAGCGCCTGTCGTGTGAGGTCGGCGAGGGTGACCTCCCCCCGGCCCTCCACGTTCGCGTGACGCGCCTCCAGCCGGACCACGTGCGGATGGACGGGGTACAACTCGCCCACGTCCTCCACCAGCACCAGGCGCTCGCGCACCGGCACCAACGACAGCAGCGCCGCCAGCAGCGTGGTCTTGCCCGCCCCCGTGCCACCGGTGACGAGGAAGGCCGCTCGGGCGGTGACCAGGGCGCGCAGGAGCGGCGTCCACGTCGGCGGCACGCTCCCAGCGGCCACCAGGGCCGTCAGATCGAACCGGCCGGGACGCAGCATCCGCAGGCTGAGGTGGGTCCCCGCGGGGCTCACCGGCGGGACCACGGCGTGCAGCCGGACGCCGGCGGGCAGCCGAGCGTCGACCCAGGGTCGGGCCTCGTCGAGGCGCCGGCCGGCCGACGCGGCGAGCCGCACCGCGAGCGCCCGGACGGCGGACTCGCCGCCGAGCTCAACGGCTACCCGCTCCGGACCGGCACCGCGGTCCGCCCAGACCCCGCCGCCGGCTCCGTTCACCAGCACATCGGTCACCGTCGGGTCGTCCACGAGCGGCTGCAGCGGGCCGAGCAGCCAGGATGGTTGCGTTGACTCTTCGTACACGAGCCACCTCAAGCTGCGAGTGCGGCGGCGAGAAGCCGCGCGGACAGCCCGGCCAGCGGGCCCCGGGGCCGGATCGGCGGGACGTCGCCGCGGTCCAGCGAGGCCGCCAGCCCCGGCTCCGGGCGGAGTTCGCCGGCGAGCGGGAGACCGATCGCGTCCGCCACCGCGTCGGCGGGCAGGCCCGTCGGAGCGGGCCCGCGGACGATCAGGGCCACGTCCGCGGCGTACGGCTCGACCGCGGCCGCCACGCGGGCCGCCGCCGCAGCCGCCCGCACCTCGGAGGGGACGACGAGGAACACCCGCCGCGCGGCCGCCAGCGCTGTCCGGCCCGCATCGTCGAGGTACCGCGGGACGTCGGCCACGACGACGTCGGCGTCCTGCGTCGCGCACTCCACGACAGCGCCGACAGCGCGCGCCGAGACCTCGGCCGGCGACCCGCGCTCCCACCCGACGAGGCTCACGCCCGCCGCCCTCGGGGCGGTCGCCCTGACGACACCGGGTGGCAGGCGACCAGGGGCGTTGCGCAGATCCGGCCAGCGCAGCCCGGGAACGGACTCCGCGCCCAGCATCAGGTCGAGGCCACCGCCGAGCGGATCGAGGTCCAGCAACGTCACCTCGAGGTCCCGACGCCCCGCGGTCACCGCCAGGGCCATGGCGAGTGTGCTGGCCCCCGCGCCGCCGCGGCCGCCGACGATCGCGAGCAGGGGTGCCGCGCCCCGGCGAGCGACCGCGCGACCGATCCGCTCCACGAGCCACGGTTCGGCATCGGGCAGCACCGCCACGTGTTCGGCCCCGAGGTCCACAGCCGCCTGCCAGACCGTGTGGTCGGCCCGGCCCGAACACACCAGGACCAGCCCCTCGCGGCGCCAGGCTCCAGCAGCGGCGCCAGGCTCCAGCGGCCACTGCGCGAGCACGAGTGCGGCCCGCTCCCAGGCCCGCCCGGCAACGGCGGCGTCCGGAGCGACCAGCACCCGCGCACCCGCGCCGCGCGCCCAGCGCGCCAGGGTCTGCGCCGGCTCGGGCTGCTGCGCGACCACGAGGATCTCGGGGTGCTCCCTGTCGTCCCCGCCCGACGTCCCTGCTTGGTAGCTCATC
>DATKNA010000386.1:0-2148 GCA_035541595.1 Kineosporiaceae bacterium | reverse complement strand
GGGGCTGTCCCGTCGCGGCCTGTTGCTGACAGGCGCCGGCGCGATCGCCGCCGGCGCGCTCAGAGTCGCCCTGTCGTCCACCCGGTCGCCGGTCGCGTCCAAGCCTGCCGGGGCGACCGCGTCGTCGACACCGGTGAGCGTCGGGCGGCTCGCCCGGCCGATGCCGGTCACCCCGGGCACGCGCGCCTGGGTGCTGTTCGGGCTCGGCCCCGACGTCCTCATCCGGGTCCAGCCGGGGTCGGACCGCGCGGTCCGGACGCGACTCGTCCCGGTGGGGGACGGCCAGGTGTCGCTGGTGCCCACCCGGCGCGGGGTGGTCATCCGCCCCGTCGGCGACCAGCCCGGGTACCTGGTGCCGGACGGCGCCGCTCCCCGCCCGCTGCCCGCCGCGCTGGCCGGCATCGGGTCGGTGCTACCGGGCCCCGACGTCTGCCGGCTGTGGACCCAGGTGGAGTGGGGTCGATCGACCGAGATGGCCCTGGTGAGCGTCGACGGCCGGCGGCCTCCGGTGGTCGTCCCGGTCCCCGAGTTCGCGACGACCGGTCCGATGACGGACGGCGGGGGCGGGCTCCTCTTCGAAGGGGTCGGCGGGCTGTACCGGATCAGCCCGACGGGCCGGCTCCGGGTGAGCAATGCCATCGTGCTCGCGGTCGGCCATGGCGGGCTGCTCACCCTGGAACGCGACCGGCGCGGCCGATGGCAGACGCTGCTACGCCTCCCTGCTGGGCCGGCGCGGGTCGTCCCGGTGCCGATCGGCCCGCAGTTGCCGCACGGAGTGCTCTCGCCGGATCAGAGAACGGTGGCGCTGTACGTCGTCCACGCCCCGACCAGCATCGGCCTCGCACTGGTCGACCTCGCCTCCGGCTCGCTGCACGGCCTCGACCTCGATGTGACCGGGGTGGTGGCCGACGGGTGCGTCGTCTGGACCCCCGACAGCAGCCGGCTGGTCTGCGTGGACTCCGATGGTCTGGTACGGCTCGTCGATCGGTCGGCGCCGGACGACGTGACGCCCGTCCTGGGGCTTCCGCCGGTGCGGCAGCTCGCCCTCCGCATGACGGCCCGAGCCTGAAGCCTCATACCCGTCCGAAGGCGACGTTCGCGGAGTAGATCGTCTGCTTCTTCACGACGTCGCCGGTGTGCGGCGCGGCGATCATCATGGTGCCGCCGAGGTAGACGCCGACGTGGGTGACGGTGCCGCCGGTGAAGAAGAAGACGAGGTCGCCGGGTCGGGCTTGGCTCCGGGCGACGTGGGTGGTCGCCGCGTACTGCGCCGCTGCGCTTCGCGGGAGCCGGACGCCGAGGAGCCCGTAGACGTACTGCGTCAGGCCGGAGCAGTCGAACCCGCGCGGCGAGGCTCCGCCATACAGGTAGGGGACGCCGAGGTATCTCGACGCCAGCGCGATCACTGAGGCGCCCCTGCTCGACGTGCTGGTGGATGCCGCGACGTTGGGCGTCGAGGTCCGCGCGGTCGTGGGGCGGGGGGCCGTGGGCACCGGCGTCCGCTGCACCGGGGCCTGGACGGCCGGCGCGCGATGGGCGGGCGTCCGATGGCGGGCCGTTGCCGCGTGCGCGGGGCGGCGGTGCCCGGCCGTGTGCGGCGGACGCTGGTGGACGGGGTGGAACGCTGCGCGCTCGAACGCCACCTGGGCCGTCCGAGCGGCGGTGACCGGGGAGGCCGCCAGATCGTGCCGCACCGGCGAGGTGAGCGGAACGGAGCCGGTGCGCGGTCCGGTCTCCACCGTCGTGTGGCCGGTGTCCGCGGGCAGGCCGACACCGGCGACGAGGCCCGAGCTGACCGCGAGGACCAGGCCTCCGCGGCCGACGGCGCTCGCCTGATCCGTGACGGTGGCGTTGAGGGTGCTCAGGGTGTCGGTCATCGCGGCCAACGGGGTCGACGCAGGTGCGGCGGAGCGATGACGTGCACGACTGGGGGTCACGGGTCGCCTCTCCCAGACGCCTGCGAGCTGGGCGGTCGGGTCCGGGTCGCAGATGTGATCCGGCTGCCGCCGTCCGGTCCTCGTGATGCCAGGACCGACGGTCGGCAACGTCACCCCGAGGAGCCTCGGCACTGCGGCCGACCCCCGATCCGGGTCCCACGCCTCTGCCATGCGGTGCCTGCGGTGCTCCCGGCGGTGGCAGAGTTCGGCG
>DATKNA010000385.1:0-8324 GCA_035541595.1 Kineosporiaceae bacterium | reverse complement strand
AGCCGTGATCGGCTCCGAACAGCTGGATGAGCAGCCCACCGGCCAGCGGCCCGACCGCGGTGGAGACGCCGATGGTCGCACCGAGCAGGCCGAAGGCGGTGCCCCGCTCCTTGCCGCGGAACATCTCCTGCACGAAGCCCGAGTTCTGGGGGGTGAGGATGCCGCCCCCGACGCCCTGCACGAGCCGCGCCACGATCAGCCACATCGAGCTCGTGGCGACGCCGCAGGCGGCGCTGGCCAGGACGAACGTGGCGAGGCCGACGAGGAACATCGGCCGCCGGCCGCGGATGTCGCCGAGCCGGCCCGCGGGCACGAGCACGAGCCCGAACGTGAGCGCGTAGCCGGTGACGACCCACTGCAGGTCGCTGGTGCCCGCATGCAGACCCTGCTGGATGGACGGCAGCGCGACGTTGACGATGCTGACGTCGAGCAGCGACATGAACCCGGCGACCAGGCAGACCGAGAAGGCTCGCCACCGCCGCGGGTCCGGCGTCCAGTCCCCGTCGGCGCCCCGGGTCCGCCGCGGGCCGGTGGGTCCGGAGGCCGGGCTCGTCGCGGTCACCGATCCATGGTGGTGGTCGCCTGGTCGACGGGCGAGTCGACCGGTTCACCGATGCCGATCCCGGACCGATCGCCGCGGAGCGCGTGATCGGCGGGATGCGACGATGACGCAGATACGGGGGAGGGGTATGAACTACACTGGTCGCGACAGCACGGGAGGGACGTGTGGCGGGTTACACCGGGACCAAGGACGAGTACCTCAAGCGGCTGCGCCGGATCGAGGGGCAGGTCCGCGGCCTGCAGCGAATGGTCGAGCAGGACACCTACTGCATCGACGTCCTGACCCAGGTCGCGGCGGTGACGAAGGCGCTCCAGGCGGTCGGCCTGGGCCTCCTCGAGGATCACGTCGCGCACTGCGTGGTCGACGCCGCCCGCACCTCGGACGAGGCCGCTCAGGCCAAGGTCCGCGAGGCCGCCGACGCCATCGCCCGCCTCGTCCGCAGCTGAGCGCGACCGATCACGACCAGGGCCACCCTGGTGACGGTGACGCCGGGGGATCGTGCGCGCGAGGACGACGGTGCTGGCGGTAGCATCGTCGAACACAGGCGTCGACCCGGCCATCACCGGCGAGCCTCCGGAAGAACGGGGTCGGGCTCTGGTCAGCCGCCCTCAGTAGAACCGGACGGGAGCGGCCCGTCACAGCTGCCGAACGAGCGGTCGCCGCACCAGGGTCACCCACGGAGCGGCGGCAAGCGAGGTGGTACCGCGGTGCCGCCCGGGCCCCCGGGCGTCGTCGTCCTCGCACCGCCGGCCGCGGGGCCGGCATCGGTGGAGACGACTGACGAGCACAGCGAGGAGCACCCCGCGGTGAGCTACCCCAAGGATCGCACCGGCGACGTCCCGTCGAACCCCCGGTTCCCGGAGATCGAGGACCGGGTCCTGAAGTACTGGGACGCCGACAGCACGTTCATGGCCAGCGTCGACCAGCGGTCCGCCGGGACGGACGGCGACAACGAGTTCGTCTTCTACGACGGACCGCCGTTCGCCAACGGCCTCCCCCATTACGGCCACCTCCTCACCGGCTATGTGAAGGACGTCGTGCCGCGCTACGAGACGATGCGCGGACACCGCGTGGAGCGTCGCTTCGGCTGGGACTGCCACGGCCTGCCGGCCGAGGTCGAGGCCGAGAAGCAGCTGGGCATCGCGCACAAGTCTCAGATCGAGGACCTGGGCGTCGCCGCGTTCAACGACGCCTGCCGCAGATCGGTCCTGCGCTACACGACGGAGTGGGAGGAGTACGTCAACCGGCAGGCCCGCTGGGTCGACTTCGCCCACGACTACAAGACGCTCGATCTCGACTACATGGAGAGCGTCATGTGGGCCTTCAAGACGCTCTGGGACAAGGGCCTGGTCTACGAGGGCTTCCGGGTGCTGGCGTACTGCTGGCGTTGCGAGACGCCGCTGTCGAACACCGAGACCCGGATGGACGACGTCTACCGGCCGCGACAGGATCCCGCGGTCACCGTCGGCCTCCCGCTGGAGACCGGCGAGCTGCTGCTCGTCTGGACCACGACCCCCTGGACGCTGCCCAGCAACCTCGCCGTCGCCGTCGCGCCCGACATCGACTACGTCGCCGTCGAGGCGCCCGCGGCATCGCCGCACGCCGGTCAGCGGTTCGTGCTTGCCGAGGCCCGGCTGGCGCACTACGCCCGCGAGCTCGGCGCCGAGCCGGCCGTCGTCCGGCGATTGAAGGGGACCGAGCTCGTCGGGCTGGCCTACCGGCCGCCGTTCGACTTCTTCCTCGGCCGGCCGAACGCCCACCGCGTGCTGGCCGCGGGCTTCGTGACGACCGAGGACGGCACAGGTGCAGTCCACATGGCCCCCGCCTTCGGCGAGGACGACAAGTCGGCCGGGGACACGGCCGGCATCGAGCCGGTCGTCCCGGTCGACAGCCAGGGTCGCTTCACCCCCGAGGTGCCCCCTTACGCCGGCATGCAGGTGTTCGAGGCGAACGGGCCCATCGTGCACGACCTCAAGGCCGGGCTGCCGAGCGGCGCCGTCCTGTTGCGCCAGGAGACCTACGACCACGCGTACCCGCATTGCTGGCGCTGCGACAACCCCCTGATCTACAAGGCGGTCTCGTCGTGGTTCGTCAAGGTCACCGAGTTCAAGGACCGGATGGTCGAGCTGAACCGGCAGATCCGCTGGGTGCCCGACCACATCAAGGACGGCTCCTTCGGCAGGTGGCTGGAGAACGCCCGCGACTGGTCCATCAGCCGGAACCGGTACTGGGGCAGCCCGATCCCGGTCTGGGTGAGCGACGACCGGCGCTATCCGCGCGTGGACGTCTACGGCTCTCTCGACGAGCTCGAGCGCGACTTCGGCCGGCGTCCGGTCGACCTGCACCGCCCGTTCGTGGATGAGCTGACCCGCCCGAACCCGGACGACCCCCGCCCGGAGGGCGAGCGCTCGACCATGCGTCGGGTCTCGGAGGTCCTCGACTGCTGGTTCGAATCCGGGTCGATGCCGTTCGCCCAGGTGCACTACCCCTTCGAGAACCGGGGATGGTTCGAGCACCACTACCCGGGCGACTTCATCGTCGAGTACATCGGCCAGACCCGCGGCTGGTTCTACACCCTGCACGTGCTCGCCACGGCGCTGTTCGACCGGCCGGCGTTCCGCACGTGCGTCAGCCACGGCATCCTGCTGGGCGACGACGGCCGCAAGATGAGCAAGAGCCTGCGCAACTACCCCGACGTCCGCGAGGTCTTCGACCGGGACGGCTCCGATGCCATGCGCTGGTTCCTCATGTCGTCGCCCGTCCTGCGGGGCGGCAACCTCGTCGTCACCGAGCAAGGCATCCGCGACGGCGTCCGGCAGGTGCTGCTCCCGCTGTGGAACGTCTGGTACTTCTTCGCGCTGTACGCGAACACCACGACTGGCGCGGCCGCGGGCGCGGACGGCTCCGGTGCCGGTCGGGGCGGCGGGTACGAGGCCCGGCGGCGCACCGACTCCCCCGACGTCCTCGACCGCTATGTCCTGGCGAAGACCCACGACCTGGTCGTCGACGTCACGACCCAGATGGACGCCTTCGACGTGGCGGGCGCCTGCCAGAGCCTGCGTGAGTTCCTCGACGTCCTGACGAACTGGTACGTTCGCCGGTCCCGGGAGCGGTTCTGGGCGACGGATGGCCTGACCGCGGACGCCCGCAACGCCTTCGACACCTTGTGGACCGTGCTCGAGACGGTCTGCCGGGTGGCTGCGCCGCTGCTGCCGCTGACCGCGGAGGAGATCTGGCGCGGCCTGACCGGTGGGCGCAGCGTCCATCTGCTGGACTGGCCCCGGGTCCAGGCCGGCGCGCCGGACGAGCTGCCGGCCGACGCCGCGCTGGTCGCGAGCATGGACCGGGCCCGCGAGGTCGCCTCGACGACGCTCGGCCTGCGGAAGTCGCAGAACCTGCGGGTCCGCCAGCCGCTGCCCGGGCTGACCGTGGTGACCGCCGATCCGGCCGAGCTCGAGGCCTTCGGGGACGTCGTCGCCGACGAGGTGAACGTCAAGTCGGTGCGACTGCTGGGCTTGGACGACGCGGCGGCTGCCGAGCTCGGCGTCACCCAGCGGCTCACCGTGAACGCCCGGGCGGCCGGCCCACGGCTGGGCAAGGACGTGCAGGCGGTGATCCGTGCCAGCAAGGAGGGCGACTGGCGGCTCGAGGACGACGGCGGCGTGGTCTGCGGCGGCCTTCAGCTGCTCGAGGGCGAGTACGGCCTGGAGACCGTGGTCGCGGGGGACGGCGCCGGCCACGAGGCCGTTGCCGTCCTGCCGTCCGGCGGGTTCGTCGTGCTCGATCTGCGGGTCACGCCCGAGCTCGAGCGCGAGGGCGTCGCGCGGGACCTCGTCCGGGCGGTTCAGCAGGTGCGCCGGGACGCCGGGCTCGCCGTCGGCGACCGCATCCGGCTGGACGTCGACACCCAGGACGCCAGCGTCATCCGGGCGGTCGAGGAGTTCGGTGACCTGCTGGGTCGCGAGACGCTCGCCCGCGACGTCCGGGTCGGCGCCCACGTCGCGGACGGGCCGGCCGGTGCAGGCCAGGCCGACGTGATCGTAGGCAACGGCCTGAAGGCCGTCGTGCACATCGCCCGCTGGGTGACATGAGCGGACTTTCGTCCCACCTCACGGGACGAAAGTCACCAATAGGTCGATTGTAGGGAAAGGCCGCCTCGTCGGTCACCCGAATGGACTACGCCTGTGCGCATGACGGGTCAGACGGGGGTCTCGTGCAGGAGCGCGGTCGCGACGGTGATCGTGGGAGTCGCCGTCGCTGTGGCAAGCCAAGGGGCCGCGGTGGGAGCGCCCGTCGCCGCACGGCCGACCCCGCGGCCGCACGTCATCACTGCAGTCGGCGGCCTGGGGGCTGACGAGGCGGCGGCCGCTGCCGCGGCCGCCCCGGCGCGGTGCGCGACAGCAACCGCGACGCCCGTGCCGGACGGCAAGCCCATCGTCGTGTCCCTACCACCGGCCCCCCGGTTCACCGTGGGCAAGATACCGGCGAGCTGGTGGCGGCACCCGCCGGTGTCCACTGCATCCTGGCAGCTCGCGTTCCTGGGGCTGACGTGGCTGCCTCCGCTCGCGCAGCGCGCCGCGGACGACAGGCAGTGGTCCTCGGTCGCCGCGCTCGTCCAGCAGGTCGTAACCTTCCACAGCCAGAACCCGGACCCTGGCACGAACGCCTACGGCTGGGACGAAGGCACCGCCATGCGCCGGCTGCAGACGGAGAGCTGCCTCTATCGGCTGTCGCGCTCGTCCCGCCTGGCCGGCTCCATCACGGCCGACGTGAACGTCCAGTTCAGCACGCGGTACTACGGACCGCCCCGGTTCCCCGTGCACAACCACGGCATCATGGCGAACCTCGCGGTGCTCGACGCCGCCCAACTCCTGGGACGCGCGACATGGCGGGACAAGATCCTGGCGAGGTTCCGCTCCGAGGCCCCGCGGGCCTGGACGCGGGCCGGGACCTCGTGGGAGCAGTCGAGCACTTACCACGCCCTCGACATGCGGCTCTGGAACCGGGTCGCCGACGCCGTCGCGCAGGTTCGCCCGAAGGACGGCGTGATCACACTCATCAGGTCGCTGACGGCGAGGGCGGACCGCGTGCTCGCCTGGATGACCGAGCCGGACGGCAAGCTGGTCCTCATCGGCGATTCCGACGAGAGCAAGGGCACGACGAGGTCGACCTGGACCACCCGCGTCTTCCGCGACGACCAGGCGGGGCTCGTCGTCGGACGGTGGGCGTGGCGCGATCCGACCACGTCGTACTACACGCTTCGCTACGGGCCCCCGCGTTGGGGTCACGGCCAGCAGGACCGGACCGGGGTCACCTGGTCGGCCCGCGGCCTCCGGATCCTCGTCAACCCCGGTCGCTTCACCTACGATGCCTCCCCCTACCAGGCGTACGCCGTCGGCCAGAGCTCCCACAACGTCGCCTACCCCAGCGGCAGCCTGTACACGAGGGCGGCGGCAAGCGTCACCGCGATGACGATCAGGGCACCCGCGCAGAGCTGGACACTCGTGGACAGCCTGTACGGCGTCCGGCACGTGCGCGGCGTCATGGTGCAGCGAGCCCGGCCCTCGCTCGCAGTCGCCGACAGCTTCGCGGGTGGGCGAGCGTTCCGCCAGATGTGGCATCTCGATCCGTCGTGGACGCTCGTGTCCCGGAGCAGGAACGGAAAGCGGTTGACCTTCCGTTCGGGTGGGCACGTGCTGACGGTCACCACGACCGGAGTCTTCACCGCGGTCGTCCGAGGAGCCACGAGGCCGGTCGGAGGCTGGCACTTCCCCTCCCATGGACACCGGGTGGCCAGCGCCGAGTTCGCCACCACCGCGAGAGGCTCGGCACGGACGACGTTCGTCGTCGGCTGAGCCTGCTGCCGTGAACCCTGGCACGGGGCGCTGCGTGGGCCGGGACGAGACTGTGCCCATGACAGCGACCACGAAGGACGGCCGCGCGATCGAGCTCTCTCGCGACGACGAGAGCCGGCGCTACGTCGGCGTCGTCGATGGCACGATCGCGGCGGTCGTCGCGTACATCGCCGCCGGCGACGTCATCATGTTCACGCACACCGAGGCCGACCCGGCGTTCGAGGGTCAGGGCGTCGCGTCGACGCTGGTCCGCTGGGCGCTCGACGACGTCCGGGTGCGCGGCCTGCGGGTCGTCCCGTTGTGCCCGTTCGTCAAGGCCTTCATCACGCGGCACCCGGGGGAGTACGGCGATCTGGTCTTCACTTCGCGCACGTCGGTCGTCCACGACTGACTCGCGCGGGTCGACCCGCCAGGATGATCGGTCCGGCGGTCACGCGGCGCCGAGGACGGGCACCCGGTCGGCGACGTACTCGGCGATCGCAAGGCTGGAGGTGGCTGCCGGTGAGGGGGCGTTACGGACGGCGACGACGGGGCCGTCGACGTCGATGACGAAGTCGTCGACGAGGGAGCCGTCCCGGTCGACCGCCTGCGCGCGGACCCCCGCCGAGGCCCGGGCGAGATCCGTCATCGTCAGCGACGGCACGTACCGCCGGGCGGACGCGAGGAAGGCCCGTTTGGACAGGGACACCGCCATCTCCCGGGCACCGGTCCGCCAGTGCCGGCGGGCCAGACGCCAGAGTCCGGGCCAGCGCGCGAGATCTGCCAGGTCACCGAGATCCACGTCGCGCCAGCGGTAGCCTTCGCGCGCCAGCGCCATCACCGCGTTCGGTCCGACCAGCACCTCGCCGTCGAACCGCCGGGTGAGGTGCACGCCGAGGAACGGGTAGCGCGGATCGGGAACCGGGTAGATCAGGCCGCGGACCCGCTCCCTGGCGGCCGGCCGCAATCGCCAGTACTCACCGCGGAACGGCACGATCCGGACCTTCGGCTCGGGTGCGCCGTTACGGCGCCCTACCCGGTCGCTGCCCAGGCCGGCGCATGCGACCGCGGCGACGAACCGACGTGGCCCGCTCGCCAGGCTCACCTCGACCCCGCCCCCCACCGGCCGGACGCCCTCGACCTCCTGCCCCAGCAGCACCTCCCCGCCGCCGTCCCGGACGTCGTCCGCGAGGCGTCGGCAGACCGACGGGAAGTCGACGGTCGCGGTGTGCGGGGAGTGCAGGGCCGCGACGCCCACCGCCCAGGGCTCGAGCTCCCGCAGCCCGGCGGCGTCCACGAACCGTAGGCCGGGGACGCCGTTACGCTCCGCCCGGTCGCCGATCCGACGCAAGGCCGGGAGCTCGGCCTCGGAGGACGCCACGACGACCTTGCCGAGCTCGTCGTACCGGATGCCATGCTCCGAGCAGTACTCGCGCAGCATCGACCCACCGCGCCGGCACAGGGTGGCCTTCAGCGACCCCGGCTCGTAGTACAGCCCGGCATGGACCACACAGCTGTTGTGCCCGGATTGGTGGGCGGCGACCTCGCGCTCCTTCTCGACCACGGTGACGGGCAGCCCCGGGTGGCGCCGGCCGAGCTCCCGGGCCAAGGCCAGGCCGAGGATCCCGGCACCCACGACGCAGATTCCTTCGGCGGAAGGCAGGCTCACGGCCGCAGCCTAACCGCCGCTTCCGCCCCTCCCGCGCCCTCCCGCGCCCTCCCGCGCCCTCCCGCGCCCTCTCGCGATCATGCAATCCATGTCGATCACGTGACCGGACGGTTACTGATCGCGGGGCCTCTTGCAATGCTGCTGCTGCTGATCATGTGAGTGGTGGGGTCGGGGTACGGGCTGGTTGCGCCGGGCCCGTCGAGCCGCCCGTGTCGAGGCCGGTGAGGGCGCGCCAACCTCCGTCCAGGACCGAGCGGTG